>CAIPTA010000182.1 GCA_903867855.1 Oligoflexia bacterium | reverse complement strand
ATTCCGCAGACTCCATGACCCTTTTGATGGACCTGCAGCATAATTTTCGTAGCGTCTTCTAGATTCTTCTGAAAAAACTTCTCTAAAACGTGAATCACAAACTCCATGGGAGTATAGTCGTCGTTAACGAGAACCACTGCGTACATGGGGGGCTTTTTGACTTTTGCCTTCTCTGCGACTGCGCTGCGCTGCTTTTGATCTTCTTCGCCCATATACCTATTTCTAATTGTACGAGAAATTTTGGCTCACGCCATAGTTCCCTTGAGAAAAAGATGGTGTGGCTTTTTGATTTGTCCATGCAGGGAACAAGAAAAAGCAGAAATTTTATGGTAGCGTCTCTTTAACCGTAAATTAGGAGAGTAATTTGATGCAGTTCCGTACAGAAAAAGACACCTTTGGACCCATTGACGTGCCAAATACTGCCCTCTGGGGAGCTCAGACGCAGCGCTCGCTGAAATTCTTCGCCATTTCTTCGGAAAAGATTCCTCTCCCCGTGATTTACGCGGTGGCCACGGTGAAAAAGGCCGCAGCGATCGTGAACCAAGCGAATGGCTCCCTGCCTGCGGAAAAATCAAAAGCGATTCAGTCTGCTGTCGATGAAATTCTAGCGGGTAAGCTCGATGAGCATTTTCCACTCTCTGTTTGGCAAACTGGCTCTGGCACTCAAAGCAATATGAACGTGAATGAAGTGGTGGCGAATCGCGCTTCGGAAATTTTGGGCGGTGTGCGCGGAGAAGAAAGAAAAATTCACCCGAATGATGACGTGAATAAATCCCAAAGCTCTAACGATGTTTTTCCCACTGCGATGAGTATCGCAGCGGCAGAAGTAATTTCGAAAAAAGTTTTGCCCGCCTTGAAGGCGCTCCGTGGGGCTCTTGCAGCCAAGAGTGAAGAATTTAAATCGGTCGTAAAAATCGGACGCACTCACCTCCAAGACGCTACTCCCATGACTCTCGGCCAAGAATTTTCTGGCTATGTAGCCCAGCTCGATCACTCGATGAAACATATTGAGCAATCCTTGCCACATCTCTATGAGCTTGCTCTCGGCGGCACCGCTGTGGGCACGGGTCTCAACGCACCGAAAGGCTATGCCGAGGCTTCTGCGAAAGAGATCGCGAAGCTAACGAGTCTTCCCTTTGTTACCGCTCCTAATAAATTTGAAGCCCTCGCTGCGAACGATGCTCTCGTGCAAGCGCACGGAGCCTTGAAAGGCCTCGCTGTTTCTTTTTTCAAGATTGCGAACGATATACGCTGGCTTTCGAGTGGTCCACGCGCTGGGATCGGCGAAATTCTAATTCCGGAAAATGAACCGGGTAGCTCCATCATGCCTGGTAAAGTGAATCCCACTCAGTGTGAAGCACTCACCATGCTTTCTGCGCAGGTGATGGGGAATGATGTGGCGATTTCTGTGGGCGGAGCTTCTGGGAATTTTGAATTGAATGTGTATAAGCCGCTTATGATTCACAACTTCTTGCAAAGCGCTCGCTTGCTCGCCGAAGGGGCTGACAGTTTCCGTGAACACTGCGTGGTTGGCATCGAGGCGAACAATGCTCGCATCCAAGAAAATCTGCAGAAGAGCTTGATGCTCGTAACAGCGCTTAATCCGCATATTGGCTATGACAAAGCGGCGAAGATTGCGAAGAAGGCCCACAAAGAGGGGACTACTCTTAGAGAGTCTGCGCTGGCGCTTGGTTTCTTGACGGCGGAGCAGTTTGATCTGTGGGTACGCCCAGAAAATATGTGCGGAAACTAGTCAGCGCATAAAAACGGTCATATCCTTCGTTGCGCTTCCTCACGCCCCGCTCCGCTGGCCACTAGGCCAGCTCACGGTTGCGCTCGTCGCGCGCCTCGGCTCTGAGCCGTTTTTCAGCGCTGACGCATTAATAATCGTCTTCGATAAATTTCCATATCCTTGATCTCGGTCAATCCTGACCGAGCCCCTGCGGGCTCTCCCTTCGTTCGAGTCAAATTCCGCAATCCTGCGGAATTTTCGTTGGCCTTCCTCGCGTTCCGTTGATCTCGAGCTTTTAGTTATCTTTTTTAAATTCTGTGGCGCCGATCATGTAGACGGGCAGCTCAAAATAAAAACTGCTCATCGCTGAATCGGGAACATTTACGGTGGCGAAAATAGCATAGGGATCGTTATTCCTCTGGGCAGCATAAAAGAAGGTAGAGGCCCCGGCTGCGCCATCATTATAGGTAAGGCGCGCGCACGTCGTGGTGAGATTCCACATGGGGCGAGCGCTCGCCTTTTCTTGCTTACACTTCCAAGGCTCGGGAATCGAATAGAGATACTTAATTTGCTGAGGGCTCAGTTTTTTCTTTAATGTCTCCCACTCGCCAGATCTTTGAATAGCCACTACGATGGGCAATGGTTTAACTTCCAGCTTATTATTTCCGTTACTTACTTTTAGGTCGTCCACATGCATTTTAGAGATCTGAAAAGTAAAACTCACATTAGATCCAGGGTCATAGCAATCCGCAATGGAGGTGCGTGCATCGCCCGCAATCTTACAATTTCTCTTCGCGGAAAAATTCCTCGTGAAGACATTCGGTATAGGAGCTTCAATACTTTTGTTATCTAAGTAGAGCGCGATGATCGGACCCTTCTCGCGGTCGCCTAATTTATTATGATCTAGATCCACGATTAGAGGCCGAATGATCGTGTTTTTTAAATTCTCATAAGTGGCCTTAATTCTTGCATGGCGGGCTTTTTGAAAAACGGGAAGCGGTTCGGGTGGGAGCTGGTTTGCTAAAAACTTATTAATTTCTGTATAGGAAATTCCAAAGTTAAGATTCTCGCTACCTGCGTCGAGGCGAATCTCGGTAGCAACACCAAGCACCTCTCCGACATCGTTAAATATCGGACCTCCACTATTTCCAGGACTGATGGGGGCTGTCACCTGAATTTCATCCACCCGGCTCTCCGGATTAAACTTCGCTGAAGTATCGGCTTGATTGAATCCACTCAGGATGCCGCTAGAAACCGTGAAGTCATACCCGCGAGGATTGCCGAGCACCATTACATCAGTGCCTTTTTTGGGGGCGATTGTAGCAATCTTGAAAAAGGACTTCGGATGAAAATTTACTTTGAGGAGAGTAAGGTCAACGTTTTTTTCATCGCCCACTTTGATCATGCTAACATCTTCGATTTGTTTGCCGTCGTTTGTGGTGATACGCAGGGCATAGCCTTCTTGAAAGGCTGGCCTCACCACGTGCATATTGGTTAGAATTTTTCCATCGTCGGAAATGAAAAAGCCTGTTCCGATATTTACGGGCACGCCTTGGTAGAGGCAATTGATTTTCACTGTAGCAGGTTCGAGCTTTGCGATAAGGGCTGCTTGTTTTTCATTCGCAATCCCAGAATATGGCAAGAGGAAAAGTAGGGTGACGGCTACAAATAGATTTTTTTGCATCACCTATTAAAGCACTGGAAAAAAGAAAACTCAACGATTGGGGATTGTGTTTAGTGGTAGCCCTATGCTGAAATTAAGGCATGAAGAAATTTATGATAATCGTAGTTTGCATTATTGTCGGCATTCCTGTGATCGGAATTTTGGCTGCTGTTGCCATCCCCGCGCTGAAGCACTTTCAAGGGCATTAAAGCTTATTTACGCACCAATTCCTGAAAGCTAATCTTCGGCGAGCCCTCCATGGGCTCATTTTTTTCGAGATGAAATTTGCCGGCTGGGAGTTCAGGGAAGAATACGTCGCCAGCTACTTGTTCGTGAACTACGGTTAAGTAAATTTTGTTTACAAGATCTAGGCCTTGAGTGAAAAGTTCACCGCCACCGATCACGAAAACTTCTTCGCCGCCGGGAGCGGCTGCGCCTTTTTCGATGGCGTCTTCTAGGCTATTTGCAGTAATGGCGCCTTCTAATTTCCAATAGGGATTTCTCGTCACGATAATATTCGTGCGGTTCGGCAGAATTCTTCCGATCGAATCATAGGTGCGGCGGCCCATGATGATGGGGTGGCCACTCGTGATTTTTTTGAATCGTTTTAAGTCTTCTGGAATTGACCAGGGCAATTTATTTTCCACGCCAATCACGCGATTTTCACTCATCGCGACGATATAGGAAACTATCATACTGCGATCGGCGCCTTGATCGCCGGATGAGGATCGTAGCCTTCTACGCTGATATCGGAATACTGAAAGGCAAAGAGGTCTCTCACCATCGGATTGAGTTTCAGCTTTGGCAATGGACGGAAATCACGGCTCAGCTGCAACTTCGTTTGCTCAAGATGATTTAAGTAAAGATGGGCATCACCAAGGGTATGCACGAAATCACCGAGCTCAAGATCCACCACCTGCGCGATCATCGCCGTGAGCAGGGCATAGCTCGCGATATTAAATGGCACGCCAAGAAAAATATCCGCGCTGCGCTGGTAGAGCTGGCAAGAAAGTTTTCCATCGGCCACATAAAATTGAAAGAGTGCGTGGCATGGGGGCAAAGCCATCTTGCTAATTTCCCCTACATTCCATGCACTGATAATGTGGCGGCGAGAGTCTGGATTTTTTTTCAAATTGACTAATAGCTCTTTAATTTGATCGTGAGATTTTCCATCCGCACCCTGCCAAGATCTCCACTGCGAACCGTAGACGGGTCCGAGGTTGCCATCCTTATCCGCCCACTCATCCCAAATCGTGACACCATTTTCTTGGAGGTATTTGATATTCGTATCGCCCTTCAAAAACCAAAGCAGTTCTTGGAAGATGGATCGTGTATGACATTTCTTTGTAGTGACTAAGGGAAAACCTTTAGCGAGATCGAAGCGCATCTGATACCCAAAAACACTTTTGGTGCCGGTGCCCGTGCGATCGCTTTTTTCGATTCCATTTTCTAAAACGTGACGAAGTAGATCGTGGTATTGCCGCATGACTTCATTCAACGTGAAGCTGCGGCACTTGTCAATTTGGAAAGCTTACAACTTTACGACGTCCAGCGCAAAAGCCACCCAGGCGCCAGGAAAAGCATCGAATACCTCTTTTTCTCCTAGACTTTCAGGGGCAGATTTCACGATCTCTTTCGCCAAGGTTTCGCCCGCGAGGTAGCCTAAATGGCGAGCTTCTTCGTCGAGTATCTCTGCGCAGGCACCAGCCGCCGCATAGCGAATACGAATGCGATCCGTGAGTTGGAACTTTTCCTCTTTACGGCGCTGCTGAATACGATTCACTAGCTCACGCACCAATCCCTCTTTGAGTAGCGCAGGAGTCAATTTTACATCGAGCTCTGCGACGAGTCCTTCTAAGGCACCCGCGGTGCGGCCTTCAACGGCTTTTCTTTCGATGAATATATCATCACTTTCTAAGCGTTCACCTTCGATGATCGCATGCCCCGCAGATTCAAAGGCGGCAATATCTTTCGATGTCCACGCTTTTAGCTTATTCGTAACCAGAGGCATTTTTTTGCCGAGCTTCGCACCGAGGCGCTTCAAGTTTGGCTTCACATTTTCCACCACTAGCCCATCGCCACTCGCAAGGAATTCAATTTGCTTCAAGTTGAGCTCGGAGAGCACGAGCTCTTCCAAACCCTTCAAGAGTTTTTGCTCTTCTGTGCTCAAGCCCGCCACGCTGATTTTTTCTAGCGGCTGGCGCAAACCGATTTTCGCTTCTGCGCGGAGGGAGCGTCCCAAGAGAATCGCTCGTTGCGCAATCGCCATTTCATCGAGCAGGGCTTGTGCCTGCGCGCTTGCGGCTGTTGGCGTGCTATAGATGCGCTGGTGCACGCTTGGGAGATTGGTTTTCGCGGCCATGTCTTCCGGTTTGATTCCATGGTGCATGGCTGCGTGGAGGTATTCGGAGAAGTAAGGTAAGTAAGGCGCGAGTAACATCCCAAAGCGATCGAGCACTTCGAAGAGGGTGGTATAGGCGGCTAACTTGTCCGCTGTAAATGAATCTCCTTTAGACTCCCAGTAGCGTCCGCGGTTGAGGCGAATATACCAATTGGTGAGGTTGTCTAGGAAGCGTGAGAGCACGGGGAAAACGTTCGCCAATTGATAGGCTTCCATCTCCTTGTGCACTTTGCGTTCCGTGTCTTCCATGAGTGCCAGAATCCAGCGGTCTATCTGTGGGCGCTCGGCCGCGATGGGAGCATTTTTCATTTCCGCAGGGGAAAAGCCATCGATATTCGCGTAGGACGCAAAAAATCCATAGGCATTCCAGAGCGGCAGAAGCACGGCGCGCATATTTTCGACTAAATACTTCTCGGTAAAGCGCACCTCTTCTCCGTGCACGGCTGGGGATTGCATCAAGTAGAGGCGCAAGGCATCGGCGCCATATTTATCCAGAATCAGGGAAGGATCAGGATAGTTCTTCAAGCGCTTCGACATTTTTTTGCCGTCTTCTGCGAGCACTAATCCATTCACGATGCAATGGGTGAAAGCCGGCGAATCAAAGAGAGCAGTGGAAAGCACGGTGAGGGTATAGAACCAACCACGAGTTTGATCTAAGCCTTCGGCGATAAAGTCTGCAGGGAAGCCTGCCTCGAAGGCCGCTTTATTTTCGAAAGGATAGTGCGATTGCGCATAAGGCATAGAGCCGGATTCAAACCAGCAATCTAATACTTCGGGCGTGCGCTTCAAGCCATTTTTCTTTTTACATTCGGGGCAGTCTGCCTCGATGGCATCCACAAAGTGAGAGTGCAGATCGTTCATTTTTTTGCCAGCGAGCTTGTCTAATTCTGCGCGAGAACCTACCACGAGTTTGTGTCCGCAAGCTTCGCATATCCAAACAGGGATCGGAGTGCCCCAGAAGCGATTCCTGGAGATACACCAATCGCGAGCATTTTCTAGCCATTTGCCAAAGCGGCCATCGCGGATATGTTCCGGCACCCAGGCGATTTTCTGGTTATTGGCCTGCATGCGATCCTTGATCGCTTCCACGTTCACAAACCAAGAGGAGATGGCTTTATAGATGAGCGGCGTATCGGAGCGTTCACAGAAGGGATAATTGTGCTGCAGCACTTCTTGTTTCAAGAGGCGTCCGCCATCTTTCAAGAATTTCACGATCTCTTTATCGGTAGCAGGATCCTTCACGTGCTTGCCTTCGAGATTGAGATCAGGGCCACTCACTTCGCGAGTATAGTTTCCTTCCGCGTTGGTAGGGTCTACGAGTTCGATCTTCGCGCTTTGGCAGGCATAGAAGTCGTCCTCACCGAATGCCGGAGCCATATGCACGATACCCGTACCATCACTATCGGAAACGAAATCGCCGCCGATCACGCGGAAGGCGCCAGCAGCCTTGTTCTTCTCATAGTAGCGAAAGAGCGGTGTATAGGTGAGGCCGAGGAGTTCGCTGCCTGATTTTGTTTCGACCACGGTTGTGCAGTCGATCTCTTTGCCATAGCTTTCCGCGCGAGCTTGGAGGATCCAAACAAATTGTGTTTTACCCACCGCTTGAAGCAATTTGTATTTGCCGTACTGGAGATTTGGATTTACGGCGAGTCCAAGGTTGGCTGGAAGTGTCCAGGGAGTAGTCGTCCACGCGGCGAAAGCTTCACCGTCATGATTGTCGATGGGGAAGAGCACCGTAACAGCGGGATCCTGCACGCTCTTATAATTTTGCGAGGCTTCGAAATTAGAAAGTGGAGCCGTGAGACGCCAAGAGTAGGGCACCACTTTTTTCCCTTGGTAGACGAGTCCTTTTTTCCAGAGCTCGGCGAATACCCACCAGACGGATTCCATGAACTCCGGGTTCATGGTTTTATAGTCGTTATCCAAATCCACCCAGCGGCCCATGCGTTCCACGGTTTTGCGCCATTCACCCGTATAGCGAAGCACGATGCTGCGACAAGCTTCATTGAATTTATCGATGCCATAAGCACGGATCGCAAGCGAGCCACTCAAGTTCAAATTTTTTTCGATTTCGAATTCGATCGGGAGGCCGTGGCAATCCCAGCCAAAACGGCGCTCGATGTGATAGCCGCGCATTGTCCAGTAGCGGGGCACCATATCTTTGATAGTTCCGGCGAGGAGGTGGCCATAGTGGGGAAGACCGGTAGCGAAGGGAGGCCCGTCATAGAAGCCATACCATTTGCGCTTCTCTTTTTCGGCAAGCACGCGATCGAAAACTTTCTGCTCTTTCCAATACTGCAAAACAGCACCTTCAAAAGCGGGAAAACTATAGTCGGAACCAAACTCGGGGAAAAATTTCTTCATAGTGGAAGAGGATAGCAAATGTACTGCGCTTTCGGTACTGGTTAACGCGGAGCGTATCTGCTATAGACAAAGAATGATGAAAAAGATTCGAGCCCGCACGATCAGTGACGCGGAAATTGAGAGTTTTCTCGAGAAGTATAAGCTCTATCTCACGCAGCACGAGCTGAAGTTTACGAATCAGCGCAAAATTATCATTTCGGAGTTTCTCCGCGCTGGCGGGCACGTAAGTGCCGAAGACCTTTTCCGCTCCGTAAAGAAAAAGGCGGCGGGCGTGGGTTTGGCCAGTGTGTATCGCACGATAAATAGCCTCGTCGAAGCGGGTCTCGCGGTGGAGCGCCAGTTCCTCGATCGCAGTTCCGTATTTGAGCTCCATGAGCCGGGTCACCATCACGACCATTTGATCTGCATGCGCTGTCGCAAAATCTTCGAATTTGAAAACGACAAAATTGAAGAGCTGCAAAAGGAAGTGGCCAGTAAATTGGGCTTCACGCTCCAAGACCACAAGCTAGAGCTATATGGCTATTGTCAAAAGCAAAATTGCCCGAATCTTTGATTAAAAAGCCTTAAAATTCAGTATTTTAACTATTGCGTCAAAATAATTGATTTAAAGAATCCCCTATAGTAGAACACTAGCGCCGCATCTTGCGGCCATTAAGGTAGGGTTTGTGGTTCACGCGGTGGAAGCGGAGCTTTCCTATACATTCAAAGATCCTCAACGTCTCCGGCTTGCGCTGAGTCATAAGTCTCACGCCAACGAGGAGCGTGCACGCCTTGCTTCGAAAGAAGAATTCGTGGATTTGCATAATGAGCGCCTCGAGTATCTGGGCGATTCTGTGCTGGGTCTCATCATTTCTGATTTACTCTTTGAACGTTTCCCCGAAGCCGATGAGGGTAGACTCTCCCGCATGCGCGCATCCCTCGTGCGGGCAGAAACCTTGGCTCAAGTGGCGAAAAGCATAAAGCTTGGGAAATATATTCGTCTTGGTAAGGGCGAAGAGAGCACCCAAGGGCGTGAAAAAGATTCGATTCTTTCTTCTACTTATGAGGCCGTGCTTGGCGCGATCTACCTAGATGGTGGCTTGGCTGCTACTCACGAGGCAGTGAGTAAGCATTTTGCCATTTTGTTAGACGGTGTGGCTGGCGCTTTCTCTGGGGACACGAAAACCCAGCTCCAAGAGCTTTGCCAGGCGCGCTTTCACCGTTCGCCCCAGTATAAAGTAAATTCTGAAGAAGGCCCTGATCATGCCAAAACCTTCGAAGTTGTGGTAACAGTAGGCAACTACAGCCGCTATGGAAAAGGTCGCAATAAAAAAGAGGCCGAGCAAGTCGCAGCCGGTTTCCTACTAGAGACATTAGAGAAAGAAAGTACCAATGCAAACAGTGTCACCACAGAATCCTGATTTCCGCTGTGGCTTCGTGGCCATCATTGGGCGGCCTAACGTGGGCAAAAGCACCTTTCTGAACCGTATGATTGGCGAGCGCATGGCCGCCGTTTCTCCGAAAGCGCAAACTACTCGCCGAAGATTTCGTGGCATCAAGACTGAAGATAGCTATCAAATGATTTTTGTGGATACTCCTGGGGTGCATCGTGCGCCCCAAGGGAAAATGCTTAATGAGTATTGCGTATCCGAAGCTTTAGATGCGATCGAAGACACCGATGCTTTTGTGTATATCGTGGATGGCAGCCGTGAACTAAAGCTGGATGATCCTGAGTCTGATGAAGTATTCCTCATTTCCCAATTGCAGCGAGTGCTCAAAAAACGCGCTGTGCCGCTCTTCCTTGTTTTAAATAAAATGGATTTATGGGAAAAAGGCAAAAATAAATTTTCGGAGCAAAAGGGTTTTGAGGATTTAATTTCTCGCCTGCCTGTAAAGGCTGTGTATCCTCTCTCTGCCCGCACCGGCGATGGCGTGGATCCCTTAGTGGCTGAACTCATCCAAACTCTCCCCACTGGCCCAGCCTTTTTTCCGTTAGACGAACTCACCGACCAAAGCATGCGCCAAGTAGCCGGCGAACTCATTCAAGAGCAGCTTTTTCACTTCCTCGGCGATGAGATTCCTTACTCTTGCGCAGTGGAGATCGTGAGTTATAAGGACCCGACTGAAGGCAAACGCCTCACGGAGATCGAAGCGAATATTCACGTGGAGCGCGAAAGCCAAAAATCCATGGTGATTGGCAAGGGCGGCGCGAAGATCAAAGAAATCGGCCAATCTGCCCGCGAGAGCATCGAACGCTTGATGAATGAGAAGATCGTGCTTCGTTTGCAGGTGAAGCATAGCCCGAAATGGACAAAAGATTTGGAACAATTGAAGCGCCTAGGCTATACCGTTCCTGAAAGACGCTAAAATTATGACCACTCAAGCCCCCCTCATTGCCCTCGTTGGCAGACCCAACGTAGGCAAAAGCTCTCTATTTAATGCGCTCACGCGTAAGCGAAATGCGCTTGTGGCCGATTTCAGCGGCGTGACTCGCGATCGCCGTTTCGGTGAAGCCGTGGTGGAACCTATGGGCGATAAGATTGTGCGTATCGTGGATACGGGCGGATGGATGCCCGAACAATGGCGCAAAAACCACGATGATAAAGAACTTTTACAAAATATCGAAGTGCAAATTCTGAAGGCCTTGGAAGAAGCCTCCGTGATTGTGCTCGTGATGAATATCCGAGAGGGCGTAACGAGCCTGGATGAAGATATCGTGCGCTATATCCGTAAATTAAATCGCCCCTTCGTGATCGCGGCGAACAAGGCCGATAAATTAAATGAAGGCTACCAGATCGGTGATTTTTTCCAGCTCGGTGCCGATGAAATTATTCCAGTGAGCGCAGAACACAAAGTGGGCATCTACGATTTCTGGGAACGCCTCATGCCTTATTTCGGAGAGTACGCTAAAGGCGAGAAAGCCGAAAAAGCGCCCGAGGATAAAATCTATCGCGTCACGATTGTGGGTCGCCCTAACGTAGGAAAATCTTCTCTCCTCAACCAAATTGTGGGCGAAGAGCGCGCAGTGGCTAGCTCTGAACCAGGCACCACTACGGATTCTGTGGATGTGGAAATTGAGCGAGGCGGACATCGTTTCCTCGTGGTGGATACCGCTGGTATTCGTCGCAATGCAAAGCGCAAAGACGAAGTGGAAGATCTTGGCGTGATGTACGCGAAGCGAAATTTGAATGATGCTGACTTGGCTTTCCTCGTGGTGGATGCGGCCGAGGGTGTGACGGCCCAAGATTCTCGTATCGCTTCGCTTGTTGAAGAATCCGGCTGCACGGCGATATTGGTCGCGAACAAATGGGATCTAGCGCCCATGCCGATTCGCGATACGGTGGATGGTCTCAAGAAATTCTCCAAAATGATGGAGAAGGAAATTCCATTTCTGGATTACGCGCCCGTAGTGGCAATCTCCGCGGAGAAGGGGCGTCTCTATGATTCACTACCAGGTGCTGATGCAGAGGTAGTTTTGGAACCCCTTAAGATGCCCAATACTCTCGATGATATTTGGACTCTTGCCGTAGAGCTCATCGAAGCGCGTGAGCAGCGCATTGAGCCGAAGCAAGTGCAAGAACTGCTCGCGGAAGCGCTAACGGTTGGGCCACAGTGGGGCACTTTTGCTGGACCCATGAAAAAGGCGCACCAAGTAGGGAATCGTCCTCCCCAATTTATGGTGTTTGTGAAAGACGCCAATAAAATTCCAGAGGCGATGCGTCGTTATCTCTCACGCACCGTGCGCGAACGCTACGGCTTCCGTGGCAATCCCATTCGCTGGGTATTCAAGCACAGAGCGGATAGGTAAAATACTTGTCCAATCAAGCTTTAGCATAATTGTGCATCCAAAATCGCCTGCACCTTTTATTTGGTGTGCGAGAATTTAATTCGAAAATGCCAATGATTTGCAGCTCTGAATTTTTTGGCCATTAGCGTAAAATCCATCTGGAATACCATTACTGCCTTTGGCAGAATCTTTGATATAAATAATATCAGTAGAGCATGGAATAGAATACGTTCTAAACCCAAAAGCATTCGGCATTTGAAGGAAGCGGAGAAAACTGTCTCTTAGTGGCCCGGGATGCATTTGCTTCTCAATACTTGATTTCGCTGCCTTCGTTAGTAAAAAGACGTTAAAATCAAAGATATTGCTCCGAAATTCATCAACACTCATTAAGTACGAATTTCTATTTTGAGGACACTCCGAAAAGTCGTTCCAACAAAGATCTAATCCGACTCCGTCTTGGACGTAAAGAAATCCAGGAAAATGCGAAGTAATGATCTTTTTTTGCTCTACTAATTTAATTTCTCTTAAAAAGAGCGTGTCGGCAAGTTCATCAGATGTGCCCATTCGAGAAGTGTTATCAAAGCCGAAATACTTTAAAAGGTATGGGAATTGAGTAAAGTCAATGGGAACAAGATAGACCAAGGCTGTAAAATAGGCGGATAAAACGATTGATGGCAGTCGCCATTCCCGTCTAATCCTAGCAGCGATTATAATAATCATCGCTGCTAGGATCGGAAGCAGATATCTCGGTACTGTTCCAAAAAACAAGCAGGATAAAAAATTGGGAACAATCACAATTAATATCGTAGAGAATCCCACTTTTGGAGGGTAAGTGAAATCTTCGGAAATTTTTTTATTTTTCTGCAAAAATTTTGAAAATAAATATAGGCATAAAATGCTGACCAACCCGAGGACAACCATTTGCCCTAACTTAGAGTCAATTAAGATTTGATAAGAACTAACAAACTGAAAAAAAGTAACCACAAATACCTTTATGGAAAACTCTAAATGATAGAAAAATTCCAAAGGATTGGATAACACGGCCCTTAGTGGGCTGCTAGAATTTTGGTAAATAGAATTAAATAATAGTTGTGGATTAATGTCGTGTTGCAATATTTGCCTATACCTGAGTGCTGTAAAGTCTTGAAAGACAAATAGTGACTTATTAAATATAGCGGTGGAAAATAGCTGTCTTGCCCAAAGATAAATAAAAATTGTAGATGGTATCGCTAAGGCAATTCTGGCTAAGCTCTCCTTCCGATTTAGAGAAGAGTACTGCCTTATGAATTGGAGTAGGAATATGGAGAAAAAAATATAGAAACTGATCTGAATTTCGGGGCGAATGAAACTCGCAAGGCCTGAAACTACTGAGGCGTATGCATAGAAAAGATCCTTCGATTTTTGTTTAAATGCCCATGCAAATCCTAGCGCTATAAATAGAATCAAAAAATGGGATGGCCATCTACTGATCGTTACTATCGGTGGAAAAAACATGAATAAAATACTTGCTAGATAAGATGAGAACACACCCATTCTGCAACTTAAGCATAGAATATAAATCGATATCGGTATCAATAGACATATTAGATACCCATTTAGAAAATAGAGGCGCAGAGGGTCTCGCTCAAATAAGGCAAGTGTCGCGTACCAAATAGAGTAAAGAGGACCTTCTTGGGCATTTAATGGCTGGGTATTCCCATTATGGAGCGTAAGACCTCGATGCAAATACACTGCAATTTCGTCCCAAAAATCTGGCGTAATCACGTTTTTTCGTAGATATTTGGCCCATTGAACGCAAGACGCAAAAAGTAAGAGCCCTACAATGGATTCGGTAATTCCCTGCCT
>CAIPTA010000181.1 GCA_903867855.1 Oligoflexia bacterium | reverse complement strand
TAATATTCACAGCCAATTAGGAAAATCCATTCTGTACGATACGAATATTCAGCAAGGCCTAGGCTGGGCAGCGGAATTCGCAAAAAAGCAAACGAAGCTCTCGGCCACGCTCCCCAAGATGCAAATGAGGAAGCAAAATGGCTCTCCATTTACTTAGAGCTACGTCGCGCAGAGCTCACGAATGCTGCGGATAAAAAATCACCAGAAATTGCCGCTGTTTGGGCTGATACGGTGTATCGAGTGGATGCGCTAAAAGCACTCCTCGATGAAAACAATATGGATCTCCACGGGCCAATTTATATGGACCCTGAAGTTCACGACGCTACATCCACGATCCGATAAAAAAATTGCAGGCCTAAGAGTACGCGATCCTCATTTCTTACTTTTTAAATTTGCATAGAGAAGCGCTATCCATCTATCTGTGCTGAGATAGCCATGGCTAAAAGGCTCACACTCTTTCGCAAGCCCCTCTTTTTGAATCTGTTCTAAGCTATGCCTGTTTCTAATTCCATTTTGCACAGTGGCGATGCTCGATAAAATCATTTGATAGTATCGTTCTAAATCACGTTTGTGCGTAGCGGACCATGACCAGGCACAAATTTAGTATCCACAGTTGTTGCCTTAAGCACTTCCCCTATGTTCTTTACATAGCCGTCCAAACTGCCGCCATGTTCCGGGTGAAAAATGGGATACATTCCAGCAAAATAGAGGTCTCCCATACTCACCACTTTCGCATGCTGAAAATAGACAACCGTATCCCCATCTGTATGGCCATGAGGATAGTGAACTGCACGAATTTCCTCCTTATTAAGATGCAGCACAATCGATTGTTCAAATGTAATGAGGGGCAATGCCTGCGCCGGAACAGGAGGATGCAATTCCTTCCAGAGCAGCTGCTCCTGCTGTAGACGATCGCGAACAGCCAAAGCAGAAATGATCGTGGCCGACTTACCAAAAACTTCATTTCCCCCCGTATGATCGTAGTGAAAATGCGAATTAATGATAAAGCGCGGGCTTGCTCCGCCCAGCTCCACCAATTGGGCATTTAGTTTATTTGCCATCTGGGCAAAGTCATCATCCACGAGCAGAGTACCCTCTTGCCCAAGGAGCGCGATGATATTTCCGCCAGCTCCCTCCAACATGAAGAGATTGGAGGATAAGGGATTTGCTTTGATCAGTTCTTTTGAAAAATCCTCCTCTGCCATACAGGGCCCAGGAGAAATCAGATAAAATAAAATGCTTATTTTTAGGAATATACTTTTCACGGTGATCCTTTCGTTGAAATTAGAAATCGCGATGGAGGTGATTTTTGATCCGAGAATGCTGAGAATCATTTTTCTGAGTTAGATTAATGTGAAATCCCGAAACTATCTTTATTTCTTGAATTCCATCGATATGCATTTTTTTTCGAATGAAACTTGGTTCCCCTCGAACCAAGTGCTTTGCCTCCTCAATATTCGCGGCAACAACGGGTATACTCACGTGAAACTCATAGATACCGGAAGAAATTTCTTCGTCATAAAATCCACAGTGTATGAAATACAATGATAACTTTTCCATTTAAATACCCTCTTGGCTTGTTTGAAATTAAGCGTTCGAGCGATATTAGAGCCGCGTTATATTCTTGTATAATTCATTATAATTAGTTATTGATCATTAATTATGATCTTACAAAATCAAGGATTAGAGGCTTTCGTAGCCATTGTTGAGGCAGGAACTGTGCACTCTGCGGCGGATACACTCGGCCTCACGCAAACGGCCGTCACGCAAAGAATTAAATCTCTCGAATCAGAGCTGAAGCTCACGCTTTTCTTGCGCTCTAGGCGCGGCATGGCGCTTACAAGCGATGGCACAGCCCTACTCCAATATTGCCGAGCAGCCGGGGAACTAGAAGGGGTCTTTTTAAGTAAAGTGTCGGGGAAAACCCGAGGCGACGTGCAACTCACCGTGGTGGGCCCAACGAGCGCAATGTCCACACGAGTTGCTACCGATTGCCTACCCCTCTATTCCAAGCACCCACAACTAAGATTGCACCTTCGCTCCGAGGATCACTCTAATCGATTAGAACTTATTCGAAAGGGAAGCGCCGATTTGGCCATTGTGCCCGCTGAAAACATTCCGAATGAAATGGATAGTAAACTCATAAAGCCAGACCGCTACCTCCTCGTGGCTAGCGCGAGCTGGAGGGGCCGCAAACTGAGCGAGATCCTAGAGCGGGAACGTGTGATTGATTTTTATGAAAATGATAGCACCACAACGAACTACCTAAAATATTTTGGCTTAAATAAGCAACTTAAAAGAGACCGATTATTTGTAAACAGTAACCAAGCTTTACTGCAGCTGATTTCCGCTGGCGTGGGTTTCGGCACTCTCACAGATTCCATGGCCAGGCCCCATATTGAAGCAGGCTCCATCATTGCTTTAAATAAGGCCCAAGCGGTAGACGAGCCGCTCGCTCTAGTGTGGTACCCTCGCACACAAAAACCAGAGTATTTTACCGCCTTATTAAGTGCGATTAAATAGACCCGCACCCCCAATTTGCGCTAGAGAGCCAGACTACGATTTGCTACTATTTTAAGAGCAGCATGGGAAAGCCTATAAAACCATTTTTAGCTCTACTTTTTTTCCTAGCATCAATTCCTATCGAAGTAATTGCCCACGCCGAAGATAAGCCTAGCCTCTGTAAGGATTTTCGCCTCGATAAGCCAGGCGGTAGCATGGCGGATATCCCAGTGTGGGATCAAGCAGACACCTCCATTTGCTATGCTATTACCGCAGCTGACCTTGTGGATTCCTATCGCTTTTCGCACACAAACAAAAATACTCCACACAAATTCACCTCTCCCATGGCCTCTGCGATTTTGGGATGCTCTGGCGAAGACTGTAACGACCCCATAGTTCGCGGTTCCGATGGCTATGATTATTTGCCCTTCGAGGGCGGCGGCGCCTGCGCTGTAATCAATCAGTTGCGAGGAAAAAGCACTTGCTCCCGCGATGCCTTTCAAAAATATTTCGGACCGGAAGTAGAAAGCTCGATGCAGAAAATTTCGAGTCAATATGCTCGTTTCCAAAGTAGTATGGATGACTCTACGGCGCAAACCATTGCCTGCGAACTCAATCAGCAAGCTTTTTCCCTTCCGCTTCAAGGATCGCTCCAAGCTATCAAAACAGCCTTAGGCGGAAATATTTGGGGCTACTTCAAGTACTTAACTACGCTGGCTTGTGGGGGCGAAGGAAACATATCTCTTTCAGTTCCTAGTTGCCGTGAAGTACTCACGTCTGATCCCCAGCGCCTTCTTCAGGCCATTCACGCCCACTTCGATAAGAATTTAGACCGTGGGCAGCCCATGGAGGTTTCCTACTGTTCGGATGTTTTCATGAAGGGAAAATCCTTTGCAGGCATTATTAAAAATAACGGCACAAAGCCTCTGGTGAAAACTGAGCTTTGCGAAGGAAATGATCCGAATTTTCCTTCCGACGAAGGCGGCCACAGTTCCTTACTAATCGGCAGACGCTTCAATGCAAAAACACAGAAATGTCAGCTGCTGATTAAAAACTCCTGGGGCAAAGATATGAGCGGGATTTCTAAAGATTGGGATACGGAAGAAGGGAAAATTTGGATTGATGAAGACGCCTTTGCCAGAAATATTATTAGTTTTTCTTTTCTAGATAAGGACCTACCAAAAAAGTAACATCAATCAAAAATTTTTCCTGGATTAAGAAGATTTTGCGGATCCAGGGCTTTTTTCAAAGACCGAAGAATGGCCATTTCCGGGCCAGAGCGAGAATATTTTAGCCACTCTTTTTTCAGGAGCCCAATACCGTGCTCTGCAGAAATGCTACCTTGGTATTTTTGAACCAGGGCAAATAAATCAAGATCCGCCTCGTGACACGCCTTCAAAAATACGTCTCGCTCCATTCCTTTGGGCATCATGGTATTTACGTGCAAGTTTCCATCGCCAATATGACCAAAGAGATAGATTTCAAATTCACTATGACGTTTAGTGAACATGGCATACATCTCCTTTATAAAGCTTTCCAAGGCAGCGATAGGAAGTGCGATATCGTTTTTGTGGAGAAAGCCCACCTGATATATACTTTCTGAAATCCCCTCTCGCAGGGACCATAAATCACGGGCTTCGCGAGGCGATTGGGCGATAGTCCCATCCAACACAAGATTATTTTCGAATAAAGAGCCTAGCCAAGCATCCAATACACTTTGCGCGTCAGGCGAGCTGGGGCGCTCTACTTCCATCAGCACATAGGCACCATATTTTTTATCAAACGGGCTTTTTACTGCTAGATGACCCTGCACAGCTTCTAAGCAATTATTAGTCAGTGTCTCAAAGGCCATGAGGGTAAAGGGTGCACGTCTCGCCTCGTGAAATAATTTGAGCACTGCACTCATATCGTCTAGCGCAAAGAAGAACACATCGAGCGCTTTCGGAATGCGCGCCAACTTCAGGGTTGCCTCGGTAATAATCCCTAAGGTTCCTTCGCTGCCGATAAAAAGCTGCCGAAGGTCAGTGCCCGTATTATTTTTTTCGAGTGCACCATTGAGCTCCAGTATATCGCCATTCATGGTGACAACCTGTAGCCCGAGTACCCAATTTCTCGTCATCCCATAATGTATTACTTTGATCCCACCGGCATTGGTGGATATATTCCCGCCCACATGGGAAGAACCCTTTGAAGCAAAATCAATGGGCCAAGTGAGACCGTGCGGCTCGCAATGCTTATGCACAGCCTCTGTTACCGCGCCGGCTTGCACTTTCAAGGTTTGGGAAAGCGTATCTACCACTCCCATGTGATTCATTTTGGTGACACTCAATACCACTTCGCCCTTGGCTGCTACGGCACCGCCGGAAAGTCCGGTGCGCCCCCCCGATGGCACAATGGCAACTTGGTGCTTGCTGCAGAGTTTTGCAAAGCGAGCAACCTCAAGTGTGGTGCGTGGAAAAACAATGGCAGACGGATTCGGTGGAAAAACCTTCGTCCAATCTTTACCGTAGTTCACCAATTCTTCCGCTTGGGTGGTTAAAAAGTCAGCAGGAAAATCTGCCTGAATGGCATTTAGAAATTCCTGCGGTAAACCAGGCTGCTCAGCCATGAAATACTCCTAGTAGAGAATGCGTGTTTTGATCGACTCTTTCAAACCTTCGATCGCATTTTTCACTTCAAAGGATAGCGCCTTATCCGTTTCAAGAATCAAATAACCAATATCAGAATCGGTGGCCAAGGTCTGCGCTTCGATATTCGCACCCAGATCAGACACCAAGCGGTTAATCTCTCGCAATACACCCGGCACATTTCGGTGCACGTTGAGAATCCGGTGGCGCTCCGTGATGGGCACCACATCCACTTCCGGAAAGTTCACTGATTTTAGCGTGGAGCCATTATTAATAAAACGAATCAAGGTGGTGGGCACCTCTTCGCCGATATTGCTCTGCGCCTCTTCCGTTGCACCACCAATATGGGGAGTTAATACAACATTCGGCAGGCCTTGCAGCTCGGTAATGTAACTATCTGTATTTGTTTCAGGCTCTTCGGGATAAACGTCGATAGCGGCGCCACCAAGATGCTTTTTCTTGAGACCATCGGCGAGCGCGGCAATGTCTACCACATCTCCACGGCTGGCATTTAGCAGATATGCGCCCTTCTTCATCTGCGCTATTTCTTTGGCGCCAATCATCTTGTGCGTGAGCGGAGTGGATGGAACATGGAGCGTGATGAAATCACTGGTTCGCAAAACTTCTTCAAGAGTGCTGCACCCTTTTGCATTTCCCATGGGTAGCTTAGAGATAATATCGAAAAAGATAACTCGCATTCCAATTGTTTCAGCCAGATTAGAAAGTTGGGAGCCAATATTACCGTAGCCAATAATCCCTAGGGTTTTGCCGCGAACTTCATAGCAATTGGCGGAAACTTTTTTCCACGATTTATTATGCATCTCCATGCTTCTGGAGCCGAGCTGACGGGCCAGCATAATAATCTCCCCGATGATCAGTTCCGCAACGCTGCGAGTATTTCCAAAGGGCGCATTAAAAACGGGAATGCCGCGAAGTTTTGCTGCCTTCAAATCTACTTGGTTCGTGCCAATGCAAAAGCAGCCGAGGGTGAGCAGCTTTTTCGCTTCCGCCAGCACTTCTGCAGTAACTTGAGTTTTGCTGCGGATACCGAGCACATGAATATCTCGTATTTTTTCTTTGAGCTGCTCAGGCCCCAAGGCCGAAGAAAGTGCCTCTACCTGAAATCCCTCTTGAGAGAAAAGCTCCCTCGCTCTTTCGTGGATATTTTCTAGGAGAAGTACTTTAATTTGATCTTTTGGGAACGATGTTTTGCTCATATTGACTGGAATTGTACTCTGAAAACTTCGTTTTAAGAAATGCCTAAGTATTAGGTTTTCATGGATGACTAGGCGCCCCTAAACCCCACAGGATCTTTTCGCCAAAAGATGTAAAGGATCAGGAATGGAATCGGGCATTCAACTAGTGCCTGCACGCATTGGAACTTTTTATCCTGCTACGACTTTTCTTTGCTTAGATGATAAGTTACTCACCTACTTGTAAGTGCCGCTGAGAATGTTTTCAATTACCCACTAAGTTCCCAGTTTCGCTTCCCACGTTATAAACCCCTGGCTTACTCTGCCAAAAGGCCTTACCCTTTTCGTCTTGATAAGCAAGTTGTTGGGAACAAGTATTGTGTTCAGCAATGACTGACTCCGGAACAGCGGGAATCTGAATGCTCAATCGATCAACGACATTATCCTTCACGAGGACATGATCCGAAGTCGAGCCCGCATGGGTCTTGGCACTCACCATCAGCCAGGTAAATTTTCCCGAAGGACTCCCGTCAAAATGGACAATATTGTTTGAAATATTAGCCGTGTGTATCGAAGCATATGAAATGCCATGGTACGAATCTGTTGTTACTTTATTATGGGTAACCGTTATGTTGTACCAGTCGCTGTCAAATGCATCGATCCCCTGAAGTGGCCCAGAAAATTTAAGACCTGAGATCGTTTGGCGAATCACAGTATTTCCATCAATCAAAATATTTGAGTAGCGTTTACTCCTTCCTATTTGCCCCTGCATAGCATCGGGGTGGTTTCCATCTCCGATATTAATCGCGTTTGTAATTGTGTTGTCGCGGATAACAATATCGCTCGCAGCGTAATCAAGCGCATCGTCGCCAAAGCGATCAATGGTGTTCCCTTGAAAAAGAGTTTTAATGGCACCGATACTCACTCCGATTCGGACGTCATGGATTTTATTATGGAGCACTGATATGCAAGAAACAAAGCTTTGGGCACCATTGCTGTCGGCACCGCCGTCCACCGTCAATCCGGTCCATTGCCCGTGCGCGAGCCAATCTGCGAGACTCCAGGCCGCTGAGTCGTCTACGGAAGAAATATCGTTACCTTCAAAAACTATATTGTCGGAGGCATTGCCTGAATTTCCAGCCTGGACAAGCACTAGCTTTTGGTATTGTTTATCAGCCGTCGCCTGACTCTGAATTTTCAGATTTTTAAAAATCATATGGGACGCGGAATTTACATGCAAAAATGTCAAGACTGCTTGAGCACCAGGAGCCGCTTGAATGGTTACAAAACTAGTGAATCTTGGCCCATTGACCGAAACAGCCCCATAATTGCCGGAAGCAAGGTTAATGACATCCCCGGCCTTCGCTTTTTTTATCGCTTCGGCAAGATTCTGACTCGCATCAAGAGTATATGAGTTCGATCCACTCGAAGGAACAGAACAGCCCCAGCGAGTCGGATCGGGGGGATCAAGCTTCACGCGCTCCTCCGCAGCCGCTATCGAACTGGCAACTAGTCCAAGAACAAATGAGGCACAAATGGAGAAAACAAGATTCGAGGCAGCTGATTTTTTCATAGGCTTTAACTTTAAAACTAATCTGCAATCAGTCAAGAAACAATAATAGTTGCTGGTGAGTATGGGCCCACTTGCCCAAACGGCCCTCGCAGTCTCTCATGCGGAAGTAGCAAGTTGCTCGGGTTTTTTTGGGAATCTTGGTGCCCTCATCAGGAATTCATTCGGGCTTTCCTAGCCCTCACCTTTCAGGCGTCGCTTCGCTCCGTGCGAATTTAGCCTCTTGCTAAATTCGTGAACCACATAGATCATCTCCGCGATAAAGCCCAAGAATCCAAAAAAAACCCGAGACAAGGCGGAGAAGGAGCAAGCCGTGAGGCGGCCATAGAAGGCCGCCGGAACTGTTGCGACGCCGACAACGAAGTATTCGGGGGTTTTTTGGAATCTTGGTGCCCTCATCAGGAATTGAACCTGAATCTGATCTTTAGGAAAGACCCGTTCTATCCATTTGAACTATGAGGACGAAAGAAATTCCAGGGGCTATAGCTTATCGCTTTTTCATTTTCTTTTCAAACGTAGGGCCAAGCTCACGATAAACATTAAGCATCGTAGTGTCCATTTCCAATGGTGTGATCGCAACGAAACCCTTATCCACCAAACTACAATCCGAATTTACGATAGATTTTTCATGGCCTTGGTACTTACCGCCAATCCAAAAATATTTTCCGCCGCGGGCATCGGTGCGCTTCACTACTTTGCCACCGTAGTAGCGCATGCCTTGAATTCCAAGGCGAAAGCCTTTTAACTTTTCATAGGGCAAATTGGGCACATTCACATTTAGCACTAAATGCTTCGGCCATTTCTTTAGGCCTTTTTTGATATTCCCCTCGCCCCAATACAATAGGGCATCTACAAGCACTTCCCTTGCCGCCCTCGCCGCAGTTTCGAAGTGCATGGCTTTTTTCGGATTATGAAAATCAAGACAAAGCGATACAGCTACGGCGGGAATACCAAGGTTCGCACCCTCTCTAGCCGCAGAGACAGTGCCAGAATAAAACACATCCTGCCCCAAGTTAGCGCCGTGGTTAATTCCAGAAACAATCACATCGGGCTTCTTTTTTAAAACTTCTTGAATCCCTAGGTAGATGCAATCTGCTGGGCTGCCGCTAACGCTATACACATTTTTCTCATACTTATAGAGACGCAAAGGCTTATGTAGCGTCAACGAATGGCCAGTAGTGCTGCGCTCTCGCTCTGGGGCAACGATTGTTGTTGATCCAATTTTGCTTAGGCCATTAGCAAGTGCATGAACTCCATCCGCATGGACGCTATCATCATTCGAAAGTAACAGATTCACATTCCCGTCCCTGGTAGAACTCCTGAGCCAGTGAAATTGCTTGCTCCAGATCCACCCATTTTATTTACACCAACATAGCCAGTGCCAAAAAGATTTACGCCGATATCGATGCCAAAATACGTGCCAGTGTTGATGTCTTCACTATAGTGCACACCGAGGGCCCAGCACTCAGACGGCGAACTAAATACCGCACGCACCAATTGGTTAAGCTGATTATGAGAAATCAAATCCAAGGATTTGCTATAACCAATCGCAAAATAATCATTGAAGGACCAATACACAGAACCACCAATACCCCGCGACGCACTCCCTAAAGTGGAATCCGAATAACTCAAACTAAGACTGCGAACGAAAGATCGAGTGCCATGGATATTAGCCATTTTGTTGATATACCAAGTGCTCGAGGTGGAGAAAGTATAGCGGTTACTCAATTGCTGACCAACGGTGGCCGGATAGGCTGGTGAGAGCAAAACCCGCGGGTAGTATTTATATTCCAAGGTATTGCTTAAATCGTCTACATTCAGATCCGAACGAGCGAGTAAGAAGCTGAATGGCGAAGTGGTTTCCGACGATTGGTGTATTTCCTTAAAATCGAAGGCCTGGGCCACCGAAACATCCCAAATATCCTGGTATTCACTATAGTTGGGTCCATACTTGTCCCAAGCGCGATCGCGCTCGATTTGAAGCTCTTCTTTTTTATTTTCAGGCGTTGGATACTGCTTGTCTTTTTTTACCCAGGTATCGTAGGGATAGGCTTTCATCGTTTCATCCGTATTGCGCATGTGGCGAATCAAACGACTATGAAGCCCATATTGAATTGAATTTCCTTCAGGTATTCGCAAGTAATCAGAACTGTTCGAAACTGGCACAATATCATATTCATCAAAAGCTCCGCCCGACTGGAGCAACTGCTTCGAAAAAGGATGATTCGAATCTTGGTTAATCCAAGGGATATAAGAATAGGTAAGCGTAGGTTGCAGCTGATGCTGAATCCGATTCACTTGCGTGCCGTTATAATCGTAAACCCGCTCGATAACGGTAGAGGCCTCTACTTTCGTGAGCAAATAGCGAATCGAAGTATCCGAAAGATGACTATTCGCTGGCATCGGGAAAGTGTAGTAGTTGGCATTATACTGCACCGAAGGAACTAAACTAAAAGACTGCCCTACTTTCAGTGGCATCGATAATTCCGGTGCCAATAGGAAGCGTTTAGCCTCTCTCACCGTATCTTGAGTGCTGTCGTACACACCGTTTCCGGCAACGTCTTGAAAGGCACCGTTATGTCGAACAAAATTATCAAAGCGGCCATTGAAATTTAAGAGGAGTGGACCAGAAATCTTCTGATCTTTCAGGCCGAAAAACACTGATGGAGTATCTTGCACGGTGCCGCCATCAAATCCGGTTGGATACGTATATAATAAGTTACGATAACGATTCGCCTGAGTAGTGATGAAGAAATCATCGAAGCTCGCGTTCCAAGAAAAGTTCGATTCCAGATTTGGCAAATAAAGACCATTTATATCTTCAGGAAAATCAAAAATATATTGCTGATCAGACACTTCATTTAAGCGCCAGTGTATGTTCGCAAATTTCGCGAAATTCCATTCGTTATCTCCCTTAAGGGCATAACGATTCGTCGAGTTACTCGTAGAATATTGATAGTGAGTATCGTTAGTACGATAGTAGTTTAGTTCGCCGTCTACTTGACTATCAAACTTATAGCGATACTGCCCTTCATAACGCGAACCTTGCGCTGCATACTTGCCCACGGCAATCGTGGCATCTTGAGAGCGATCAATTGCAATAAAGAAGGGCTGAATATAGGTAAATCCGTGATTCGATCCGCCGCCCATGCGCGGAAAAATAAAACCGCTTTGGCGCCTTGTTTTTACCGGCACCACTAGATAAGGCACATATACCGTAGGAATATCTTTTACCTTGAGATAGACATCATTCATGAAGGCGTAGCCATCGAAGGTTACGTCCATATCACGAGCCGCGAAGCTCCAACTCTCAGGGCAATCTTTACAGGTGGTATATTCACCGTCGGAGGTTAAAAAGCGATCCTGACTAATTCGCCGAATGAGTTGACCATGCAGTGTATAGGAATCGTTAGACACTTTTCCGTAAAAAATCTGCCCCATCCCCGAGATCAAATTATACTGAATCTCTGCCGCCTGAATGGTGCTGTTTTGGTTTACGAAGATTACATTGCCCTTCGCTTTCAGTTCATTGTTTAGGGTATCCACCCAAACATAATCTGCCGATAGGCGCTCGCCTTTAGAGCTGATCACTACGTGACCAAACGCCTCATAGACCTTTTCGTTGGTATGATAAAGAGTACGATCCGCCGTGACGTGGTGCTTGATCTCCCCAATATCGAACTCGAAGGAAGGGCTAGCGAACACGCTGGCAGCGAGAAATAAAAACAAAAAAGGAAAAGCTCGCAACACGTTATTTCTTAAGCTTCTTCTTCGGTTCCTGTTTCATTTTCCACATGAGCATGTGCAGGATCGAGGAAAGAGTTTGCGGAAGTTTTTCCCGCGGCACCACCTGATCAACAAAGCCTTGCTGCAGGAGAAACTCTGAGGTTTGAAATCCTTCTGGTAATTTTTGACGAATGGTTTGCTCAATCACTCGTGGGCCAGCAAAACCAATCAAGGCCTTGGGCTCTGCGAGAATCACATCTCCGAGCATGGCGAAACTCGCAGCTACACCGCCGGTAGTGGGATCAGTGAGAAGCGAGACAAAGGGTAGCCCAGCTTTACGCATCTCGAGCACATAGGCGCTCGTTTTCGCCATTTGCATGAGCGATAAGATCGACTCCTGCATCCTCGCGCCTCCGCTAGCACTCACTACTACGGCTGGAGTTTTGTGTTCTAGGGCCTTTTCAAAAACGAGGGTGATTTTTTCACCCACCACAGCGCCCATGCTGCCGCCCATGAATTTAAATTCAAAGGCGCCAATCTGAATCGGCATTCCATCGATGCTAGAAGAACCCGCTAGGAACGCATCATTCACGCCCATCTTGCGAATGGAATCAGCAAGACGATTTTTATAGGGCTTCAAATCATAGAACTCGAGCGGATCATTGGATCGCAAATCCTGGCCGTATTCTTCAAAGTCTGCGCCATTAGTGAGGTGGTGAATGCGCTCACGAGCCGACATGCGAAAGTGATGATTACACTCCACGCAGATATAGTGATTGTCTTGGAGCGCTTTTGTCTCCATTACTTCTGCACAGTTGGTGCACTTAAACCACATTCCCTCAGGCACTCGATTGGCGCGATCCGACGCGTCCTTCTCTTTGATCCCTGGGGTTTTGACTTTCTCAAATGACGACATGAAAGCCTCTAAAACGTATAGCGTTGATTTAATTTCAGTAACTTAAGCTTTGGAATTTTCAAAGCTTTAATTTCTCTTCCCAGCTCTTTACGAAACTCTGGTTTTAGGTGGTAAATATAGAAAGGAGGATACTTTGCAAGCTTCAACACTTCCTTAGAAAAACTTCGGGGCGTATAGTGGCACGCCGCATCAGCAACCGATTGCAAATGATTCGGAAACGCAATCTCCGTAAAAATGGCCTTCAGTTTTTTTTCCCGATTTGCCACAGTCCAAATTTCTTCTGTGGGCCCAGTGTCGCCAGTAACAATGATCGAAACGCCAGCTTGATCCTTAATGAGAAACCCCACGGCAGGCACGGTGTGGGAAACGGGAACGAGCTGAATCTGATAGCCCTCCAATTCAACGCTATCCGTCACAGGGCGGTAGCTAAGGATGGGACTTCTTCCATTGGAAAGTGCCGAAAAATCGGGCCAAATTTTATCGTTAAAAATATGCTGCTTTAGGCTTTCCAGAACCTCCGGAGAGCTGATCAGTTCGATCGGTTTTTTACGAAAGGTGAACATATTGTCCACCAAGAAACAGATATCCTTCACATGATCCAAGTGCGAGTGACTAATAAAAATATAGTCGATCTCTTTTTGATCCTCTAAGGAAAGATTGGCTGCCGCAGAGCCAGCGTCGATCAGTATTTTTTTGTCGAGCAGAAAACTAGGAGTATGACAGCCTGGGGCCACACCACCGTCACCGCCTAGGATGCGAATTTTCACTTATTTGGCTCGAAGAGAACGCTTTTTACCCATACGCTCCATCTTAAAAGCTTCGATAAATGCGTCAACTACTTTTTCGTCAAACTGAGTGCCTCTCTGACGCACTATCTCCTCGAAAGCAGTATCGTAGTCGAGCCCCTTTCGATAAGGGCGATTGGAAGTCATCGCGTCAAAAGTATCGGCCACGCTGATGATGCGAGCAATCAGGGGAATCTCCTCGCCCTTCAGGCCCAATGGATAGCCAAATCCATCGGGACGCTCATGGTGAAAGCGCATCCCATCGGTGATCTTTTTTAGCCCCTTCACATGAGCCAGAATTTTATAGCCGTGCTCCGGGTGCTCCTTCATGATTTCCCACTCTGCTTTTTCTAGCGGAGCATTCTTCTTCAAAACCAAATCCTCTACACCAATCTTGCCAATATCATGAAGGATCGCGCCGAGCTTCACTTCTTCAACCTCTTCCTTCGTGCACCCCATATAGCGCGCAATCATTTCGCTGAAATAGGCCACGCGCTTCGTGTGCCCGCCCGTATAGCGATCCTTCATATCAATGGCACTCGCTAGTGCCGCAATCGTTTCATAGAAGGAGTTTTTTAAGTCTTGGTAGAGCTTGGCATTATCGATAGCGATCGCCACTTGGTGCGCGAGCGTTTCTAGTAAACGCAGATCCAGTTCCCGAAACTCTTGATTGCCTTCGCGGTTGATTGCCTGCAATACCCCCACTAAAATTCCCTTGGAGAGCATCGGCACTGCCACCATATTGCGAGTGCGCAATTTGCTTTTGTTATCGGCTTGCTGAAAGTGGCGCTTTTCTGAAGCCACATTTTGCACCATCAAAGATTTTCTATGGAGAGCCACGGAACCAGCCAAAGAACTTTCATCAATTGCGAGACGAATCTCCTTTAAGGCAGAGGTTCCCACCTGGCCCACTATGGCCTCAAAGAAAAGTTCATTCTTCTCCTTGTCTACTAGATACATCGTGGCGCCTTCGGAGCGTAATAGCCGACAAGTAGCCTGCATGGCGCGCTCTCGCACCAAACTCGAATCCAAAGTAGAATTTAGAATCTCAGAAAAATTTAAGAGCTCTTCCAAATGCTCCGTATATTCTTGGTCGATCGCAGTGGATCGTTTTGCTGTTTCCCGTCTTGGATTCAGTCGCTTCATTGCTCTTTCCTCACTTTGAACCTAATGTCCAAACACCGTGAAACTCTTTAGGAGCTTCAAAATTGAATTCTGCCATGCGTGCTAACAATGCCTTGGCTGGTGCGTCGCCCGGGAAGGCCTGAATATGCTCGCTAAAAAGCCGTTTGGCTTCCTGCCATCGACCACTCGCATAAGTTTGATGAGCAGCCTCAAACTGGTCAAGAAGAGGCTTATACTTCAGCTTGTTTTCTGCAAGATCTAAGAGTTCATACACGGGAACTGGAATATCTTTCCCCTTCACCAAAACCGTATCCACTTTTCGAAAACAGAATTTTTCTTTGGCCTGAAGGTAGGTGATTTCGCCAACCAAGATCCGTGTGCCATAAAAATTATTTACACCCTCTAGGCGAGATCCAAGATTTACCTGATCACCTAAGGTGGTATAGCTAAACACTTGCTCGCTTCCCATATTCCCCACCGACATCACACCCGTATTCACGCCGATACGGATATCCACCTCAAAGCCATACTTTTCCGCCCATGCCTGGCGGATATGATCAGCTGCCGCACACATCTTCAATGCCGTGGCGCAAGCCTCTTCTGCGTGATTATCCATCATGATGGGAGCACCCCAAAAACACATGAGCGCATCACCCATATACTTATCGAGAGTGCCACGATGTTCGAGCACCAAGCTCGTCATGCTCGTAAAAAATTCGTTCAAAAGTTGCGATAATAGGGAGGCGTCTAAGCTCTCTGAAAAAGTGGTAAAACCCTTAAGGTCGCAGAACAAAACAGTGAGCTCCCGCTTTTGCCCACCTAAGCGAAGTTTGGAGCGATCGCGCATGAGCTCTGCCACCACAGATCCGGAAACATATCGGGAAAAAGCCTCGCGAATATACTTCTTCTCGCCCTCTTCTTGGAGATAGCGAAAGAGAACACCGGCTATAGTGAGACAAAGAAATTCAAGACAAGGCAAAATACTGGGAAGCATGATGCCGCGATGGAAGGAAAGCTGAGACAAAAGTAGTATCGCCAACGAAATCGCCACGAAACAAATCCCTGCAAAAATTGGGTGAAGACGATTTGCGGCAAAGGCCACCAGGAGACCAAGTCCAATGAGGCTTACGAAAGTCCAAATATAATAGGCAAGCCCAAGCTCCACGAACTCTTGGTTTAAGATATTACTCGCCAAAGTTCCGTGAAGCTCCACTCCGGGATAAGCGCTTGCAAATGGGTTTGATCGCAGGTCTTTCAAGCCGATGGCACTTGTGCCGATGAAAACTATTTTACCCTTCAGCCTATCACCCAAATTTCCCACGTAAGCATCATAAAAAGAATAAGTAGGGATTGTTTTTGAGCCTCCATAGTAGCGCAAAAAGATCTCCCCAAAGGGGTCTACTGGTACTTTTTTTCCCAAGGAATTGTGTAAAAAAAGTTCGCGCTTTTTATCGAGCTTCCAATCCGATCTCCAGTACTGAGATAGCGCCTGAACAGCGAGGCTAGGATAAATATTTCCGTTTTGTGTACCCATCGTGACAAGCCTAGCCTTCCGAAGCACACTATCCGGATCCGGCACTGCATTGAATGCTCCGAGACGAAAAAGCGAATTATTCATATTGGGAGAAACGATCGTATCATTCGGTAAAACCGGGTAGTCGCCATAGTCCATCACCGCGAAATCACTTAACGGGATACCACTTGCCTCAATTTGATTATGAGAAACTAGATTTCCATAGGCCATACTATTCAAAATTTTCTTGGCCATACCTGAAGTAAAATTCGCATCGCCCTCGAAGGCATAGCCAAGAGTTATCGGAAACTGCACTCGATTGATCGTTAGGCCAAATTGCTCATCACTACTCACCACCAAAAGCTCTTTGTGCATGCGAGTAAAGAGCTCTTCCCGTAATCCCAGTTGCTTACGATTCCGCTCCAGCCACGCCACGATATCTTGATTTCCCACTCGATCTGATTCGGCGAATAAAAAGTCGAACGCCACTACGGCAACACCCTGCTCCTTGAGCTTCTCCAATAGCCGCGCGTAAAAACTTCTAGGAAAAGGAAATTGACCAAGCTCCGCCAAAGATTTTTCATCGATATCAAGAATCGCGACGGCTGGGTTCGGTGAGCGAGCCTTTTGCCAACGGGTGCTCCAATCAAATTCTAGCCGTTGGAAGACATCCGATGAAGCTGTGCTAAAGTGCTCACAAAAAAAGCCCGCATACTGATTTTGTCCATGCTTGGCGAGTGGAATGGCAACAAGAGTATAGACATTCAAATAAACAAATAAGCAGGTAAATAGCGCAATAAGCACTAGGCTAAATTTCTTCGGATTCAGCGCTCGCAGCATCCTTGCTACTCCCCCAATTTATTCTATTTTTTAATCAGGAGACTGTCTAGGAAAACACCTATTTATTGAGCACCCTTAATACCAATTCGTACGCTTCATTTTTACGCAAGCCCCACTCTTTCGCCACCGCTACTAAGAGCTTCTGATCGCCCCCAAGTGGCACCAAATTTCGCAAAAAAACTTCCAATTTTACCTGATCTACTTGGTTTTTCTCGGCACTCTTCACCGGCAAAGAAAGTGCAAACACAAACTCTCCACGAGCTTCTTCTTTTGCATAAAAATCAGCGAGTTCAGTCGTAGTAGTAAAACGAATGGTTTCAAATTTTTTGGTGAGTTCGCGTCCCATCACCAAAATCTCATTAGGAAAATTTTCTGCCAAAAAGTGCAAGCACTCTTTCACGCGATGAGGCGATTCAAAAAAAACTTGCACCCCACCCTGCCTTGCTACTTCCTCCGCCCAAGCTTTGCGATCAGCTTTCTCGCGAGGGAAAAAGCCTTTGAATGTGAAGGCACTTGCGTCGAAACCGCAAGCAGAAAGTAAGGTGCTTACGGCGGATGGCCCAGGCACAGGAATCACCTGAATTTCTGCCTCATGACAAGCCTTCACCAAGGCCGCTCCTGGATCTGAAATACCTGGCGTGCCGGCATCACTCACATAGGCTCCCCGCTCGCCTGCTTGCAAGCGCTCCTTCAGCTCCAGTATTTTTTGTTTAGTGGAATGTTCATGCAAAGATATCAGCGTTTTTTGAATCGCAAAGGCATTCAATAATTTCGCCGTTTCCCGTGTATCTTCCGCAGCAATCCAGTCCACTTCTGAAAGGATTTGCTTGGCGCGATCCGAGAGATCTTGCAGGTTCCCAATGGGAGTACCCACCACATACAGTCCGGGAGGATTCACTTGGTCTTTCATAGAAACTACCATATACTTTTAGACAGCTGAGTTGCAATTCCATGGAGGGAATAATCAATGTCTTTACGCGCTAGCTTAAGCAATCAAGGTGAAATCACTGTCATCAGTCTCGAAGGCCAATTAGACTACGAAAACCAAGATGTATTGCGCGAGAATATTCTCGTGCTCATGCAAGGCGGAAAAAAAGTAGTGGTGGATATGGAAGGCCTCAACTTTGTGGGATCGAGTGGCATCACCCACTTCATTCGCTCCCTCTACGAATTCCAAGAAGCCGGCTATTCGGTGCCTCGTCTGTGCAATGTGCGCAGCGAATTCCGCAAAATCATCAATGCCTACGACATCAATAAAGATTTTTCCATTCACGAGAGCCGCGAATCAGCGATGACGGATTTCTTCCGTCTTGGCGCAGGCGAGAATAACTAAACTCTTAAGCTAAGCTACGCGAGAAGGGATTGCTTGTATAAGCAGTCCCTTTTTTTATTGGAATGCGCACTGTGCGCTCGCAGCGCCGAGCATCTCCGCCGTCACAGCAAGAGCCCCAAGCTTTTGCCCAGGCTTTGCGCACTGAATTTCATCATTTAAATCATTCACTCGGGTGTAAGGAATATGTCGCTTCACTAATGCCTTCAGGGCTGGGTGCTCTATCTCATCGTGAATTTCCCACCAGTGGCCGCGCATCGGACCCACTCCTTGTGGCCGCGGGATTGCCGCATCTAGAGCATCGAAGGCCTTTGTGGCGCAATTATCCGAGAGCAATTTGTAGCGATCCATATAGCCCTCTTCGGAAGCGAGAGTGATGGAATCTAGTAGGAAATTATTCATATTTTCTGGGGACATGGTGAGTTGATATTGGTGCACAGCACTCTTATCTTGAAAGATTTCCTCTACCGCTCGCGCTGTTGTGGAAAGAATCCGAGTGGTGATTCCGAAGGCGCTACCCTTAAACACTGAGTAGGCAATGCCCTTTGGATGTGTGGCGGTGCTCGAAATAATAAAATCACTAAGCGAAGCATGCACGCTCGTATCCCCAGATTGAGCTTGAAGTTCTATTGGGCGACTGAGCTTAAACCGAAATTGGCCATGCGCAAATTTGATCAGACCAAACAGAATGGAACTAAATGGCACACCTTGAAACATCACTGTGGTAACTGCATTTTTAGGAATATTCGCAATCCAGTAGCGACCATTATGATAAAAATTGGCGATCTCTATTTTGTGATCATCCTGCGCGATCAGAATCGGAGGCCTCACTGTGCTGGCATCAATGCACTCCCCGATGAAATCGCCATAGGTAATTTCATAGGCTGGATCGAAAGGATCCGTGGGGTCTACTCCGCAGGCGGGATTTTTTGCAAAAGGTCCGTAGGCTTGATTTTCTTTGCTCGTATTACTTAAGGCCTGCTGAATTTCTGCTGGCGTAATGGCATCAGGATCCGAGGATGGCTTAGCGTCGTCAGCAGCCATGGCAAAGCTCCACACACTAAATAAAAAGAGGGCAAATAAGGAGAAGGAAGACAATTTCATAGACCACCACCACAGGCACAACAAATAAGGTTCTAAGAAGCCTCATTTTTACTATATTCCAGCTCGCTCGGCAATCTTTATTTGACAAAATTAATCAACATTTAACGCTTGTAATTCCAATATCTTATCGCCAAATGCCTTGCCTATACTTTTTTCCCTCCAGCTCAGGTATAAGCCTAATCCATGCAGTCGCTATTTTCCTCCCGCATCACCAAGCTTGACGACGCCCTTAGCAACCAAATTGCGGCGGGTGAAGTAGTGGAGCGTCCGAGCGCTGCTCTGAAAGAGCTCGTGGAAAACTCTCTCGATGCGGGAGCCACCACCCTGCGCGTAAGCATTCGCGAAGGCGGAGTGAAACTGCTGGAAGTGGTAGATGATGGCCACGGCATTCACCCCGAAGATTTGCGCTTAGCTTTGGATCGTCATGCCACGAGTAAAATTCGAGAAACAAAAGATCTCTTTGCGATTCACACTTGGGGATTTCGCGGCGAGGCCCTCGCCTCGATCGGCGCCGTGAGTCGATTAAAGTTAAGTTCTCGCCATAAAGATTTTCCTGTGGGGAGAGAAATCGTCTGCGAAGCAACCCAATTGAAAGACGCAAAAGAAATTACGCGCACCGTGGGCACCACCATTGAAGTGAGTGAATTGTTTTTCAATACCCCCGCCAGGCGAAAATTCTTAAAAAGCCAAGCCTCCGAAACCAGTGCCTGCGCACAAACATTGCATCGTCTGGCACTAGCCTCTCCAGAAGTGAGTTTTGAGTTTTGGATCGATGGAAAGAAATCCTTTCACTTTCCCGCTGTTAAAAAAACAGAAGAACGAGTGGCGCAAGTGTTTCGTGAAGCCTTTAATCTAGAGATTGGCGTGGAAGAACTCATTCCCTTTAGCAAAAATAAGCCAGATGCCAGCGTGCATGGCTTTCTTCTGCCTACCAAATATTTTATCCCTTCCTCGCGGGGAATCTTTCTCTTCGTAAATAAACGAAGCGTAAAAGACAAGGTATTGCAGCAAGCGGTGATGACGGCGGCTAAAGAAGTTTTATTTGGTTCCGCCTATCCGCAGCTAGCACTTTACCTGGAGACTAGCCCAGAGAGCGTAGATGTGAACGTGCACCCCACAAAATCCGAGGTGCGTTTTCGAAATTCTAGTCAGATCTTTGGCTTGATCCGAAGCACGGTGGAAGAGGCACTAGCGAAAACTCGCCCGGCGATGCCGGAAGATATCAGCTTTCCATCTCCCTCTACTCCAATGGCCGCGCCAAGTTTTTCCTTCGAGGCCCCTACTCACTTCCACCAAAAAGCGGATATCGAGCAAGAGGTGCTTAGCCCTCCAGCGCTCGCTCGCGGGCCTCAATTTTTAGGAACACTTAAGAACACCTATTTAGTTTGTCAGGATGATGAGGGCTTGCTGCTCGTAGATCAACATGCGGCTCATGAGCGGGTGAGCTATGAAAAACTAAGAAAGCAGCGCCTCGCAAGAACAGAATCCGCGCAGCTTTTGATTCCAATTATCGTGGAAGTGCCAGAGCGCAGCGCCGATCTCCTAGAGGCGGAGCTGGGAAAACTCTCCGACCTAGGTCTAGAGCTAGATCGTAGTGGCCCCACACAAATTAGCGTGCGTGCTATTCCTCCCCTTCTGCTTCGTGGCGATGGCACGCCGAGAATATCATTTAGCAAACTCGTTAAAGAGCTCGCCGCCACTATGGAGCACGAAAACGCCCCAGACATTGTAGCCGATGAGGTGAAAAAAGTGATGCTAGATGGATTAGCTTCCGAGAGCTGTCACGGTTCGGTGCGCGCTGGAAAAAGTTTATCACCGATGGAAGCCCATCACCTGCTCGCCCAAATGGACCAAACAGATTTCGCTGGCCACTGCCCGCATGGTCGCCCCACCACGCTGCGCCTTGATTGGCGTGACATAGAAAAAATGTTTAAGCGTATTGTATGAATCTAGATAGAGCAGTCATCGTGATTGGCGGATGCACCGCTAGCGGAAAGAGCAAGCTGGCCTTAGATCTCGCAGAGCACTTAGGCAATGCAGAGATTCTCTGTGCGGATTCTGTAACTCTCTATCGCGGCTTCGATATTGGGGCTGCGAAACCGGATAAAGCCGACCGAGATCGAGTGCCCCATCACCTTTTGGATATTCGCGATGGCCATGAAACATTTACTGCGGGGGATTTTGTGGAGGTCGCCGCGCCAATCATCGATTCCCTCCATGCTCAGAAAAAAATTCCGCTGCTCGTAGGTGGCACTGGCTTCTACCTCCGCGCTCTATTGCAGGGAATGACGGAACAAAGCCTAGAAGAATCTGCCCATGGCGAAATGATTAAAAAGCAGCTTGCAGAAGATATCAAAACTCAAGGTATCACTACGCTATATGAGGAAATGATACGCCTCGACCCCGCTTTGAAAGAAAAAATTCATGTGCAGGATGAATATCGGGTGATTCGCGCCCTACAAGCCATGCGTAGCACCGGTAAACTTTGGAGCGAATTAAATGCCATGGCGAAGGCTCGTCCGCCTCGCTTTGAAAATGTGCATTTTTTCTGCCTCGATATCGAAAAAGAATCCCTTCGTGAAAATGTAAAGATCCGCACCCAGAAGATGCTACGCGATGGATTGGTGGAAGAAACGAAGCGGCTTTTAGCCATTGGAATAGCTTTCCAAGCAAAGCCAATGCAGAGCATTGGCTACCGCCAGGTGGTGGATTTTTTAGACGGCAAGATCACGGAAGCCAAACTTACCGAAGAGATCGAACTCGCCACCATGCGCCTAGCCAAACAGCAGCGAACTTGGTTTCGCGGCGAAAAGAACGCCATTTGGGTGAAAAATCTCTCTGCCATCTTGGAAACCTTGATGCTAGAATCACCCCATGACGCATGAAGAAGAAGTACGAGTAATTATTATTTCTGATGGTACGGGCGAAACTGCTTCGCTCATGACCAAAGCCGCAGTGGTGCAGTTTAGCAATCGAGAGATTAGCTATACTCGCTATAAAAATATTCGCACCGCTGTTCAGATTGAAGCGATTTTTCAAGATGCGGCTCCACGCCACGATCTCGTGGTGTATACGCTCGTTTCTCCGGAACTTCGCAAATATATCCAAGTGATGTCGGAGCAATATACGATCCCCACTATCGATTTGCTGGGGCCTCTCCTTAATTCGCTCGCCGCCTTCTTTGAAGTGCAGCCTGCCTCTCAGCCCGGCCTCTTTCATGATGTGAACGATCAATACTTTAAGCGCATCGCCGCGATGGAGTATACGATTCAGCATGACGATGGCAAAAATGTGATGATGCTCGGGGATGCAGACATCGTGATCCTCGGCATTTCCCGCACTTCGAAAACGCCCCTTTCCATGTATCTTTCGTTGCAAGGCTTCAAGGTGTGCAATATTCCCGTAGTAACTGGAATCCCCATCCCCCAGGAAGTTTTTGAGATAGATCAAAACCGAGTGGTGGGTCTCACGATTCAGGCGGAAGTTCTTCACTCAATCCGCAAGGCCCGGCTGGAGCGCCTTGGCAAAGAGCCCGGTTCCCATGCAAGTGAAAACTATGCAAGCCTCGAACATGTGGTGAAAGACATTGAGTACGCCAATGAGATTTTCCGAAATAATAAGCGTTGGCCCGTTTTCGACGTCTCGGGTAAAGCACTTGAAGAAACAGCCTCAGAAATAATTCGCATTATCAGCGCACGCAAGAAGATTAGTGATCGCAGCCGCGCGAAATGAGAAATAAACAGATTTTACATAATCCAGTGGTGCTGGCGGGTAAAATTGTCTTAGAATTTTTCAATAACGACGATAGCAACTGGAAGGCCCGAACACTGCAGGCTCTCCTGAAATCCATTCGCAAAGAATTCAATATTTCCTGCATGAGTATCGAAGAGGGATATCTGGAAAATCCAGAGCGGGGCGTGTTGATCTATAGCCTGGTGGCGCGAACAAAAGACGAGGCAGGTGAGGCCGATGAGAAGTTTTTGGCCTTCGTCGACAAAAATGCGTTAGGCCGCATCCTCTCTAACGAAAGCGAATACAACGAATACTCTTAAGTACATTGCTAGCCGTGGCGTCCATATAGATATCAAGCTGCAAATGATCTTCATCCGTTAAATAATACTTCGCGGTAAAACTTAAGAATGGATTTCCTTGTAGGAATATTACTTCACTTTGCACGAGTGCATTTCCCGCGCAGCTTGCTTGCATCGTACTTGCTGTCGTCTTTACTATGCCACCATCTGCCACGAATTCCTTACCAGCCACGAGAAGCCCATCGCGCCCCACAGAATCCATAGTGAAGCGATTGCCATCCTGGTTGATGATAAATTCTTTGGCTTCGCTATCCCCCACCAGAGTAGAAGTGCAGGCTAAAAATTTGCCCTGCAAATTAGGGCATGATTCTGCGTGCGCAGCGCCATGTAGGAAGAGGATAGCAAAAAGAATATTCACTGAGCCGCGCTCACTCTAGAACAAGTGATCGAGCCCAAACCCTGCACGCTGCCCGATCCGTTGCCTGCACTAATCGCCATCACTAGTTGATCAGAAGAATTTAAGCTTACCACTTGCTGCATCGAAAAAAACGGCTGCCCGCCAACGGTGCTGGAGCTCGCTAAAATTACCGTATTATTCACACAGCTGGTTTGCTGGGTTACCACCACTTGTCCATAGTTGGGATCATCCTGAGTTTGGGTGGTGGTTGAACCGTCGGCAGTATAGTTTTCTGTGGTAACTTTACCGGAAAGATCTGTTTCCACCACGGTGTACTGGATCCCTTGCTGGGTGATGGCAAATTGCTGCACCGTTAGATCTGCGCCTTGAAGCGTGGATACACAGCTCGCGAAAGTGCCAGTAAGCTGAGGGCAATCCTCTTGAGCGAGAGCCATTAGGGGTAAAAACAAACAAAGACTTACAAAAAAACGCATGAAAACTCCTCTATTCTTCGACATTGACGCACGGATACTAACGAAGCCACACGGAAGCGTCAATTACTCATTGCATTATTGCCTAAGAAGCCGCCAATCAGCTAGACTCCCCCAAATGCAATCCAAACAAGCCATTGAATTAGAAGATAAGTACGGTGCCCATAATTACCATCCACTGCCCGTGGTTTTGACTAGAGGTAAAGGGGTTCACGTTTGGGATCTGGAAGGCAAACGCTACTTTGATTTCCTATCCGCCTATTCCGCCGTGAACCAGGGCCATTGTCACCCTAAAATTCTCGCCGCCCTCACAGAGCAAGCGGAAAAACTCACCCTCACCTCTCGCGCTTTTTACAACGATGTGCTCGGCGAATATGAAAAATATATCACTAGCTACTTTGGGTATCAGCGTGTGCTGCCCATGAACACAGGCGTGGAGGGCGGAGAAACCGCTTTGAAGCTTGCTCGCCGCTGGGGCTATGTGAACAAAAAAATACCGAAAGACTGTGCAAAAATGATTTTCGTGGAAGGAAATTTCTGGGGCCGCACGATGGCGGCCATTTCTTCTTCTACAGATCCAAGCTCCTATGCAGGCTTCGGCCCCTATATGCCCGGCTATGTGATCATTCCTTACAATGATCTGCCAGCCCTCGAGAAAGCATTGCAAGATCCTCATGTGGCAGGCTTTATGCTGGAGCCTATACAGGGTGAAGCAGGCGTGGTGATTCCCGATGCCGGCTACCTAAAGCAGGCGAAAGCGCTCTGCGAAAAATATAAAGTGCTGTTCATCGCCGATGAAGTGCAAACGGGCTTAGGACGCACGGGAAAAATGCTTGCTTGTGATCATGAAAAGGTGCGCCCCGATATCGTGATTCTCGGAAAAGCCTTGTCTGGCGGCGTTCTTCCCGTATCCGCCGTGCTCGCAGACGATGAAATCATGCTTAATATTAAGCCAGGGGAACATGGATCCACCTATGGCGGTAATCCACTAGCCTGTAAGGTGGCCATTGCGGCGCTCGAAGTGTTGCGCTCAGAAAAACTCGTAGAAAATTCTGCTCACCTCGGCGAAGTATTCCGCACAGAATTCAGAAAACATAGCTACGATTTCGTGCAGGAAATTCGCGGCAAGGGCCTCATGAACGCTGTAGTGATCGATCCGAAAGGCCGTATCAAGGCTTGGGATCTTTGTTTGCGTCTAAAAGAAAATGGACTGCTCGCCAAACCAACCCATGATCATATCATCCGCTTAGCCCCGCCGCTCACGATCACGGAAAGCGAATTAATAGAGTGCTGCCAAATCATTTACAAAACTTTTCAGGCGGTATGATCAGAGATAGAGTGCAATGGCTCTTCGTTGACCTTAACTCTTACTTCGCGAGCGTAGAGCAACAAATAAATCCCAAACTCCGTGGGCGCCCAGTGGCGGTGGTGCCAATGCTTGCCGATACCACCTCCTGCATCGCCGCGAGCCATGAAGCAAAATTGCTCGGTATCAAAACGGGCACCCGCGTAGCTGAGGCGAAACGACTCTGCCCAGAAATCACCCTCATTGCCGGTGATCACTCCAAGTATATCGAGTATCATGAGAAAATTGTTCGAGCGGTGGAGAAATGTCTTCCGATCACAGCGGTACAAAGCATCGATGAAATGGCCTGCAAGCTCATGGGCAAAGAGCAAGAAATTCCAAACGCCACCCAGCTCGGCCACCAAGTAAAACAAAGTATTTTGAAAAATGCGGGCGACTATCTTCGCTGTTCCGTGGGGCTTGCGCCGAATCGCTTTCTCGCGAAAGTGGCTTCTGATTTTCAAAAACCAGATGGACTCACCGTATTTCGCAAAAGCGAACTGCGCGAAAAATTACTCACCTTGAAGCCTCGTGATCTGCCGGGAATTGGTGCGCAAATGGAAAAGCGTCTCATGCTTCTCGGCGTGCGCGACATGACCAAACTCCTCAGTTTAACGATCGAAGAAATGCGGCAAGCCTGGGGCGGCATCAATGGGGAATATATGTTCCAGTGGCTGCGCGGGGAGCAAACCGAAGATCGCCAAACGAACCGCAGGAGCATCGGCCACTCTCACGTTCTAGCCCCGGAAATGCGGGAAAAAGAAAAAGCCTTTTTGGTAACCCAAAAGCTACTCCACAAAAGCGCGGCCCGATTGAGAAAGGAAAATTTCTGGTGCAGTCGCTTGAGTCTTTCCATTAGCTTTTCCGACCGCGACGAGAACTTTCAAGAGAATATCAGCTTTTTAGAGTGCCGCGATGATATCACACTGCTCGAAGCCTTGCGCGAACTCTGGCGAACCGTGCCTCGCTTTGCCACCCCCTTAAAAACAGGCGTGGTGCTGGAAGGCCTCGTTTCCGACGAGAATCACACGCTCTCTCTCTTCGCCAATCCGCGCCGGGAAAAATTATCAGAGGCTTTAGACGGTATCAATGCTCGCTTCGGCAAAGGAACCCTAAATTTTGCAAGCCAACAAGCTATCAGCGGTGCCGCTCCCACACGCATAGCGTTTACCAATATTCCTGATATCGAAACCGAAATTCTTTAGTTGTTCACTGAAGCAATTCCGAGTATTTTTAGAGAAGAGGAAATCCCTATGCATCAACTTGTTTTACTTCGTCATGGCGAGAGCACCTGGAACCAAGAAAATCGTTTTACAGGTTGGACTGATGTAGATCTCTCTGCAAAAGGCCTCCAAGAAGCAAAACAAGCGGGCACTATCCTTCGCGAAGCAGGCTTTCAATTTGATTGCGCCTATAGCTCTGTATTGAAGCGTGCCATTCGCACCCTTTGGATTGTGCAGGAGGAATTAGATCTCCTTTGGATTCCAGTGGAACGCAGCTGGCGCCTCAATGAGCGCCACTATGGAGCTCTGCAAGGATTAGATAAGGCTGAAACCGCAAAAAAATATGGCGATGAGCAAGTGCATATCTGGCGCCGCAGCTTTGATGTGTTGCCGCCGATGCTAGCGGACGACGATAAACGTCATCCAAAGCATGATCCTCGCTACCGCGATCTTCCAAATCCACCGGCTGGAGAAGCTTTAAAAAATACTGTAGAGCGAATGCTGCCCTACTGGAACTCCACTATCGCTCCTGCCATCAAAAATGGAAAAAGGGTGATTGTAGCCGCTCATGGGAATAGCCTGCGCGCCCTAGTGAAACATTTAGACAATATGTCGGATGCAGAAATTATGGAGCTGAATATCCCCACAGGCATTCCACTACTTTACGAGCTAGATGCGAATTTGCAGCCCATCAGCCATCGCTACCTGGGCGATCCAAAGGCCGCGGCAGCAGCTGCCGAAGCTGTTGCCAAACAAGGCAAGGCAAAATAGATGCAAAAGCGACCACACCTCACAAAAGACGAACTTCGCTACTTTGGAAAAAATGCTTGTATCGCGCTCTGGAAAGCCAGACCAAATGATGTGATCCGCGTATATGTTCGCCGCGACCTAGAGAGAGAATACACCGAGCTCACCAAATGGTGCTCAGCTCAGCGCAAAGCCTTTCACGTGGTGGAAAATGAGGATCTAGAAAAATTAACAGACTCCATGCACCACCAAGGCATCTGCGTGGTGGCGAAGGAAAAAAAGAGTTTACGCCTGGAAAACTTTCTGGAGGCCATCAAGCGCGAAGAGCGAGTGCAGGCCTTATTTTTAGATGGCGTGCAGAACCCCCATAACCTCGGCGCGATTTTGCGAACTGCAGCTCACTTCGGCATGAAATATATTATTGGTGAAAAGAGCAATGTGCCTCGCCTTTCTCCCTCCGCGAACCGCACTTCTGAAGGCGGCGCTGAATGCGTAGAGCTTGTGAGAATCGAAAACGCGGGAGCTGCCCTGCAGGAACTGAAGAAAAAGAATTTCACAATCTATGCGTCTGCCATGGCTCATAATGCCTATAGTGTGTATGAAACTCGCTTTGCTCCGCGCAGTATTATCGTGATGGGAAATGAAGTTAATGGGGTTTCCTCCTCGCTTTTACGAGAAGCGGATTTCATTGTTCGCATTCCAGGCAGCGATGCGGTGGAGAGCCTCAATGTTTCCGTGGCGGCAGGAATATTTCTCTCCGAATTTTATCGCCAATCCCAAACAGGCACGAAACGAATCATTAAGAGTTAATCGATGGTATTTTTTCTTCTAGTTTGGCTGCCATCCCTTCTCCACTTTCCGCTACTACTACTTCACTTTCGCAAAGAAGATAAGGAAGAGGGCCTAGACTTACGCTCCCAACTTCCTAAAATGGCCACCCTAGTGATCGATACAGACCTTGAAAGTAAACTTCCGGTGGAGGAGTTCACTCCTGGTTATTTGTTCCGCCTGGAACCAGGTGAGAGCGTTCCCCTGGATGCGGTTATTCTCACTGGTTCTGGTTTTTTTGATGAGAGCGATATCGGCGGACAAGAAACGAAGAGCAAAGGCCCCGGAGCGGGCATCTACGCAGGAACAGTAAATAAGAATGGAAAAATCATCGCGAGAACTTTGCGACGATTTGAGCACTGCAAAATAAATACAATCATTCAGCAGCGCCTCGAGGATCGCGCGCCGAAGGCTTTTCTATGGATAGCGCTGGCGATTGGATTAATTCCATTTTGTTTTGCTCGCTCTATTCACCAGCTCTTCTTGGCTGCTTTCTTTGCCTCTCCCAGTGGTTTCTTTCTTTCCCAAGTAATTCCCTATCGACTCACACGGCAGCGTCTGCGATCCATCGGCCTCTTCTATCCAAACGAGAAGAGCATGATGGAAGAGACACAGCTCGATTCCTTAATCTTCAATCCATATCTGGCACTTAGCCAAGGCCGGCCAGTGCTCAAAGAAATACGGATTGAAAATAAGGCTTGGGACGAAAGTCGCCTCCTCACTTTTGCGTTTGGTTTAAGTCGTTACGATGATACCCCCCTTCACACCGCAATCACCCAAGCGGCTAGGGAGAAATCTACTCCAGCGCTTCTCGTGGAAGACTGGAATAAAACCGGGGCCTCTCTATCCGCACGAGTGGATAATCTAGAGCTGCAGCTCTCCCCATCCGCCATTGACGGCCATCGCGCACTTGCTCTACACCATAACAATACTTTAATCGGAAACTTTGTGTTCACGGATAGCATCATTCCGAATGCCAAAAGTATCGTTGACTCCTTGGCGAAGCTCCGCGTGGGGGCCATTGCTAGTGCGGAGGCTACCAAGGCGGCCATCGAGGCCTTTTGTGCTGGCTTAGCCGTGCAAGATATCTATTCCGGCGCTAGTGAGGCCGCGCAATCTGAATTACCAAATACTCTGAAGCCCCGAAAAACGAAGCGCCTCGCGCCTGATGAAAATCTCGGTCAATATCTTGCTGGCATTTCTTTAATCCACAAAAAGCGCCAGATCCAGAGGCAGAATCTGGCACTATTTCTTTGTTATATCGCGCTCGGCTCTGCGTTTGTTTTCACGGCTCCTTCAAATTTCTGGATCATTCCGGCCTATCTCATCTATCAACTACTTTTATTTATTCCAATACTCAATGCCATGCGATTGTAATTTTTACATTATAAAAAACGCAAGCGTGTAAAAGAATTCTATTTAGATTTGAATATTTTATAGAATACCCCGCGAAACTTGATTAGACTTTTTACACATAACTAAATCTTCACGGAGGAAGAACAGATGCGTAAACGGATTTCGATTATCAGCCTAGCAGCTCTTTGCCTGGCGACGTTACAAGTCAATACAGCCAAAGCAGCAGACCTCAAGGAATGGAGCTATTTCATTTTTTTGAACGGTCACAATAACCTCGATAGCTACGGATCGAAAAATATTATCGATATGGAAAAAGTGGGCTCTACCGACCAAGTAAATATCGTAGTGCAATGGGCCTCGATGGCAGCTAGCACCACAAAGCGCCTCTATATCAAGAAGAGCAATAATCCTAAAAAAGTTATGTCTCCTACTGTAAATAACCCTGGTTTAGTAGATATGGGCGATTACCACAGCCTTGTGGATTTCGTTACTTGGGCTGCGAAAAACTACCCCGCTAAGCATTACTTCGTTTCCGTTTGGGATCACGGCGGCGGCTGGCACCAAGCCTTCATCAACAATAACGGCGCCCGCATTAAGCCCTACGACATCAGCTGGGACGATCGCTCGGGTCACTTCATTACCACACAACAATTGGGTGAAGCGATGACGGACATCTCCAAAATCCTAGGCCAAAAAGTGGATGTATACGGCAGCGACGCTTGCCTCATGGCGATGGCAGAAGTGGCCAGCGAAATGAATACAAGCGTAAACTATTTCGTAGGCTCAGAAGAGACGGAACCAGGCGATGGCTGGCCATACCAACCATTCCTTGCCAAGTGGACCGCGAACCCAACCATGTCGTCAGCTGATGTTTCTAAGCTCCTCTCGAGTGAATACGTAAAAGCCTATTCCGATGGCGGCGTATACTCGAATAGCGATGTAACCATGTCAGCCATGGATCTCACCAAACTTGATGCGTTTAATAGCAGCATCAAAGATCTTGGACAAAAACTAAAAGGCCTAATCGCATCGAAGAAAGCCGCGGTGCTAAAGGCTGCTGATTCTAGCCAAAGCTTCGAGTATGCCGACTACAAGGATTTCGTGGATTTCACGAACAACTTGGAATCCGCTAATCTTCTACGCGGCGATTCTGCCATTGCGAATGCTCGCTCTGCAGCTGCAGCGCTTGTGATCGAAAGCGATGCAACCGACAAATATAGAAATGCACACGGCCTTTCTATTTGGCTCCCATCGAATAGCAGCGACTACTCCGAATACCAAGCTAAGTATGGCAGCTTGAACTTCAACCAAGTAACAGGTTGGGGCGATGTAGTAAAAGCCTTGAACAACTAGTTCTAGCGGTCTGCATCCTCAAAAAGCCGGAAGAAATTCCGGCTTTTTTTTTGCTCTCGATTTATACTCATCGCATGACAAAACTAACACCCGAACAACTCCTAGAAATTCAAAACTTTCGCTACGCCACGAAACAGTTCGACGCCACCAAAAAAATCAGCGCGTCCGATTGGTCCACCCTAGAGAAGAGCCTCCTCCTCACCGCCTCCTCCTACGGAATTCAACCCTGGAAGTTTCTCGTGATCCAAGATAGCGCCTTACGAAAAACTCTGCGCGTAGCCTCCTGGAATCAAAGCCAAGTGGAAGATTGTTCACACTTCGTGGTATTCGCCACGTTAAAATCGGTTTCTGAGCAATATGTGGATCATTTCCTTCAGAGCGTGAGCAAAGCTCGTGGAGCGCCCCTGGAGAGCTTAGCGGGCTATCGTAATATGATGCTTGGAGATTTCGTGCATGGCCCGCGCTCAAAAATTGCGAGCGAATGGTGTGCGCGGCAAGCCTATATCGCCCTTGGTAATTTCATGACCTCTGCTGCCGCTCTGCAAATTGATACCTGTGCCATGGAAGGTTTCGAGCCAGCCAGGTACAACGAAATTTTGGGATTGAGCAAAACAGACTATCACGCTGTGGTGGCCTGCCCCGCGGGGTATCGAAGCACAGCAGACAAAAGCTCTACCGCCCCCAAGGTACGTTTTAGTGCCGATGAATTAATACAGCACCTTTAAGCACTTTAGACGCTTCACTTGGTATCAGGTAAATTAATGCCTCCACTAGAAGCGGCCGAATCCACTCAATAATCCATGGTAGATGGTCGACAAGACACCATGGTTTTGCTTCGATTTACTATTAGATCCATCCTATTTCTTCTACTCACACTTCCTATCGGAGAGAGGTTTGCCCTTGGCGACGACTCCTTGCCGACCTTAATTCAGACAGCTAACTACGATCCAAGCAATGAAAAACTACTAGGACCAATCGAATCAAATCTCGCTGGCGCAGGGCTCTTCGTGGCCGGTGGCATCATTAAAGATTACTTCATCCATATCGATCAAATCGTAGCTGATAAATTAAACAATCCTAGTATTAGCTCCTTCTTTTCCGACCCTAAACTAAAGGCAGGCATCGAACGTGAAATTAGTGATCATGTAAATAATGTGATTTTTAAGAATGGTATTACCAACGAGAGCTCGATCAGTGCCGTGAAATATATTGCCGATCAAGTTTTAATCCGAATTATTGGCACCATTATGCAATCTCAAGGCGTTTCTCCAGATCGTCAAACTAGTTGGGAAAAAGCTGTGAAGGCGCCAATCGATGCCTGCATCGGAAAATCGACTTCCTTTTTTGCGGCACAACATTGTGTAGACGCTTACTCCCCCGATGCTATCAAGAATATCGAACTGGGAGTGGTTTACGAAGTGGCGAGCAATACGCTCCACGGTATTGTGCCCAACGATTCTGCGCACATTTTAGCACAAACGGCACCGGAATATCGAAGCTGCTTAGTAAAAATAACGAGCACTGCCACAAATGGCTTTACGAATTGTGTAAACCAATTGATGACAAGAGCCGCTGATCTCGTGATTCCAAGAATAGTAGGAAGCGATCCAACGGTGCGATCCGCAATTCCCTCTGCGGCTGAACAAAAAATTCTCGCCGATACGCTGGTAAAACAATACAATGCTTGTTTCGCCAGAAATCAGGCCACGGGCCTAAAGGATGAAAATGGCTTGGTGCAAACCACGAACTGTCAAAAAGATGCAGGCAATCAAGGCATCTATCTAGTATCCCTCGCTCTGTATAAACAAAATATTATTTCGAACCTCGGCGCCGTGAATCTTGAACCGAGCTATACCCAAGGGAAAAAAGCACTAGATTCATGTTGGAATGGGAGTCAAAGTGATAGTGCACTTAACAGCTGTTTGCGAAGTGCGGTGGTAGTTTTCACTAGCACCATTGCCAATAACCTTTTAGCCAAGCAAATTCCAAGTGGCCTCGCAAAAAGCAATCCAAGCCTGCGCCCCAGCATCATTGGTAATCTAGAGAGCTGCCTTAAAAGCCACCTACCGAACTCGATTTTACCTAGCGCAACAAAAGGATCTGGTAGCAGCGCCGATTCGATGAATCAGTCGATTAATATCTGCACCGGTTCAACCATAAAAGAAGCCGCTCTAAAAGTAGCCAAATTCAGTTTAGAAGAAACATTAAAAGGGAATGTTACACCAGAGCAAGACACAAGAATCGTGCACCAATTAGTCGATACTGATTTCGCAGCTTGCTTAGGAAAACTTCCCACCAATGCAAAACTTGCCGGTTGCATCGTAACGCTCAAGAAAAATGGGGCAAAAACAATTGCCGCCACTGTATTTCCAGAGCAATTTGATACCTTCGTCAATGCCAATGGCGGGCCCAGCGCCCTCGGTCTGAGCAGTACGAGTAAAACCGAAATCATCAATACAGTGCAAAGCCAATTGAATATTTGTCTCGATAGAAATGTTACTTCAAGAAGCGCTAATGATGATGGATTAAATGGATGCTTCAAAGAGGCAATTAAAGCATTCACCATGCAGCTAGGCCTTACAGACTTTAATAAAACCGCCGAACCCTACTTTGCAGGAAAAGAGAGTGATCTGGAAAATTTTAGGAAAGATTTTCAAAGCTCGTTCACTACCTGCCTAGACCAGAAAAAAGGAACTTCTTTTAGCATCGGCGATTATGTGGCCAATGTAACGAGTTGCTCCAATACCTTAGTGAGCTCCCTTACTGCAAAAATCGGTGGATTCGCTTTGCACGCACAAATTGAAAGCCATCTTCCCGGCGATAGCCCGGCAGACAATCAAGTGCGCGCCAATATTGAAGCGCAGCTCTTAGCCTCCCTGCGAACCTGCCTCACGAACGTGAAGGGAAATGATTCCAAGGCTCGCGATGCGTGCACCGATAATCTACAAAGAGATGGCACCTATGCAATCGCCACCCAGGCAGGCAGAAATGAAATCCTGAGTGTGCTAAAATCCCCAAAACCGGTTAAAGATGAAATCGCGCTTAATGCCACTCTAAAAAATTGCCTTAGCGAGGCGGGAGGTGGCTCTGCGCTAACGGAAGCAATGAATAATTGCGCGAAGGACTATTCCACCAATCTGGCGCGAAGTATTGGAAGCATCGAATTAAATAGCACCCTCGTAAGCGCACTTGGTGGCACTGTGGTTCAACAGCGCCAAGCGGAAATTGCAAAATACTTAGCTGATTTTAATGGCTGTCTGGATGAGGTTCACAAAACTGATATGGATAATGGTTATCTAGATCGGCTCACTGGCTGCGCTACAATACTAGAGAGCAGTGCAGTATCCCTCATCGATAGCCAATCCCGCACTTGGATGGCCTCAAGTAATGAAACTCCTGAAGCGGCTCTCTTGAAAGATCAAGTGAGCAAGCTCATACCATGCCTATCCATTCTGATGCCAAGCACAACCTATAATGAAGATAGTCTAGCAAAGATTAATCCTACGGGCGTGCTGCAGGGATTATCCCAAACCATCGGTCAATTTATCGATTACGATGTAAATCAAGCGGGAATGGATATTAAAGAGGTAATGACAAAACTCTTTAACGACTTTGGTGTAGTTGGCTCTGACCAAGCGAAAATAAATCTGATCAATAATATGGTGCAATCAGGCATGGTGGATCAACTCTTAAAAGCGTTGGTGCGAAGCAATGTGCAAGAGGCATTCAGAACCATTCCAAACTCTGAGGTGCCATCGAAACTAGAAACTGCGCTCATGAGTAAACAAAACTTCGACGCAATTTTTGATCCAGCAACCATCGCCACCATGCGCCAAGCCATCGCCAATACAATTTTGATTCCGGCTATAGTACAGGGAAAAAGCCTTGATTCTCCGGAGTTAATGGCCAGTCAAAATGCATTAAAAAAACAAGTAGTCGGGATTCTTTTGCAGTCGCCACACTTTGGTGATGCTCTGCTCGTGGGCGCTGTACAAAACCAAATTAATTCACAAAATGTCGCGGTGAAACTCTTTGCCGGTCTACTTTATGGTAAGGGTGCGCTCGATTGGTCTAAAGTGCGGGATACACCAGCAGGCAAAAATGCGGATGATTTCATTCGCAATAATATTATGGTTCCGGCATTTAATGGCCAAACTATCTCTGCCGCAGAGAGCAAGGATATCGAAAAGCAAGCCTCTGATTTGGTAAAGAAAGCTATGGAAAGCTACAAAAAAGCGGCGAAAGAAAAACAATCTTGAAAATTGTTTTCATGGCACAAATCTGGCCCGAACAGCGATCCTCCGCTGGCGGAGTTCGCACTCGCTCCTTAGTAAAGGCCTGCTTAGAAAATGATTGGCGAGTCACATTCTTCGCCTACTCAAAGGAAAACTCATTTTCAGATGAGTTGCGTTCATTGGGAGTGAAAATAATTCAAATTCCACTTGAGGAAACCGCGCTTCAAGCCCTGCTTCTTGCCGAGCAACCCAATATCACTATTTTTGATCGCTTTATGACGGAAGAGCAATTTGGCTGGAGAATCCGAGAGCTATTTCCTAAATGCCTTCGAATAATCGATACGATTGATCTTCATTTTTTACGGCAGCAGAGAGAGAAAGGAGCCTTTGATGAAACACTTCCCCGCGAGTTAGCCAGTCTCTATCGCTCCGATCTGAATTTATTGATTTCAACATTCGAGATGGAATATATCCAAACCGAATTTGAATTTCCAAAGGAACTCCTGGCCTATGTGCCCTTTTTTTATGAAAAGGCAGAGTGTGGACTAAGCTATTCCGAACGCTCCCACTTTATGTTCATCGGTAATTACCGCCATCCGCCAAATTTTGAGGCCGCTCAGTACCTAGCGAAAGAAATTTGGCCAGGCATCAAAAGCCAAGTGCCGTTTGCAGAACTTCATCTCTATGGCGCCTATCCCCGTAAAGAAATTGTTGATCTACAAAATTCTTCGATGCGGATTTTTTTTCGTGGCGCCACCCCCGATCAATATGAAACCTTAAAAAAATATCGCGTAAATCTCGCCCCAATTCTTTTTGGCGCCGGACTAAAAGGAAAAATAACGGATGCGTGGAGTGTGGGCACTCCCTGCGTGAGCACGCCTGTTGGCGCAGAGGGATTGCTACCCAATCCGAGCCTCTGGGGTGGTCTCATTGCCGATCGCGGGCCTGATTTTGTGCAGGCAGCAATTCGCTTATACGAAGATGAAGTGCTATGGCAAAGCTCCTCCGGGCGTGGAATTGCTATTCTTCATGAACTTTTTTCCAGGGAGAGAGAATCTCCGCGTTTCATTCAATTGCTAGAAGAGAAATGGCAAGAAAAGCAAAGGCGAACCAAGGAAAATACCATTGCTACCCTGCTCTGGCATCATGCACATCAAAGCACAAAATATTTTTCTAGATGGATCCTAGAAAAAAACAAGAGATCTCCCTGAGCGGGAAATCTCTTGCCTTTGCCTCGATTCATTCCTTTTCCACCGGAAACAAGCTCGTAGTGCCCTCTTCCACCGGGATTTCTTTAGGGGCCAGTGCTGCACTTTTCGGTAGCACTAATTCCAGCACACCATCCTTTGTTTGGGCACGAATCTTTTCTATCTCGATTTCGTCGGGCAAGTTGAATGCCTTCTTTAGGGAAACAGGGAACTTCCCCTTCTTTTCCCCTTCAATTTTCAGCTCGCGATCCTCGATCAGGATCTTCAAATCGCTCTTGGAAAAACCGGGCACTTCTACATGGATATAGTAGTTTGCCGCATCCTCATCCACTCTAGAGCGAGCGGTAATCACTTTTTCTTCCGTTAAATTGTCAAACAACACATTTGGAAAAAATACAGTTCTCATACAAAAACCTCCTGATAATGTTTCGAAGGTGGCCGCCTTACATAGATAAAGATGAGTTTGCTTTTCAATCTGTCAAGGTGCTGCTATCGTAATTTTTATGGCACGCACTCCTTCTACCATGTTAGCCCTTGGCACCCCTGCACCAAAATTTTCACTGCCAGATACCGTATCTGGAAAGATAGTTACGAATCTAGACTTTGCAAGTAAACCATTATTGATTATGTTTATTTGCAACCACTGCCCTTTCGTGAAGCATGTGCGATTCGAGTTAGCGAAGCTTGGCAAAAAATACTCTGCGTTTGGAGTGGGAATTTGTGCAATTAGCTCTAACGATATTATTCTTCACCCACAAGATAGTCCAGCCATGATGAAGCTGGAGGCAGAGGAAGCTGGCTATAGCTTTCCTTATCTCTATGATGAAACGCAATCCGTGGCGAAGGCCTTTGATGCCGCCTGTACGCCAGATTATTTTCTTTTTGATCGGGAGCATCGCCTGGTTTACCGCGGGCAATTAGACGATAGCCGCCCTGGAAATTCAATTCCGGTGAGTGGCAAAGACCTTAGAACTGCCATCGATAATTTACTTGCTGGAAAGCCGATATCTCACGATCAACGCCCAAGTTTGGGCTGCAATATCAAGTGGAAATAAACTAGAAGTGGGCCTATTTCGCTGCCCAAGACATAGGCACCTGCTACTACTCGCGGCAGTTGGATCTCTAATCTAACTGGCTACTCCGCTGATTTTTCGATGGTATTCCGCTGGCATAGAGCATGAATAACCTCTAGTAGGCTTTCAACGTATCGACATATCTATGAAAAATAAAATCTTTAACATTTCTGTGCTCATACTCTCGGGCCTCAGCTTATTTGCCCCTCCCGCCCATGCCGGAATGCCTCTACTCGATTCCTTGAAACACGCCATTAGCAGCCTTTCTACAATCGTGAAGAATGAAGTAAACAATTACTACTGCGAAAATTCTCAAGATGACTCCGCTGATTCGGTGGATACCGCACCTATGCCCGCGCCAGCGCCTCCCCCACCAGAATCCCCGCTGGCGAAATGTAAACAATTTCTAGCGATCCAATATGATACTGACTATATCAGTGACCCCAAAAAAGTAGCGACCATTTATCTAAACGGAGTATTAGATTTCCAAGCAAAGGATTTCGACGCCAAACTAAGCGAAGATGAAATAGCGCAAAGAAACGCCTGTGCCCTTCTTGCCCTTGAACAAGGTGCGAATCCAAATAGTAATGGCTCTTCTAGCGATCCATCGAGTGACCCAATGTTCCAAGCCCCAACTCCAATTGTGCGCGCCGTAACGAACAGAGATGAAGTAGCCGTAAAAATTCTTTTAGAACATAAGGCAAATCCAAATGCAGTGGATAGTGGTTTAGGAAAAGCGATTCCAGTGCTCAGCACAGCGGTTTATAATTCACAGCAGGAGATCGCTCTTGATCTTATCAACGCTGGGGCAGATGTGAGCACGAAAGATCTGCTCTGGTCTGCTGCGGGAAATGCTTCGGATAAAGTAGTGGCAGCGTTAATTCAAAGCAAAAAAATTCCTGTGAACCAGGTGGATAAATTTTCTGATTTTCCTGATGATCAAGGGGAGACGGCCCTCGACGCCTCTGAGCGAGCTATCTTCGCTTTAAAGGCGTACCAGCAGAAATTCGCCGCTGATTCCAATGCCACTGCCAAGGATAAGCTTGAAGAAGTGAACCACATTCTCTACTATACCTATCCGCTGAAGCCGCAATTGAAATCCGGTGCAGAGGCCGCATTGGTAGACCCTGACGCTTATGTTCGCGATCTCTTAAGCCACCAACAGAATGTGAGCGACTCCCTCAAGGCCGCAGGTTGGACCTGCATCGAAGAAGCTTGTGGCAAACCCTCTCAAGACAACTCCCTGGATACCACTATCAACTAGGAATTTATTCCCTCTTTCTGCAAAGATCCTTGCCAGAAAAGGATGAACCGTCAATTATAACTAATATATGTTTACATAAAACGATATAACGCAAAACGTCATATCGCGTATTTATTTCATAGTTTTCTCAAAAAATTGCCTCTCCTTTGTTGCACCTAAATTATTGGCGGGATACAAATTTTAGCGAGGGACAAATACACATGGTGAATCCTAAAAATATTCCGTTCTTTTTCTTATTGGTTATCAATTTTTTTGTAGCCACGAATGCCCACGGCTTCGGCCAAGGCTTGAAAGATAATCGTCCGGATGCGGCGCCCGCCGTACTTTCCGCGTTTCAAGGCAGCTGCGGCTCCCAAGGTGTTTTCACGCAAGCGGCAAATGCCCAAAGCCAAGCCATCGTGAATGTAATTGAGAATCTAAAAAATACGGATGCCTGCAAACCATTTATCAGCGAACTCTCTACCATTCAATCGGCAGCAAATAGCATTCAGAATCTCCAGTCTGGCGCGAGTTATGCGAACTACCAAACCGACCAGCAGAGCTATCAACTGCTCACGCTAGCCTTGCAGAATTCGAAAGCGGGTTCGGCGGAAGCAGTGAGCCTCCAGGAAGCTATCAGTACGTTGCGTTTGCAGATGTATAATGATCAAGCCACCTACAATGTATCCACGCAAACCTCTCAGCATAATGTGCGAGTGAGCCAGCTCAGCTCCATGCTCAGTTGGGGCCAGCAACTTACCACCACCTCTACCTCTCCGAGCCTCACGCAATGTCTACAGCAATCCCCTATCGCTGCACTCGAATTAGGCACCAATCTCGCAGCCTATGGTGGCAGTTTTTTACCCGGCGTATTTGGTGCCGGCGTATCTGTGATCGGCCAATTAATGAGCACTGGCCTAGAAACTTTGCGAACGGGACAATATGATGAGGCGATTTTTGCGGCACAAAGCAGTCAAATGCCAGATTCTCTCGAGTGCGCTCTTGAATCGATGACCGAAAGCTATTGCAACGCCGACGATTCCTATACGCTCCTCGACCTCGCCAGAAAAAATCGTTTGCCGAATTATTCCTCCACCCCTCTGTGGAAAGGGATTGATATATTGAGTCGGCAGATGCCTTCCTTGCTTCAGTGGCTAAGTCAAATTCAGAATGAAGTGCCGCCGCAGGATAGCTTCCAAGCCTCAAAACAAAATAGCGTGTTCCAAGAAATTTTCGAGGTGCAGGAGCAAAATCTAAATTCCATCGCAGCCATCAACAATGCCCTCGACCAAGCGCAATCAGCCTCTTCCGATAATGCCAAATCGGCGGCTATCGTGAACATGATAGCCGGTCTTTCGATTCAACTAATTACACCTGCTACCACAATCACCGGACCAAACTCTTTCACCTCTACGCCCACTCCGTTTAGCATTTACCAGTCGAATCCTTCGCTCTGGGCCTGCTGGATCGCGCTTGGGCCACAGGCTGTATGTCCTGCAGTTCCTCCCGCTGACCAAGGCATCAGCGGAACACCCGGACTCGCTCAGCTCACGGATTATATCGGCAATACACTTGGGCTCTATAATCCTGCGCAACTCTCAGTGGCTTCGAGCCAGCTCTTAAATAATTGGAATAAGCTAGTGCCTAATGTACAGGTTCTTGTGAACGCCGACTTTGCTCGCATCATCGCCACTAATGCTGGCATCATTTTATCGAGCGCAAGAGTTTCCTCCAATGGAGCGCCACTTTCGCCCTACCAAGTGCTGCAAAATATTTCGAGTTTCTTGGATGGCATGATTCAGTATAATTCGAACAATCCTGAGTTGCCGCTTTCCCTTCTGCAGGAAAAACACAAGGTAGATGAAACGATTCGTCAGCTCACCGTTTCCGATGCGGAAGCCTGCCCTGCACAATTACCGAAGGTTTTACCAACCAAATCTGGCACGGAAGAAATTCCACCCACTCCGATTGCGCTCACCCCAGAGCAATGCCAAGTGCAGCGCTTAGTAGCCATCTTCAATTTGTTCGATCTGCAAAATGGCACCCAAGTATTTCTCACGGATATGAATGGCCTCGTGAACATCGACCTGCAAAATCGATTCGCGAATAGTGAAATCGGCACCACCCAATCCACGATACTAAAGGCAAGTGGGCAAGATCTCGCTGTGGCCCTGCAGTCCGCTGGGATTGGAGATCTAGATCCAATCGCTGACGATCTCGATAACGCGCGCTCAGATATCGAGGAAAATATTCAAGTGTTTCGCCAATTTTTTGTGAAGGGCTTTCAACAAGCGGTGCAAAGAGAATCCGCTTATGCGGCTAATGAAAATGCCCAAGATGGAGCGAACCGACCCCATGGGCAGCGCCTAGGTGAGCTATGCATGCTTTGGCTACTTTCCTCCAATATTCCGAGCTCTACCAATGGAACCTTAGCCAATTGGCCCGACGATACTACCCAAAGTATTTGCACTACTACGCTCTATTTCAATGAGAATAGCGCCGACCCTACCAATCCCTCTGCCTTCGATATTGGAAAACTAGAGAAACAAATAGGCACGCTTCCCTTCCAAAAAAGAGCCTGCACTTTCCATCGCTATAAATTGCAGAATAAGGCAGACACTCGCTTTGGTATCACGCCGCCGGGAACGCTGTAAGCAGTGGGACGTGACAGAGCTATCTATCTGCCACCACTACGGAACTTACGCTCCATTTCGAGATTGCCAGGGCAACGGAAAATCTTGTCATATAGCCCATGCTCAACTTCACCTCTGCCGTAGTAAAAGGCCATGATCATATGCTTATCAGCTTCGCATTCCACCTCGGCGCCTTCCACTTGTCCATTCGATTGAATGAGATGGGCCGCCTCATGAAGCAGTAAAGGCATAGTTGGTTCGGTGCAAAAGTAAGTGGCGGCTTCCATGGGATAAGTTATTGCACTACAGACTAGATCTTTTCCTCCACCGTAGCAGGTGCCAACATCTCCTGAAAGCAGCTGCGAACTCGACAAAGCATCTGCGATTTGACTTAAGGCTTCATCGCCAGATTGTTTGGCTGCATCTCGGTAAATCTGCACGGCCTCATTGCGCATTTGTTCGGCCTCTTCCGCATAGCTCGGATCTAATGCCTCTCCACGGCCACCACCACCACCGTAAAAGCTCTGCGCATAGGCATTGGTATTGCCTGAGCTATACGCAATCATGGCAAGGAATAGACTAAGTAGCATTTGGTTTCTAAGTATGGATTTCAACATTGGGGGCTCCTTTTAGTTCTTCTGCACGAACATGGTTATAGCCTTGGACGACGGGATAACCCATCGGAAGAGTGGAATGTGCTTTCTAGCTGAAAACACTTAAAGTACTGAAATCATTAGATATAAGAGATGAGCCGTATCTCTCGCTCCGCAAGAGCCAATATAATGCGAACAATACTTGATTAAATTAGTCCATATGATAGATTGCCCAAAATCAAAAGCATCGGAGTTTACTATGCGCCTGATCCCAACAATGTTCTGTGCCATTGCTCTTCTTGGTAGCGTTTCTGCGCTGGCTAAAAGTGAGCCGTCCTACTTGCCTGAATGCAAAGCGGCAGCAATCTATAAATTTAATGCCCAAATCGATGCAGATCGGGAAATAAACAACGAGAGCTGGACTCTCGATGAAAGCACAGTAAATGAAAATGGTATTAGTGGCGGCTTTATGTGCAACTATATTTGGTTTACCGCCAAACAAACCAACGATAAAGGTGAAACCATTGAAGTGCAAACCATGACTCAAAAGCCTTGGTTTTCGCCCTGCTTCTAATCTAATTGCCAGCTAGAAACTTCGCTGCACGCTATCCTTGAAATTAGGTATGCCCTTATCCAGGGCCTCCTCACCATATAAATAGGGATTATTGAACTTAGCGCCGGCCGCTACATCCAAAGCCGCAGCAGTGAGCCATTTCCATTCGCCATAGTAATGGAGTGCATTTTCACTGCCCCCACCGAAGGCGGAACTCTTCGTCAAAGGCCAGAAATGATCTGCAGTAACAGTCGGAATTGTTTGATCATAGCTTTTTAGACCAATAAACTGCTTTATTATACTCGGCGCAGAACTATAGATGGATTGAGCGATACTTTCTTTCACAATGGTATCGTGATCCGAGAAAACTACTGTCATGGAAACAGAAGGATCTAGAAACCGAAGTGAATCGAGATCTGCACCGGCTGGCTCTAACAAAATAACCGTCTTCGGTTTAATTGACATCTTGTTCTTAAACGCAACTCCTGCCGCCACACCCGCCACATAGCCACCTTTCGAATGGCCTGCGAAAACCACTTGCTCAACTGTGACTTGTTTCCCTAAACTCGCCATCGCGCATGCCGCGAGATTCACATAGTCTGTTCCCATACGAATCCAGTTGGTATCAAAGAAGCCAGTATCGTAGGCGGGAAAAATAACTACGATACCTTTCTTGGCTAAATGCTCAAGCGTAGCCTGATAATTTTCTAAGGAAAGAGCCTGGCCATGACCATACACCAATACGGGGAATACTTCCGAGCCGCTTCCACCAGTGGGAACAAAGAGATTAACCTTTCGTCCAGAACAGCTGATCTCAGCGCCCTGCACTGAATAGGAATATACCTTGCTCCCCGGGTTAGCCGCGCTTACAGGAGGCCCAGGCAATTGCAGACCATCTGCCTTTGCCTGGATATTCGCCAATAAGCCGCTAAGAACTAGCAAAAAGAATAGAGCTGCTCTTGTCATGGCCACTATCTCCGCTAATTAGCTGGATAGCTACAGTCAGATTGATTGGTAATTGCAAGCTGAGAAGTATCCACTTGCACGCTCGCAGCAGCCACTGCCGCTTTATAAGAATCGCTATCAAGCGTTGGAGTTTTTGAAAGCACGTAAAGAGATTTTTTCGTTGGATCAGACACAACAGCCCAGTGGTAATCAGGAGCCAAAGCAATGATCCAATATTGACCCTTGTTTGGCAGACCAAAATCTACAAGAAGTTCAGCATTCGTTTGTGGGTTCTCCACAGTAGCTGTGCCGCGAATACTCACTACGCGACCCAACGGCGAGCCCTGATTGCAAGTATTCCAAACACTAGCAGAACCATCTGCTTGTGGGGCAAGCACTTGACGAGAACAAGCGGAACAATCCATTTCAAAAAACAGGATATTGCGAGAGATCTGATACCAAGTGCCTAAGTATTGATTCAAATCAACAGAAGGAACAGTTTTCAGGCCATCTGCTTTTGCTGCACCGGAAACCAAAAATAGTAGACACGCTAGGGACAAAAAGAAATTACGCTTGAACATCATAATTCAGGATCCTCCTTAATTCTTAATGAGATTGACTGCCTTAATTTTTACCATAGGGAACTTGAAATGCCATAGCAATTTAAAAGCAAGGTATCCCATAAACCTAATTTATACCCATTGCATTTTCTTTAGTTCGCGATACGATTTCGAAAAGCAAAGGTGGCTTAAATGGAACGAAGAAAATTCTTGCAAACCATTAGTCTCGGCAGCCTAGGGTTCGCAGCATCGCTCTCTGTGCCTATCCGGGCGTGGAGTTTTTTTCAAAAAACCACTTCGCTCTCTACCGCGAAACAACGCTTGAGTTGGCTCGCCTATCGCAGCGCGAGTTTTGAAGGCCCTGCCACAATTACAGAAATTGAAGGCAGCATTCCTGCCTCTATCCGCGGCACCCTCTATCGCATCGGACCCGGATCTAAAGAGACCTTTGGTCGCGAGCTCACCCATTTTTTTGACGGAGATGCCTATCTCTCTGCTCTCCACATTTCAGATTCCAGAGTGCAACTGCAAAGCGCTTTCGTAGGCACGCCAGAGCGCGCTGCAGAGCAAGCAGCCAAAAAAATGCTTTATACCGAATTCGGCACAGCTTGCGAAGGCCACTCTCGCGGCTATAAATATCCACCCAATATTAATATTCAAACTATTGGCGGTAAATTATTAGCCTTATCGGAATCGAGCTGGCCCACAGCTCTTGATCCAGAAAGCTTGCACGCCACCGGTACCTGGAATTTTGGTGGCTCCCTTGCCGTGCATACCACCTTCACAGCGCACCCAAAGCTAGATCCAGTAACGGGAGATGTGTATAGCTATGGCATCACACAAGCGCTTTCTCCGGAGCTAAAAGTTTTTCGTCTAGCAAAAGGCAGTGAGCAGCTCACACAAGTGGCTAGCCATTCGCTCGGCGGTTTTTTTCCGATCCATGATTGTCTGCTCACAGAAAACTATATGGTTTTTTTGGTTGCGCCCTTAAAAGTAAAACTACTCGGGGCCGCCCTCGGACAATCTCCCATCGCCGATCTCTTAGAGTATGATGGCAGCAAACCATTCCGCATCATCTTGGTGAGAAAAGATGGCTCAGCCTCGCCACTAGAGATTGAAAGCTCACCGGGCGGACTCGCCTTCCACCATTGCAATGCATGGGAGGAATCAGGTCAGCTCCATTTTGATTCCGTGGTGATGCCCGATGATTCTGCCTACGCGATGTTTGAGAACTGGTCAGCAGACGTGATGCCGCCATCCCCCAACTCCTGGATCACGCGCTTTAGCATCGATCTCGCCACAATGAAACTCCGCTCGCGCACGCAAATTAGTGATGGAGTGCCCACAGATTTTCCCGGCGTGAATTCGCATCTCCTTGGCAAGCCCATGAGTCACTACCATTTGCTCGAAGCTGCTTTCGGTAATGAGGACCCTTTAGCCTTCAATACCCTCGCCTGCTGGGATCTAGAAGCTCGCAGCGCAAAGAGAATTACGGTTTCTGCGCGGCAGTGCCTCGGCGAACCGCTCTATGTTCCAGATGATAAAAATGCGTGGATTCTCCATCTTGGCTACGATGCAGATCGAGATGAAACATTTCTAGATATTCGCAAAGAAATTAGTTTAGAGCTTGTGGCACGGGCCTGGCTTGGGCGCTACCTACCGCTCGGTTTCCACGGAAGTTTTATTCCGCGAGCTTAAAGGCCAGGCGTATTCGCAGAAATTTTAGCTAAGAAGCGTTGGTGACACCAATTGGAGTCCGTCATCTCCGGATGAAAGGCCGTGACCATATGCCTTCCTTCTTCTAGGAAAACCGCTTCGCCATTCACCCTGCCCGCAACTTTCACTGTAGATCCAAATTTTGTGAACTTCGGCGCACGAATGAAAACAGCCGCCTCTGGGCCAGTATCGGTATCTACATTTCCTTGAAAACTCTCTAGCTGACGACCATAAGCATTGCGACGTACAGTAAGATCAATTACGCCCAGAGATTCTTGCTCTGGATTTTCTACCTGGGTGGCCATCAGGATGGAACCCGCGCAAATACCCCAAAATGGAATTTGCTTACTTAGCGGAAGGAGTTTTTCCCACACACCAAACACCCTAGCCAACTTCAGCATGGTGGTGCTCTCGCCGCCCGGCAAAATCAAGCCATCGATTCCATCTAGATCAGAGGGAAGCCTCACATAGCGCACGCTAATACCAAGAGAGCGTAAATGCTCCGCATGGGGCTCTACGCAGCCTTGCAAGGCTAATATCCCGATTACCAACCGCGCCCTGCCAAACGATTTTCAGGAGCTACGGCTTCTACACCGGTCATGGCTTTTGGTAAGCCAGTGGAGGCCTCAAGTAGAATTGCTGGATTATTGAATTGCGCAGTTGCCTTCACTACGGCACGCGCGCGAGCCTCGGCTTCTTTTGCGGTAGCATCTTGGAATACGCCAGAACCAATAAATACAGTTTCAGCCCCAAGCTGCATCATCAGCGCAGCATCTGCCGGAGTCGCCACGCCACCAGCGGCAAAATTTGGCACGGGAAGGCGTCCGAGTTTTGCAGTAAGCTGCACGATTTCTAACGGTGCCTGCAAACGTTTTGCCTCCGCGAAAAGCTCAGTGCTATCTAATGTTTTGAGGCGACGAATCTCCGTCATGAGTTGGCGCATGTGGCGAACTGCTTCTACCACATTGCCAGTGCCAGCTTCGCCCTTGGTACGAATCAAGGCAGCGCCTTCACCGATGCGGCGAAGGGCTTCACCCAAATTGGTGCAACCACAAACAAAAGGAACCTTAAAATCAAATTTATTTATGTGATTTGCTTCATCCGCAGGAGTGAGCACTTCGGATTCATCGATAAAATCAACACCGAGTTGCTGCAAGATTTGCGCTTCTGCAAAATGGCCAATTCGACACTTTGCCATCACAGGAATGGAAACTACCTGCATGATATCGGAAATCATTTTTGGATCGCTCATGCGAGCCACGCCGCCCTGGCTGCGGATCAAGCTTGGAATGCGCTCAAGCGCCATTACCGCTACTGCACCCGCTGCTTCTGCGATCTTGGCTTGCTCTACGTTCATCACGTCCATAATCACGCCGCCTTTTAGCATTTCGGCGAGACCTGTTTTTAAATTCACTTGTCTAGAATCTGACATGAGAAGCACTCCTCTTCAGGGAACATTTTTGATGCCTATTCTATACGCCTAAATAGTGCGTCAGAAAAGGAATTTTCTGCATTTTTCCCTATCAAATTTAAAATTGGGGTATATTCGGCCAATGCAAAAGAAAAAAAGGGCGCTTTGCTGGATCCGTAGAGATTTACGACTCAATGATCATGCCGCTTTAGCTGCTGCGGCGGCCTTTGGCGACGAACTCGTGGTTTGCTTTAACTTTGATCCTAAAATCCTGAATAAGCTGGATCGGCAGGATCGTCGCCTCACGTTCATTCATAAAAGCCTGGAAGAAATTGATCAAAAACTCCGAGAAAATGGCAGCCAACTCCTTGTAAGGATAGGTGATCCTACAGAAGAGATCCCCAAAGTTGCAAAAGCGCTTAGCATTGATGCTGTATTCACTAATGCCGACTATGAGCCTTATGCGATTTCCCGAGATGCCAAGGTTCATAAGGGTCTCCAGTCACAAGGGATTGCCTTTCATAGCTTCAAAGACCAAGTGATTTTCGAAAAACGAGAGATATTGAACGGCAGCGGCGAGAGCTTTAAGGTCTATACCGCTTATAAGAATGCCTGGCTCAAAGCGATGCGGCCCGAGCACTACGAAGAGAAGAAAGTGCGCTGGAAAGCACTCTTGGCCGCCTCCGAAATTAGTTCATACAACCATGAATGGTCGATGAAACAGATCGGATTTACGCCTAGCCCGCTTTGGTTGGAACCGGGAAGAACGGCCGCGCTAAAACGCTTGAGAGCATTCCTTCCCAAAATTCACGACTACAAAAAGCTGCGAGATATTCCAAGCGTTGATGGCACCTCTGGTCTCTCTGTGCACTTTCGCTTTGGCACCTTGAGCGTTCGCGAGGCAGTGCGAGCAGTAAATAATCTAGACGGCGAAGGCCCAGCAGCATGGCTGAATGAACTCACCTGGCGAGATTTTTATCATATGATACTCGCTAATAACCCCCATGTGGTGGGTCATAGCTTTAAAAAGGAACTGGAAGGCATTGTGTGGCCAGGAAAAAAAGAACACTTCGAAGCGTGGTGTGCAGGCAAAACTGGCTTTCCTATCATCGATGCAGCAATGAGACACTTCAATACCACAGGCTGGATGCACAATCGCTTGCGCATGGTAGTGGCTTCCTTTCTAACAAAGGATTTACTTGTTGATTGGCGACTCGGCGAAGATTATTTTGCCAAGCACCTTCTCGATTTTGACTTAGCAGCGAATAATGGTGGCTGGCAGTGGTCCGCCTCCACAGGCTGCGATGCCCAGCCCTATTTCCGCATATTCAATCCTTACTCTCAATCGGAACGCTTTGATCCGGATGGTGCTTTCATTCGCTCCGAAGTGCCAGAGCTAAAATTGCAGGGAAAAAAAACGATTCACTGCCCCGATGGCATTTTGGGCTATCCGCTACCCATCGTAGATCATTCGATCCAAAGGGCAAAAGCGCTGGCACTTTTTAAAAAATAGCATGGCAAAAAAGATCAAAAAAATTAAATCCGGACTCTTTTCTCGAAGCATGAGTCTCGCGATGCTCGGCATGGAAGCTGGGGCGAAGAGTGCCGCAGAAAGCCTTGGCTCGATCTTTTCTGACGAAACAAAAAAGAAGCTTGGCAAACAAGCCTTGCGACTATCCCAAGCGGCTGCGCTTGCGAAAGAGTTTGGTGAGCTTAAGGGTAGCCTCATGAAGGTGGGCCAGATGCTCTCCATGTATGGTGAGCATTTTTTTCCACCCGAAATCAATGCACTCCTAAAAACCCTCCACTCGAATTCTCCAGCTGTAGAATGGGAAGAGATGGAGAAAACCATCACCCGCAGGCTCGGAAAAGAGCGAATGGCAAAGCTAAAAATCGACGATGAAGCCCTAGGGGCGGCCTCCTTAGGGCAAGTTCATCGTGCCACTATTCTAAGTACTAACGAAAATATTGTGCTTAAGGTTCAGTATCCTGGGGTAGACGATGCGGTGGATAGCGATCTCCGCGCCCTCAAAAACTTCCTAAAATTTTCTAGCGCCATTCCAAAGCTGCCAAATATGGATCCTGTGTTTGCTGAAATTAAGTTCATGTTGAAGCAAGAGCTCGACTATGAACTGGAACTAAAGCGTCTCGAATACTTTCGCGAGAAACTGGGCAACAACTTTCTCATCCCGAAGCCCTTTCCTGAGTTTTCTGGAAAACGAATTTTAGCCATGGAGTATTTGCCTGGTGTTGGTGTGGATAGCGATGAAATAGCAAAGCTTTCTCAAGCCAGACGCAATAAATTATCTAAAGATCTCTTAAGCCTCCTCTTCAAAGAAATTTATGAATTGCACATTGTGCAAACAGATCCTCATTTTGGAAATTACCGTATTCACCTTGGTAAAAATGGCGAAGAAGATAAATGGATACTCTATGATTTCGGCGCCGTGAGAGAGTTCGAGCCTGCTTTTACACATACTCACTTGCGCATGCTAAGGGGTATTTTGCGCAAGGATCGCCAAGAATTTGAGGCGGCCACCATTGCCCTCAGAGTGCTGGTGCCTGGCGACTCCGAAGAATTGAAAGACTATCTGCATGCTTTGTGCAGCCTCATCGTGGAGCCATTTCAGACGGATGAATATGCTTGGGCTGAGGGAAACTTGCCGAAGCGCGTAGCGGAGCGCGCCCTAGAAATTCCGAAAAAATTCATGCTGCGTACGCCGCCACAAGAGCTACTTTTTTTAGATAGGAAGATCTTGGGAGTCTTCACCGCCCTCACAACCTTACGAGCCAAAATCAATGGCCGAGAAATTTTAGAGCCCTATTTCTAATGCTTGGGCGCGGCGCAAAGAGCCGCAGATTCACCGGCGCAGAAGTTCTGATCGCGAGGCTCTAGTATCGGCGTATTATTATATTGGTGGCGAAGAGAAGAAATGAACGGATAGATTTTGGCGCGCATGCGATTAATTTGTCCCATCGGACGAGTGCCTGGAAGCGTATGCCAAGGATCAAAACTCAAATTTTCACAAAAATTGAGTTGGCCCTCAGAATCACTTCCTTGCTGCACTGGGATTTGGATGCTTGCCACTTTAATATAGGGTGATTTTGTTTCGTCCCATGGGATCATTGGATTTTCCACGGGTTGAGTTTCCATGTCCATATTAGGCTCTACAAAAAAATCAAAACACGAGGCGTTTTTCGCTAAACTGCTAGCCAATCGTTCTCGTAAATAATTCGTATTTGCATCTTTACCTGGCACTGTATCTTTTGGATTCACGGCACATGGCTCCACCTTGAATTTCATCGTGCGCGCACCAAGCTTATAAGGAACTGAACTAAAGTAGCTAAGCTGCAGAGGGTTTGCCGCCTCTATCTGGCTGTTCAAAAGAATCGAACGCTCCGTGCCATGAAGCAGCAAATACCAAAGAGTTGAAAGCGAACCGCCGCCGAGCGCATCGTGGAGCTCATGGTAGTCCTTCCCATTTTTGCTAAAAAATTCTTTACTCGTAAGCATCACGAAATCCTGGCTACCAGATTTGGTGCCTTCAATATTGATGAGCTTCACAGCCATGCCGCGAATGTCTTTCGCGAGATCAGCACTCTGGCCGCCATCGGGATTGCCATTAGAGAATCGGATAATAGCAGGGAAAACTTTTTTCGTATTTTCTGCGAAAATTCCTACACGGAGCTCAGGAGCGAGCGATGAGCTATCCACTACAAAATCTGCCTTTACACATCCATGGTGCTTTGGGTGAGCATCACGACGAATGAAACTAGCCCCTTCAGAACGCTTTAGCAGCATCGCCTGAGTGGTATCCAAAACACTCTGGAGGTTAATCTCTTGTTCGGCATCCCATATCTCACCGAACTCTAAAGGCGGTTCCAGTTGCGGCACAGGAGTTGAAACCGGTTTCGCACCAGCAGCAAAGCTTTCCAGGTGCAGGAAAAAGCAGGACATTGCGACCACAGTTACAAATTGATTTTTCAAGGAAGACCTCTATTTCGTGTCGAATACGACAGATTTGATTCCCTTGAGCACAGTGAGATAACTGTCTCCATAGCAATAGTAAGGAATCGCGAAGCTCACCGAGCCCCAAAGTAGAATCATACAGTAGAAACCTACGAATAGCTTGCCAAACCAATGCTTCTGCACAGCTTGGCGCCACGCTTTATACACTGTGATCAGCACTACGGCGCCAATCTCCAAATAAATACAGAGCATGCGATTCGGATGATTCCAGAGTTTTTGCAAGGCATTAAGAAAGTGTTGATCCGTCGCCAAGTGCATCACGCGAACGCGCACATGATCTAAGGCCGAGTGCGTTGCCCCCGGCTGCTGAAAATTCTTTAAACTCTCTAGTGCTTGCGAAGCCTGATTTTGTAGTTCATGAAAATCATCGTCTTCGATATCCACCGCGAAGGCTAAAGCAGCATGCAATAGTTTCCAGAACATGGGCCTCTATTCTATTAAGCTCGGATTTTTTGCGAGATCCCTAGTGATATTTTTGTGATGGGCCTCTAAGGTGCCCCCACCAATTTCGATAAGCTTAGCATCGCGCCATAGGCGCTCCACGGTATATTCACCCACATAGCCATAGCCACCGAGCACCTGAATGGCTTTGTCGCAAACATTCTTCGCCATGGTAGCGGCAAAGAGTTTCACGCCATCAGAATCCACGCGGTTACCTTCCACAGCCAAATTCAAGTTGCGACCCACTTCATAGAGGTAGCAACGGGCAGCCTTATATTCCACATAGCTCTCGGCGATATGACGCTGAATTTGTCCAAAACGATTGAGAGAATTACCAAAGGCACTACGTTCTTCCGCATAGCGGTTCATGATTTCGAGTGCTCTACGAGCCATTCCCAAACTCATGGCAGCCAAGGTGAGGCGTTCGATTTCTAAATTCTTCATCATGTGCAAGAGCGAATGGCCTGGTTCGCCCACTAGATTTTCTTTCGGTACAGGCACTTTATCAAATACGAGCTCCGCCGTATTGGAGGCGCGCATACCGAGCTTATCCACAATTTTTTGCCCCACCGAATAGCCGCTCATCGATCTATCCACGAGGAAGGTAGTTACTTCCGCTTTTTTACCAGAATCTTTGATATCACTGCGCGCGTAGACGAGCACCACATCCGCAGGAGTACCCTGCTCATCCGTGGTGCCATTCGTAATCCACATCTTACGACCAGTTAGCAAATAGTTTGTGCCAGACTGCACGGCGCGAGTTTCCATGCCTAGCACATCAGTGCCCGCATTCGGCTCCGACATTGCCATGGCGCCAATCCATTCGCCGGTGCAAAGCTTCGGCAAGTATTTCTTTTTTTGCTCTGTGCTCGCGTTTTGCGCAATATTATTGGCGCACAAAATCGAATGGGCCAAATAGGCGAGTGCAAAACCAGGATCGGAATAGCTCAGCTCTTCAATCGCGATGCAGGCCGCGAGAGCATCCATTCCAGCTCCACCAAAGGTATCCGGCACAGTAATACCGAGCAATCCAAGTTCACCTAGCTTCTTGAACAAAGAGAGATTGAAGCGCTCCTTACGATCGTGTTCATGAGCCTGAGGCTCCACTTCTGATTTCGTAAAATCGCGCACTGTGTCCCGAAGCATTTTGTGTTCTTCGGTGGGGGAAAAAAGATCAAATGGTTGCACGCTATAAACATATAGCAGTGGACGGGAAAAACAAATATATTCTCGGGTGATGTCTTGGCAAACTTTAGTCGGTCTAATTATATGCAATGCAATATGGGCAACGAATCCCACGATGGGGAAAATCCTCTTGCAGGACTATTCCCCCTTCCAAACCGCGTGGCTCCGCTATGGCGCTGCTTGGCTCGGTGTCTTGTTGATTGCCATCGTTCATATGGCGCGAAAAAAGCAATCTGGGCCAGTAATCCGTAAGGTACTGAGTCGCCCGCATATTCTGTGGATTTTTTTGATGGGCATCATCACCTTTTTTGCCTCGCCCTATTTTCAGTATACGGGCCTAGCCAGAAGCACCGCCACGGAAAATGCTATCATAGTTGCGCTAGAACCCCTCTTTGCCGTGGTGTTGGCTCGAGTATTTTTAGGCGAGCGAATGGCGTGGCGACAATTGCTCGCGTTTCAATTTGCCGTGGTGGGCTTTTGTTTTTTGAGTAATCTGCGGCCAGACAAAGTGAGTGAATCGCTTTCCCTATTCAACATGGGAAATATTTTGATGATGCTCGCGCTGCCAGCGGAGGCAATGTATAGCATCATTAGCAGAAGACTGGCGGAAGAATTTTCCCCCATCACTATTTTTGGATTTGCTTTAAGCTTAGGCTATTTCTTTTTTTCGATGTATCTTTTCGCAATTCGCCAGGAAAGCTTTCCCAATCTATCTTTATTGAATAGCAAAAGCATGCTCGCGCTGCTTTGGATGGGTCCGCTCGGAACCACAATCACCTATGCCTATTGGACCTATGCGCTGCAAAGTGCTCCGGTTGCCTTTGTGTCGCTCACGCTATTTGTGCAGCCAATTCAGGGAGCGCTTGTGGGCTACTTCTATTTAGGCGAGCGCCTCAATATTTGGCAGGCCGCTGGTGCATTATTAATTCTAACCGCGCTTACGATTCAATCCTTCCCCTATTTCAGAAAGGCCAAAACATGAACCAAAAATTAGCTTCCACCTCCGGCGAATCCTTCGATCTTTCCGACTGGAAAGGCAAAAAAGTGCTGCTCTATTTTTACCCAAAGGATAGCACCCCAGGCTGCACGCGAGAAGGGGAAGCGTTCGCGAAGCACTATAGAAAATTTCAAAAACTTGGCGTGGAGATTTTCGGCATTTCGCGGGATAGCCTCGCCTCCCATGAACGCTTTCGCGCTAAGATGAAGTTTCCCTTTCATCTCTTGAGTGATAGCGAAGAAGCCGCCTGCAAAGAATTCGATGTGATCAAGATGAAAAATATGTATGGAAAAAAAGTGCGCGGCATCGAACGCAGCACTTTTCTCTTAGATGAAAAAGGTAAAATCCTGCAAGAATGGCGCGGCGTGAAAGTGGATGGCCACGTGGAAGAAGTACTGGCCTTTGTGGAGAGCTTGGGTTGAGCTATTTTCAAAAAGACTATGCCACCGCTCGCGATCATTTTCTGGCGGCAGCAGAAGCCCGCGGCTTTCGCCAATTAAGATTGCGAGCACCAGCCGAGGAAAGCTCCGAGCTCTATGTAGACTTTTCCATGCTCAAGCGGAATCCAAAAAAATTACTGCTTCATATTTCTGGATTGCATGGCATCGAGGCGTATACCGGCTCTGCTATTCAAACCAAAATTCTGAAAGAATCTCTCGACGCTAAATTACTCGCCCAAGGTGATCACTCCATTCTTTTTATTCATGGATTGAATGCCTTTGGCATGGCATTTTACCGCCGCACCAACGCCAATAATGTGGACCTCAATCGGAATTTTTTAAAAGATAAAACTAAGATCAATCCAGACTACGAAAAGTTTCATCCCTTTCTCTCCCCTTCTACTCCGCGAGCGAAATATACGAGCTATTTTGGTTTTTTGTTCCAACTTCTAGGCCACGGAAAAGAGCGTGCGCTCCAAGCTATTGCATCCGGCCAAAACACCCATCCTGATGGACTTTTTTATGCAGGCACATCCTTACAACGTGAAATACTTCATGTGGTGGAATTTTTACGCCAGCACTTTCCCTTAACTGAAGAAGCCTACGTATTAGACGTGCACACAGGGCTTGGCAAGAGAGGTAAAGAGTTTCTGTTTGGCGATTCTGATGCGGCTAGCTTTGCCACAAGCTGCTTTCAAAGGAGCTTAGATTTCCCTGCGGCCAAAACGGAGAGCTATCAAAGCGCTGGAATGTTTTCTGAGGCCCTTCGAGCAGCTTTGCCAAAGACGAATTGGCATTACTTCCTGCAAGAGTTTGGCACGATCGGAAACTTTGCTGTGCTTCGGGCTTTGCGAGAAGAAAATTTTGCGTGGAAGAATCGCTTTAAAGATCCGAGAGCACTCACCAAAGCTGGCGACAAACTCTACCTTGCGTTTAACCCAAGTGATCCAACATGGCAGGAAGCAAGCCTAGCTCTAGGTTTGAAACGATTTATGCAGCTGAACCAGAGCCTGGCGGCTTCAGTTTAATTATCGCGTCCACCGGACAAACGGAAACGCAGAGCTTGCATTCTTCACAAGTATCCGTATCGATCGAGAATTTTTCGCCAACGGGAAAAATGCTCTTCGTGGGACATACACCCTCGCAAATCGCGCAGGCCGTGCATGTATCACGAATGAAAGAACTCATTGCTTAGCCTTTTGCAATTGCTCTGTGAGCCTCGCGAGCGATCCCTCCAAAAGATTCACTTTCTGCTCATAGGCGGCCACGGTGGGAGGCGCACGCCTCACTTTAAGGGAAGCCGCTAACTCTTCTTCTAGCATTCCATTTTGCTTCAGTAGCTCGGCGTTCTTTTTGCGAAGATCTGCTACTTCGCGAGGATCGAGAAGCTTTAGCTGATTTTTGAGCGCGGAAATCTCTGTATCCTTTGCGGCTAGCTGCTCATTCGCCACTTTAGAATCAAAGGGCTTGAGGGATTCCTCTTTGGCATTTTTAAAAAAAGAAACGGCGAGCTTCACTTCAGGGAATGCGGATAAAACGGAAGGCTTTGTATAATTTAAAATCACTTGAGTGAGTTTTTCATTCGAAGTCGCCAAAACTACTGCCCCCGCCAACTCCTTGGCAAAAAGGTCTAGAATCGCGATCTCACGCAAAATGTCGCCCGTGATGAGGGCAATAGAATCAGCGAAACTGAGGATGATGCGATTTTTTCCGGCCCGCAAAAGCTTGGTGATCCCGGCCTTCAATACTTGCATATCATGAGCATCGATGGAGCCTTCTAGCTCTAGCACCTCGATCCCATCCTGATTACGCAGCTGTATTTTCATCAATTTACTTTCGCGCGGTAGTAGAGAACCTTCATCACATCCCTGCGAGAAATTATTCCCACTAGGCGTTTCGCTTTATCCAGCACGGGGAGGCGACGACACTTCAAATTAATAAATCGCTGTAGAATATCCGCTAGCGGAGTATCCTCATCTACGCTCTCCACAGTTTTTGTGTAGGAAATAGAATTGGCAAAGAGAGAGGCCTCGATATGAGTCTGCTTTCCCACGGTCGCGATTATATCATACTCCGAGAGGATACCGATCATATGCCCAGCGGCATCAACCACGGGCAATCCAGTAATTTTATTATTCACCAGTAGCTTCACCGCCTCCTCGATATTCATGCCCTCTCGAGCCACGATTAACTTTTGCGACATAATATCTTTAGCGATCGTTTTCATTCCTCTAGTATGAGACCTTTGCAATTTGACTTCAAGTGTCGAAGCTCCTATCCTGAATCAAAATGGCAGATAGCGCTCTACACGGAATCCTCACCAAAAGCATTTTTCCGATCCAGCTCGGTGCTACGGCCAATGATACTCTTCAGGAATTTATTGATATTGATGTTACCACCGATGATCTCGTGGGAATTCTCAACCGCAACCCAGTGTACAAAAATATTTTCGCTGCCTTCGTGATGCAGAAAACCGCTCGCGTGGCCAAAGAAGAAAAAGACGACAAAGAAGATAAGACGAAAAAAAAGCAAAGCCCCACCCATCGCCTGATCAATTTACTGGGAATGATTGGGAGTAGAAACTTGATCATCGCACTTCGAATGCACAGAGCCGTGACTGGAAAATTTCCAGCCCTAGAAACGAAGGAAAAAAAAGGCTTCGTTGCCTCTGAATACCTCCGCACTGCTCTCGAAATGGAAGAGCTCTTTACGCGCAATAAATTTCCTTATTCTGAGAGTGTTTATGCCTCTGGAACTCTCTTCGATTGGCTGCGCCTGATCGGCTCCCAGCGAGATGATTTCAAAAAAAACTTAGAACCTTATTTCGTGGAGACTAATAAACGAGCACGCCGCTATGCCCTGCTCGCGCATTGCCTAGCAGAGCGTGCCCCGCAATTTGGCTTTCATAAGTTAGCTGCTCCTGCGGCGATGCTCACCCAAATTGGTAAACTCCACATGGCTCTCGCCTACCCAAACTGGTCGGAGTTCGAAGAAGAAATGGGCAAATTGAAAATCCCCGCGATCGCGCGCCTCGTGCGCGAACGCAAAGTGTTTGGTGTTTCTCAAGAGGAGCCATCGGCTTTCGGTCTTCATTTTTATTCGGTGTTCAAGAATATCGAGCCGAGTGTGCGCTTCTATCGCGAACCTTACTTCCTAAAGGAAGTGGATCCTTTATTGTATCGACTCGCCATTTTCTTGGAACTAGTAGATTCCCTTGGTAGAGCGTGGACACTCCCCAAGGATGTGAACGATCCAGTTATTTTAGAAGCAAAGCGCCCCTGGCATGTGGATCTCCCCATATCGCCAAATGAGTGGATTGAGGCGCTTCGTGTGGCGATGAACACGAGGTAGCGGATGAAAAATTGGCGCTGGCAACTCGGATTTTTTGTTTCTGCGGGAATACTCGTGAGTACTCTGAACCACGGCCTTCCAACACTAGATGCTAGATTTCACTATAGCGTAGAAGAGGCGAGATATTTCTTGAGCTCGCTCACTCCGATCGATGAGCGTAGGCATTTCTGGGGCGAGTGCGCTGATCTTTTTCTGTTCATTCCAGCCTACGTGGCCCTGCTCCTGAGGCTAGCCCATAATGCCAAAAATAAAATGCTAGGAAATTTTATCGCGCTCGCCGCAACTGCCGATGTGATCGAAACGGGCACTATCCTCTATTGCCTTCAATCAGGGAATTTGGCACCCCATTATTTGCCGGAATTCACCACGATGAAGTGGCTATGCCTCGGAGCGTTTGGGGTGCTTTATTTAGCCGAGCAGAAACTATTCTTTCGGTACTTGAGGAGGCGGTAGAGGAGTGCCTGGCTCTTGAGCGGCATTCGTAACTTGGGGCGAATGAGATTTCCGCTTACCCATTTTGGAGCTAGGCGAGCTTCTTTTGCCCCTAGATTTTTTGTTCTTTTTGGATTTCTTGTGAGAGTGCGATTTCTTCTTCGCAGGATGACTCACCGATACTGGAGAAGCGTCATCCGCTTGAGCTGTTACAGCCACCGAAGTGAATGAGAAAAGTAGCAAAAATAGCCCGGCAAGGTTACGGCGTGTCATGAAATTCCTCCTTAAAGAATGTTTTCGAGTCTATCAGAATTTTCCTGTATCGGAATGAAAAAATTTATGATGGTATTCTGGCTAAGCGTGTTCAAAAAGGAGCTCTCATGTCTACGAATGTAATCGCCTTTCACTATACCCTCACCGATAATTCTGGCACCGTGCTGGATAGTTCCCGCGGAGCGGAGCCTCTAGCCTTTTTAGCCGGACACAGCCAAATCATCCCTGGTCTCGAACTTGCTCTCTTGGAAATGAAAGTGGGCGATAAAAAGAAAGTTCATGTGCTCGCGAAAGATGCTTACGGCGAAAAAGAAGAGGATCGCATGATGAGCGTGCCTCGCACTCAGTTCCCAAAAGATTTAGACGTAAAAATTGGCGATCGCTTTCGTCCGGATGCAAATGATCACCACGCCCCAGTATTCGTAGTTACCTCCGTGAATGATAAAGAAGTGGTACTGGATGGCAATCATCCCCTCGCCGGTAAAGACCTCGATTTCGATGTAGAGTTGATGGAAATCCGCTTGGCCACAGAAGAAGAGCAGGCCCACGGACACGTGCACGGCGCTGGTGGCCACCACCACTAATGAAGCAAAGCTTTGACCTGATTGTGATCGGCTCAGGCCCCGCCGGCCAACGAGCCGCCATTCAAGCGGTGAAGGCCGGTAAAAGCGTTGCTATCGTAGAAAATAAAAAATTAGGTGGGGCTTGTGCGCACCTCGGTACCATTCCCAGCAAAATGCTTCGCGAAGCAGCGCTAAAACCAAATAGCACTTGGAAGAAAGCGCAGGCGGCAGCTCAAAAAATTTCAGCGCGGGAAACCCGCCTTGTAAAAGATCAATTTGCGCGCAATAAAGTATCTCACTTCGTAGGGAAGGCAAGCTTCCTTGACAGTCATCAAATTCTGGTGGAAAAATCTACTACGGTTCTCGAAGGCAAAAAATTTCTGATCGCTACTGGGGCGCGTCCCCTCCACCTTCCCGAATTTCCTTTTCAATGGAAGAATGTGCACGATTCTGACTCCATTCTTTCCATGAGCAAGGGGCCAAAAGAGCTGCTAATTCTAGGTGCTGGAGTGATTGGCTGTGAATATGCCAGCCTCTTCGCTCGTCTCGGCACGAAAGTTACGCTTGTGGATCGCCGCAAGGAATTACTCCGCAATGTAGACGATGAAATGATCGCCATGCTCCGCAAAAAACTCAGCTCATTAGGGGTAAAGTTTCAGCTCGGAGAAGAGATCGGGCCTTTTGAACAGGCTAAAGGATCTGCGAAGTTAAAAATTAAACTAGGCAAAAAAGCTTTTCGCTTCGATGCTACCCTGATTTGCATGGGCCGTGCCCCGAACACAGAAGCCCTTGCGTTGTCAAAGGCAGGTGTGCTCACAGATCCACGCGGATTTATTGTGGTGAATGAAAACTACCAAACGAATCTGCCCCATATTTACGCTGCTGGTGATGTGATCGGTGCCCCAGCGCTCGCTGCCACATCCTCTGAACAGGGTCGCATGTCTGCCAGGCATGCATTTGGACTTTCCAATCCGAAATTTCCCGATATCTACCCCTATGGAATTTACTGCGATCCTGAAATTGCCTACGCCGGCCTTGGCGAACGGGAACTCCTAGAGAAAAAGATCCCCTTCGTAGTAGGGCGCGCCCACTATTCGGAGCTCGCGCGGGGTCAGATTTTGGGCGATGAGGATGGCTTACTGAAACTTTTCATTCATCGGGAAACAAAGGAACTCCTCGGCACTCATATCATTGGCCAAGGCGCCACGGAACTCGTGCACATCGGGCTCCTACTCCAACGTCTCGGGGCGAAACTCGATTTCATTCGCGAGTCGGTATTCAACTATCCCACTCTTGCTGAGGCGTATAAGGTAGCCGCGTACAACGCACTTAATCAAATTGAGACAAATTCTTAACTTACACTATCTCCGTTTCTCTGTAATACTTATCCCATGACAAATAAAAACTGGCAGCACGCCCCGATATGGAATGGCAAATTTAGTCCGATCAACGCAGCGTTTTTAATTCTCACACCAGCATTAAGCGTCGCGCTAATCCCTGTCTACCTTCACGTGAATGGTTGGCACTGGGGCTACTTTTTTATTTTCTCTGCGATGACATGGCTAACTAGCCTAGGCATCACTGCTGGATATCATCGTCAGTTTTCTCACCAAAGCTACGATTGCAATCGCGTGGTAAAATTTCTCTATCTCATCTTCGGTGCGGGCGCCTTGCAGAATTCAGCGCTTAAATGGTCTTCCGATCATCGCTACCATCATCGCTTCGTGGATAAAGAGGGCGATCCCTATAATATCAATCGTGGCTTTTTCTATGCCCACATGGGTTGGATTTTTTATAAGGATCCAGAAGAACGCACCTACGATAATATTCGTGATCTACTGAAAGATCCGTTGGTGCTTTGGCAGGATAAATACTATCTACCGATCGCGGTTACCACCGGCTTTGTGCTCCCTACTTTTTTAGGCTATCTCTGCGGCTACCCCTTTGCAGGTTTTCTCTTTGGTGGTCTGTTCCGCACTGTTTTTGTTCATCATGGCACTTTTTTCATCAATTCCATGGCTCACGTGCTTGGCAACCAGCCCTATTCCACAAAAGTAACTGCTCGCGATAGCTGGATCACCGCACTCTTTTCCAATGGCGAAGGATTTCATAACTTTCACCATGTGTTCGCCAACGATTATCGTAATGGCATCGCTTGGTATCACTGGGATCCAAGTAAGTGGTTGATTTGGTCGCTAAATAAATTTGGTTTTTCTTCGAATCTAACTCGCACACCGGATTGGCAAATCTATAAGGCAAAATTAGAGAATACCCACGAACAATTACCAAAGGCGCAGAGTGAACTAGCGCTACAGTGTCACCAGCAGTTGGAAGCCCTCAAGGCCAATATTGAAGAGAAAATCCAACAGCTCGCAAAACTCCGCCGCGAATTCCCCTCTCGGGAGACGAAAATTCGTCAACGCTATTTCCGTAAGCGCCTCAACGCAGAAAGTGCGGCCTTGAAGCGAACATGGAGAGAATATAAAACTCTCGCGCAGCTCACACGCCAACTTGAGCATTAGTTTTTCAGCTGTCAAAAACCTAAACACGTAGTGTTTTTGGCTATAAATAAATACCTTTTAACAAGTACCCCTAAACCAATAGCTGAGCGTTTCTGCGGCTTTCTTGCGTTGTTTTATAGGAAGCAGATTGCTATACTAAAGGCTAGAAAAAATTGCCTTATCAGTGGAGCAAAATGCTGTTGTTGCCAATGCGGAAACTTAAGAAAATGGGAAGCCTATGCTTATGGCTTTTCTTTTCTATTTCCACTGCGCACGCTGTGCCCACCAACTTTTCCGACGTCGATAAAAATACTTTCCGCTTCGGACTCTCCGATGTGCACTATTTCACGCAAAGCGCAGATGCGCTCCCCGCCCAGCGAGTGGGCTATTTCGCGGCCTCTGTTGGCTATGATGCGTATCGTGCCACCGATAAGCTGGAAGCAGAGTTTAATGGCGAAGCCATGCTAGGCCTTCATTCCGGCGGCTACCATTCCTACGATGTGCATGAAGCCTATATCGCCACCAAGCCTTCCTCCTGGCAGCTCGTCTTCGGCCGCAAGCGCGAGGATTGGAGCACCGTAGATAGCTATTGGTCGCTAGGTCTCTTTCAGCCTCGCTTCCGCTGGGATTACCTACAAGAGCAACAAGATGGCCTGGCAGGTTTCTTCCTACACTACAAGGCCCCTGACAATTCTTCCGAGCTCACCGTTTTCGCCACCCCACTTTTTATCCCGGAGCTAGGCACATCAAAAGATATCAGTGGCGGCGTTTGTAAAACAAACTCGCCTTGGTTTAGCTGTCCTTCGTCCACGGTGCTCCTTTTCAACCAAGCTACTACTCTTAATCTTACGCTGCACTTTCCAGGCATTCGTGATGTGCTCGACAACCCAGGCACTGGCATTAGCTATCGAGTGGGTAATCCCGAGCACGGCTTGTGGAGCAGAGCTTCCTTTGCCTATAAGCCCATGAACCAGATCTTGCTTAACTATATAGGTCAGCTCAATTTGAGCACTCTCACCTTGCCTATCGATGTATATACTCGCGTGCTTTACCACCAGATCTACGCGGCAGATGTAGGAATCGCTGGCGCCAACACAAAAATCACAGGCTCTGTTATCCAAGAGAATACCAAGGCGGATACCCCAGCTTCAAACTGGAATATCCAAACCACGAAAAATGCCACTGTGGCAAGCGGCCTTTTACAGCAAAATCTCCATGGTCGTGGACTAGCCTCCACCCAAGCGGAGATTTCCTATATTCATGTGGAAGGCGGTAACGCCCCAGATAGCGGCTCCTTCGCCACCTCTAGCCCCACAGGTATCTTTGAGCCTCGCTATATGTTCAGCGACGCCTATAGCATTGCACTCTTAGGCCCCATCTTAGAATCTTGGGCAGGAATCTTTAAGGCCTCTGTAAAATTCATTTATATCCCCATTCATAAAGAAAATATTTTTGTGAGCGATTTTTTCTATAATTTCTCGAGTCGCTGGATGCTAAATGCGGGGCTCGATATGCTCGGCTCCACTGCCGCAGACAATGTGGATATCGTAAGTAAGTTTCAGCACAATAGCCGCGCACGAGGAGGATTATACTATGTCTTTTAGTAAAATCCTTCGCCCAATCGCAGCAATCGCCATTGCCAGCAGCTTGCTCACCGCCTGCTCGCTCAAGCTCAATGATCCTCAACAAGATCCGCAATCCCTATCCGTGAATGCGCTGTCTGGAGGTTGCCTTTCCGATCCTGGCACTCCTTTCAAAAAATTCTTCCAGGGCACTATTAGTGAAGACGAACTAGATTCCTTCTGGCTCTGCTTAAGTAAAGCCTTCCGAACTTTTGTGGAAAGCACCAAAGGGGCTAACCCGGATTACTATACTCCAGAAGAACTTCGCGCCTTCATTCAGAAATTTTTCATGAAGAACCGCACACTCACTCCTGAGTTTATTGCGGAAGCGATGGCCTTTAAGCAAGGCGTGCTCGGCGGACGCGTAGACCAAATCACCGCCGACGAACTTCGCAATACACTTCGTATCATGGAAGTATTCCGGCAGCAGTCGAAGGTGATGCGCCCCTATTTACCATTCGGCTTCGATATGATTTCCAAGCGCGGACTCGACCCCGATAGCTTTGAAAATGCCTTCCAAGCGCTCAATGATGCCACCGCCAAAATTGGTGAGGCCCTGCAGGGAAGTATTGGTACCTATAGCTTCGATCATCTCGATGCCTTGATCACCCAAATGGGCTTTCTCTTTTATGGTCCGAACCCGGCAGATAATGGCGGGGCTTGGGCTGTAGATGCATTGCGCTACCTCAAGATTGTTCGTTACGGAAAATCCATTCTCGTAGCTCCACCCGCCGATGTGATCCAAAAGAGCGATTGGCAGCAAGTATTCTATTTAGTGCCTCGCTATTTCACCCTCGCAGTGCGCACCGCCTACTACCAAAAGCAGCATGATTCGCTAGTGAAGGGAAAAGGCTTGCAGCGTTTTGAACAAATCGCCGCCGACGCTAAAACACTTCTCCAACTTTCTATCGCCAACCACCCAGCCGGTTTCATCAGCTACGATGAATTGGATACGATGATCGATACACTCTCTGCGAATCAGCTCGTGCCGATCTCTGCAGATTCTCTAAAGCCAGTGCTTCGCGTGCTCTTTGATAAAGTTTTCTATAAGGCTGCCCCGCTTGCAGAGAAAAATACCGGAATTAATCCTGGTAGCATCGATCAAATGTATGCGGATTTCACCAATTGGTCGGAAGCGCAGCTCTATTTGAGCGGTCTCTATACTAGTGTAGCGAATGGTCAAAACATCAACTCAATCACTATGAAGCGAAGTGATATTCTCGCAGTCACGCCCGATAAAGCCCTGCAGTGGACATCCTTCGGCGATCAAAATTCTCTCGCCGCCATCCGCGATATGCAAAAGCGAATCGCGAACGTGCGCACGGTAATGCCGCTCAATACGGCCTGGGTAACCATTCCTGATGGCAAGCCCGCGGAGGACATTGGCTTTACCAACCTCAGCTATCTCAATATTTTCCGAAGTATCTCGGCGCTCATGATGCGTGGCTACGGCACTCCCCAGCCGCTCAGTGACCCTGCCCTCACCAAGAATGAAGTGAACTCCTTGTGGGCAGATTTCTTCCCTATTCTAGAGAGCGCCAATATTCTCTCGGAGAGTTCTAAAGATTCCGCCACAACCTATATGCTAGAAGCAGATATGTTCACCTACGCTGGCGTGGGCAATAATATTCTCAGTATCAACGATGCGCTCGAACTTGAGTACTTATTGCTCTCTGTAGTGAAGCAAGCTCCAATTGTGCATTCCTCGATTGAGGCCATCTGTGGCTCCACCGGCGTGGATGCAAAGGGAAATGCCTTGATCGATGCCACTTGCTACCGCAATGCCTTTAAGAAAAATGCGCCTGAGTATTGGAATTATATTCCCGCCTTCGCGAACTACTTCAAAGGCCAGCCAGCCGCCCAACAAGGATCCATTATGGAAGCCTTTGATGCTTTGGTGAGAAAAGGTAGCGCAAGCGCGCCTTATCAGCTATCCGACACGGAAGCCTATATCTTGATTCCGTATTATATCGAAATTCTTTTCTCGAAATACGATGTAAATAAAGATGGTTATATCGATCAATCCGAAGGCCAAACTGCCTATCCAACTTTCGCTCGTTTCCTCGGCGAAAAGGCCACGCCACACGGATTGAAATCGAATGAAGATTGGTTTGCCCTCTTCACCTATTTGCTTCGCTTCCAGCATGTGCCCACTGAAAGCCTGGGCGAAGAGGCGCGTTATGTTTGGTGGCGCTACCTCACCTTTGAACAGTGGAACTATAAAGCGGACCGTGGCCAAATCGCGATCATCTTCTCTAAGCTCTTAAGCTTCCAATAGTGTCGAACTTTTAGACACTGTAAAATCCTTAAACAATATCCAAAGTATTTTCCTACGGTAAAGACTTTTCTAGAAAAGTCCGATCAGTTAGATGGGGATTCGCTTTGGAGGCTCTATGCGCACCGATTTAAAACTCATCACCTGCTCTATACTTTTGCTATCGATCGCCAGCTCCACAGCGTTGGGAGATGCAAGCACTGATGCCGCCTCCGGAGCTGCTGGCGCAATTAGTGGCGCAGCTCTCGGCCTCACCACGGTAATTAACGGCGTAAACCAAGCGCAGAATATGGCGAGCTTCGTAGGCGCCACCGCGAAAATGGGAACCGTAGGGACTCAACTTGGCCAAGCTAACGCAGCTATTGCTCAGGCGATGGCTACGGAAGCGCAGTGTGAAACGAATGCAAAAAAAGGAAAACGGTCAGCAAGCGGAGCAGCACTTCCCCCCAACGCGATTCTTGGCGAGAAGGTTACATGTTCGACCTACAACACTGTTTGGGGAGATGCTCTTACCTGGCTCGATCAGTTTTCTGCCGCTAACGATCGCTTTCTTTGTATTAAGAATATGCAAACCGCGATGGATGCCATCGCTACTGGTCAATTCAAGGATCAGCTAAAAGCCTATATTGAAGCCGCCAACGGTGCTTACGATAGCCAGCAATCCATCGTAACGAACTATGACGATATGGCGAAAAAGATAAAGGATGATCTTGAAGGAGATAATGGCCTCAACAATCAACTCCAAGCAGTTGATGCGATGATCAACCAAGTTCAATCCCTAATCAGTCCTAGCTCCTCTGGAGCGCAAGGGGCCAGCGATGTAAGCATTGGTGGCCAAGGCTTTGCGGGAGATCTCGCGGGGCAGGTGGACAACCTCAAAATAAGCAGCAATAAAACCGCAAATGATTGGATGAAAGGCATTCTCAGTGATGCTATCAATGGATGCTTTGTGGGCGATAGCAATATGCCCTGCAGAATTAACGGCCCCAATGGCACAAGCTTGATGTCTCCCCTTGCGTGTTTGGCCTCTGCTACCAACCAATCGTTTGGCGCCAATCAGGTGCAGGGTGAGCTCAATAACGGCAACTCGGCAAACATCAGCAGCTTAATTCAGCAGCAGCAAGATATCCTGCAGAACTCCATTAGTGCAGGAAATTTAAATGCTTTGGACCCTAAAGCTTTTAAACAGTATGTAAATAATCAGCTTGCACAAGCACTCACCAATTTAAGCTCAACTTTTGATTCACTTGCCTTGAATGGAAGTTCCGTGAGCCCTGATACTCTAAAAAACTTCTACCAAAGTTCGATGAAGACTTGTTTTAAAAGGGCCATGAACAATTTTGATCAAGACATGAACTCACAGGGACCAAAGTACTATGCTGGCTACTATCAAGTAGACTCAGCTAAAAAGAAAATTTTATCTATCGAGACCCAAGCCACAAATACAGTGACGAAAGCAATGAACCGATTCCTCACGCGATTCTCGAAAAGCTATAGTACCGGTCTTTCCCAGTTTGCAGCGAACTGCAGCGCCACCACAGATCCGACTGCAGGCCTCGATTGTTTACGAGAACTTAAAGCGCAGTTAGAAAGTGGAATCAACGGCACAACTGCGTATGCTCAGCTCAGCACTGGCGGCACCTGGACCGCTAATCCAAGCCCAACCACGATTACACTTCAGCACCTAACCCTGGATACAAATGGCAGCCCAACCACAGTGCCCGATCAGCAAACATGCGTTGGCTTTGAAGCTTGTATCACCCTGATGCAGCAGCGAGAGGATTACGATGTCTCCCAATCAAGCGCTTACAAACAAAAATTAGTTAGTTTTGCAAAAGCTACAAATGCTCAGATTACTAATGTGATCGGAGCCGCATCGGCTTCTTTCGCTATCGCTGCTGGAAAAGTTACTTCCGCCGTGGCTGACCTTAGCTCCTCTCTAGCGGCTCTCGGCGTACCTGCCACTGCTGGTATTACGATGAAAAAGGCAGACCCCGCGAGCCTCACGAAAGATAAAGATAGAAATAATCTCTTCTCCTCTGATCCAATGCCAGATGCGAAGGGCCTCCTCGGCGTTAGCGATATGGATCCAGAATCCGTCACTGCAAACGCGAAGGCCACTACTGATTTGAAAAATAAAGTTTTGGACAAAAAAAATGAGGCTATGGCGATGACTGGATATTGCAGCCTAATCAAATCAGACTATGACGATTTAGATAAAGTTTTGGGAAGCAACAACTGCAGAGCGCCTTATGCAAATTTATGCAGCCCTAATTCAGAAAAACGATTCATAACACTACTAAGTGGGATGATGCGGAATGGACAAGAAAACGGATCCAAACCCAGCGATAGTGGCTCAGATAGTTCCGACAGTGCAAATGAGGTAAAATCGGATCTTGCCGACTGCAGAAGCCAAGCGAATAGCGCCTGCTCTGGTAATTCCGATGATTGTTCAGATGAGGCTGCTCAAAAAAACATTGCTCAAGCTGCAATGAACGCAAATAGCAATGACTCAACCGTAAAGGCCTATTCTGCTGCCGTCGAATCCTTAGACGGTTGTAAGAAAAAAAGTGGAGGCGCTGCTGGTAAATTAGCATGCCAAGCACAAGTTAACGCTGGTTGCGTTGCAGAAGTTCCAAGTACATTTAACTTTAAAGAACGCACACCCGAACTCGCAAATGGCAATGGAAGTATTCTTGATGCGTACTCCAATTTAATGCAAGCTTGTGCAATGACTACCCCCGCGGCGACTTCGAGCTCTGCCTATACCGACGCCGATGCAACCTGTGATCTTGGAGCCCCTCCAACTACGAAGAAATGTGCGTGCGAGGTAATGCATAAAAAAATAACTGACGCAAAAGGAGCGGTGCCCGATGCAATGTCTAAGCAAGACGAATCTGCCACTTCCGACAAAGGCATCAATAACTCCAATGACTTCACAAACGGCTTCAAAAAAGCCAACTAAATAAAATATAATTAACAAAAAAGCCCTTCTGCACCCAAATGCAGAGGGCTTTTTTTGAAATTGATAGCGGGCTATCTGATTTCCGCGGCGAAGGTAAATTTTCAATCTGACTTCGCGCTACTGCGCTCAGCCCTGCGGCAACTGCGAAGACGCGGCAAAAATTCCAGAGCCGCGGCGGACGCCGACGCCCGACTAAAGCGGCCGAGCTGGCCGCTGCAGAAGGAAGGAGAAGTCCAACAAAGGCTATGGGATTTTTGAAGCGCCACTATATAAATTTTTCGAGGCGTAGAAAAATTTCCAAGATAAAGGCGCTCGACGAGCGCAACCGTGAGCTGGCCTAGTGGCCAGCGGAACGGGGCGCGAGGAGAGCAACGCAGAGATTGGAAATTTTCCTAGCCGAGGAGCGCGATTAGAGGGGCGATAAGCAGCGACACCACACCCATCACCTTAATCAAAATCGCAATCCCTGGGCCGGACGTATCCTTGAAAGGATCGCCAACCGTATCGCCTACCACAGCAGCCTTATGAGCATCGCTGCCTTTTTTGTGGCCTTCCAACTTACCCTTCTCGATATACTTCTTCGCATTATCCCAAGCTCCACCGGCGTTTGCCATGAAGAGAGAGAGTGTTGCGCCAACAGCGAGGGAACCAGCCAAGGTACCAGCCAGAGCGGCAGGGCCTAGTACCAAACCAATCAGGATCGGCGCGAAGATCGCTACTAAGCCAGGGAAAATCATTTCCTTAAGAGCTGCGATGGTTGCGATGTCTACGATTTTATCTGGTTGTGGTTCTGCTTTTCCTTGGAGCAAACCAGGAATTTCACGGAACTGACGGCCGATCTCTTCTACGATCGAACCGGCGGCGCGTCCTACTGCCGTCATGGTGCTAGCACCCACGATGAAAGGCAGAATCGAGCCGATGATGAGGCCAATCAATACGTTCGCATCCGTTAACTGCAATACAAGAGCACCCTTGCCATGGGCTTCACGCACATGGTTGATCTCCATATTGTAGGCAGAGAAAAGCGCCAACACGGTGAGAATTGCAGAGCCGATGGCGAAACCTTTTCCGATTGCCGCAGTGGTATTTCCCACAGCATCTAGTTCATCGGTAATGTCGCGCACTTCTTTGCCGAGTCCGCTCATTTCCGAAATACCGCCAGCGTTATCGGCGATAGGTCCGTAGGCGTCCACCGTCATCACGATGGCAGTACCGGAGAGCATGCCCACCGCGGCGATCGCAATTCCGTAGAGATCCAAGAAGTGGTTAGAGATGCCAGCCGCAAGAGCCACCACACCCATAGGCACCACGATGGATTCCATACCAACAGCCAAACCGCGGATCACGCCAGTGCCCGCACCCGTGGTACAAGCTTCTGCGATCTTACGAATCGGCGAGGCAGCAGTATAGTATTCCGTGATCAAGCCAATGATCGCACCACCGAATGCACCGGCAGCAAGAGCAATCGTTACGGATTGACTCACCCCAAGCATCGGCATGAGCACTGCCGAAACAGCGGTTACCACTACTGGTGGAATGATGAGACAGTTACGCAGCACAGTGGCTGGATTGCCGTTTCGCATAAAGCGAGCCACGAAAATCATGCCCACGCTAATCACGAGACCAATCACCGAAAGAAGCAATGGAAGGCTCAAGGCAAGGAAACGAAGGTTGGTTTCGATCATGCCAGGAGAAAGTTTATCCAAGCCAGCTGCTGGCACCGTGAGGGCAATCGCCATCGCGGAAACAATCGCTGCCACCATGGATTCGTAGATATCGGCGCCCATACCGGCCACGTCACCCACGTTATCGCCCACGTTATCGGCGATCACACCAGGGTTACGTGGGTCATCTTCCGGAATATTCTCGATCACTTTACCAGCGATATCCGCACCCACGTCTGCCGCTTTGGTATAGATACCACCACCGATACGCGCAAAAAGAGCGATCGAGCTAGCGCCTACGGCAAAGGAGTGAAGCACCGTGGCAAGTTGATCCGAAGCCTGGAACAAGTAATAAAGAATGCCGAGACCCAAAAGGCCAAGACCTGCAACTGAAAGACCCATCACCGCGCCACCATCTAGTGCAGTGAGCAAGGCGTTTGGCTTTGAACCTTCGCGAGCACTTTGAGCAGTGCGCACGTTAGCAAAGGTAGCCGCCTTCATACCGAAGAAGCCGGCCATGAGACTCAAAACAGCGCCGAGCAAGAAGCAAACAGCAGAAAGAGTGCCGAGCGTGAAAAACAAGAGCACCATTACCACTACGGAGTATACCGCTAGCACTTTATACTCACGAGTGAGGAATGCCATGGAGCCTTCGCGCACGTATTTCCCGATGCGATTCATGGTTTCATTGCCATCAGGCAAAGCTTTGATCCGCACATATAAGAATAGAGCGATGAGTAGCGCAATCGGGCCTGCGATCAGCGGGGACATAACTAGAATGTTCTGCATGAAATTCCTCTCACAATTAATAAAGCGATAGGAATTGGTACGAAAAGGTAGTGCATCTGTCAAGAAACAAGGCGGCACAAATAAAATATCGCTGCGCACAATCCCCAAAAGCTTCCAAAAAAATGCTAGGATTTTCGTCTATGGCATACCAACCCGAATCAATTGAAAAAAAGTGGCAGAACTATTGGGCGAAAAATGCGGTGTACAAAACCGGCACCGATCCGAAGAAACCGAAATACTATGTGCTCGATATGTTCCCCTATCCATCGGGCGCGGGTCTCCACGTGGGTCACCCCCTGGGCTATATTGCCAGTGATATCATTTGCCGCTTCCGCCGCGCGCAGGGTTTCAATGTGCTGCACCCTATGGGCTGGGATGCCTTCGGACTCCCCGCCGAACAATACGCAATTCAAACCGGTCAGCATCCAGCTACGACCACGAAAAAAAATATCGCTACCTATCGCGAGCAACTCGATAAAATCGGCCTCTCTTTTGACTGGAGCCGTGAAGTTTCCACCTGTGATCCGGAATACTATAAGTGGACACAGTGGGCCTTCGCCCAAATGTTTGATCACTACTATGATGTGAAACTAGACAAAGCCATGCCGATTTCTCATCTCGAGAAACAGCACCCGGAGTGGACGAAACTTTCTCCTGCTGCTCGTGAAGCCGAATTGCAAAATCACCGCATCGCTTACCTTGCTGATCTTCCTGTGAACTGGTGTGCAGCCCTCGGCACCGTGCTAGCGAATGATGAAGTGAAAGATGGACTCTCTGTGCGCGGCGGCCATCCCGTAGAGCAAAGAATCATGAAGCAATGGTCGCTCCGTATTTCGCCCTATGCGGAACGATTGCTCCAAGGCTTAGAGAAGTTAGAGTGGTCGGAAGCGGTAAAAGAAATGCAGCGCAACTGGATCGGCAAAAGCGTGGGCGGCGAAGTAGATTTCGCGATCCAAAATTCCACTGATTCTTTGCGCATTTTCACCACGCGCCCCGATACTATTTTCGGCGTGAGCTTTATGGTGCTCGCTCCGGAAAGTGATTGGTCCCTAAAGCTTGCAAGTAGCGCCCAGAGACCCGCCGTAGATGCCTATCTCGAAGAATGCAAAAAACGCACGGAGCGAGATCGTTTGGCCGATGTGAAACGCGTGAGCGGCGTGTTCACTGGCTCCTATGCAATCCATCCTTTCACCAAGAAACCCATTCCGATTTGGATTGGCGATTATGTGCTCGGCGGCTATGGCACCGGCGCCATCATGGCTGTGCCGGCTCACGACTCGCGGGACTATGCTTTTGCAAAACACTTCTCTCTCCCCATTCTCCCCGTAGTAGAAGGCGGCAATATCGAGAAGGAAGCCTTCGAAGCGACCGACGGCAAGATGATCAACTCTGATTTTATGAATGGCCTGCAAGCGAGTAGCGCCATCACTCGCGCTATACAGGAACTAGAAAAATTGGGCGTGGGCACTCGCAAAGTAAATTACCGGTTGCGCGATGCAATCTTCTCGCGCCAGCGCTATTGGGGCGAACCCTTCCCTGTCTACTATAAAGATGGTTTACCGAAAGTGTTGCCCACAGAAGAGCTCCCTGTGGCCCTTCCCGAAGTGGATAAATATTTGCCCACGGAAACCGGGGAACCGCCGCTCGGCCGCGCAAAAAATTGGCAAACAAAAGATGGTTACCCTCTCGAACTTTCCACCATGCCCGGATTTGCAGGATCGTCTGCCTACTATTTCCGCTATATGGATCCAAAAAATTCGAAAGAATTGGCGAGCAAAGAATCGCTGAACTACTGGCAGAATGTGGATCTTTATATCGGCGGCGCAGAACACGCCACGGGCCACCTCATCTACTCCCGCTTCTGGTGTAAATTCCTTTTCGATATTGGCTTTGCACCAGTGGAAGAACCCTTCAAGAAGCTGGTGAACCAAGGCTTGATCCAGGGTAGATCTAGTTATGTGTATAGACTCAAAAGCGATGTGAACACTTTCGTGAGCTATGGTCTTCGCGATAAGTACGATACCCAGGCACTCCACGTGGATGTGAGCTTCGTGGAAAATGATTTCTTGAATTTAGAAGCCTTTCGCAATTGGCGTCCGGAATATAAAAATGCCAAATTTATCTTGGAAGACGATCGCTATCGCTGCGGCTCGGCCGCAGAGAAGATGAGCAAGAGCTTTTATAATGTGATCAATCCTGATCAGGTTGTCGCTCGCTACGGCGCAGACACCTTGAGACTTTTTGAAATGTTCCTTGGCCCCTTGGAGCAGTTCAAGCCCTGGAATATGAGCGGCATCGAAGGCGTCTATCGTTTCTTGCAAAAAGCCTGGCGCTGGACTCACGGTAATGACGAGAGCGAAACTCTCTCCCTCTCCACCACTCCAGTTTCCGAAGAAGCCATGCGCGTGCTCCATCAAACGATTGATAAAGTAACAAAGGATATTCAAAACCTAAGTTTTAATACGGCCGTCTCCCAATTCATGATTTGCGTGAATGAGCTTTCCGGCAAGGCGCAGACAAAAGAAGTGTTTGAAACTTTCGCCGTGCTTCTCGCTCCCTTCGCTCCCCACTTTGCGGAAGAACTATGGGCCAAGCTTGGTCACACCACGAGTGTAACCCTCGCGCCATGGCCTGCAGCGAACCCACAGTTCTTGGTGGCAAATGCCATGAAAATTGTGGTGCAAGTGAATGGAAAACTCCGGGATCAGTTCGAAGCTCCTGTGGGAAGCTCGGAAGCGGAAGTGTTTGCGATTGCGATGGCTAGAGAAGCAGTGCAAGCACAGTTAGCTGGCAAAACTATTCGTAAGCAAATCTATGTGAACGGGAAGTTAGTCAACTTCGTGGTTTAGATCACCCTGGCGGTCTCACTACTCGCCAGCCCAAAGCTAGACGAGACTTCGACCGTGCTACGCCAAGTCCCTCTAGCTGATTGATCTCGATATAGTCTTTTAACGAGAGCAGCGCTCGATAGCCCACTACGATGCGGGTAAAGGGGCGATAGTCCCAAAATTTCTCTTGAATCTTATTCCAGCGATTCTTCCCTTGCACCGCCATGGCGATAGCCGCCGTGATCGCTCGAATGAAGGCGCGATAAGTATGCCGCGTAGAGAGCCGTATCTCCAGGTGCAGGTGATTCCCTACGTTGGCCAGAGACAAAATCCTTACTCCATTTTTTGCCGCAAATTTAGTCAAAATACGATCAATTGTGATCCGATGTCTTAAAAAAGAAAGCGCCCCTTTAGCCCGAGTAGAGCGGAGCACAAGGTGCATTGAATGTTTCGTAGAAAGAGTGCGCCCATGCATGCGACCACGACGAGTTTTCAGTAGCTCACCACCATAGGCTTTTTGTTGGATAGGAAAAAAATCACCCTGTTTCATAAATTCTTGATACCACAACTAGTGAACGAAGGTATAGAAAATCACCATACCAAGAGCCTCGTCGCGACATATACTCAAAATTTACCGAGCCTACCTTCGGTAATTTCGCCACAGCTACAAGTAGTTTGGTATTAGGAAAGCGCGTAACATCAGACGCTCTCGTTGAGAGGCTATTTCAAAAAAATTTGACGACCTCTGCTGTGTTCTCTTTGCCGCTGAGCTTATTCATTAAGTCGAATGTCGACTAAGAGGAGGAATTAGCCAAATCCAGAATATTTTGTGAACGAAAGTATAAGAATGGGAGTCACCGAAAATCTTTTAGGGTTTCTGAGGATGGTCAATAATCACAACTGCCAAATTTGCCCTCACCCCAGAAGCCGCTAGCCGGCCCCATAAAAAATCCTCCCGAGCCAAAAATTCTCAAAAAACTTAAACTACTGAAATCATAGATTATTCGTATCCGAGGCCAAAACCATCATTCGCTTTTTTTTACTTCTATCAGCTTCTCGCTTTTCCTATGCTGAGAACGTGCTATAGTCTTCACTCTTTATGGACCCTATCAACATTCAACAACTCTACGCAGCCCTACAAGAAGCGGCGCTCCCCAATGTGTGGACAAAGGGTATCGCCCTGGCGAAAGATGGAATTGTTTTTGAAAGTTCGCGTAGCCCGGAAGAAATTTTACTAAAGATTAACCGTCCGAATCAAGCTGTGAGCCCTAAAGTTACTCTCTGGCCCACGGAAATGGATTGGCACTGCGACTGTGGCGATCGTAACGACCCCTGTGTGCACGCTGTGGCTGCCGCTACGGCCTTCAAAAATGGCCTCACCAAGCAAGAAGCCTTAGTGGGCAAAACCAAAACGAGTAAGAAGGCCACCACCGCTGCGCCTTCAGGCCCGCCGCGCATCGACTATCGCTTCTATCGCCAGAGCGGCTATTTAAATTTTGATCGCTATCTTGTGAGCGGCACGAAAGAGGTGAAACTCAACCAGAGTTTAGTCGCCTATATTGGCGGCATTCAATCAGGACGGATCACGGGCCAAGCCCCCATCGCCACGAAAGAAGACTATGCCATCGATCATGTGCTCGGCGGCTCTCATTCCAATCCACTCGATCGCTATACCCTCACCCGTTTGCTCGCTGCCATTAAGGGTCACCCTGCAGTCACTTTCGAAGAAAAGCCGGTAGAGATTTCTGCGCAAACAGTGAGCCCGCAGGCCAGACTCATCGATGATAAGGGTGGCTTCAAGTTTGAGCTCGTAAACGATTCCAACGTTGGCTACGCTTTCAAAAATGGCGCCGTACTCTGCGGAAATACGCTCAAGGCCGTGCGCGAGCCTGCCTTCAGCACCAAAGAGCGTGAAGCCTTTGGCCATATCCCCGCCAAAGATATCCAGCGTTTCGCCTCAACCATTCTCCCTGGCCTTGAGGCGAAAATGGTAGTGCGCATCGAAACGCAAAAAGCCCCGCGCCTCAAAAAATTTCCGCCTCGCTTGGTTTTGCACCTCCAAGCGGAAACCCAAGATCGGCTCTCTGTGTATCCACAGATGTTTTATGGAAATCCACCGATCGCGGAAGTGCGTGGTTCGGAAATGATCGTGGAGAGTATGGAAATTCCTGAGCGTGATCTCGTGGAAGAAGAGCGTCTCGTAAAGCGCCTCCACAGTGAATTGCAATTGCAGGTGGGTCGCCAGAGTCATTACGAGGGCGAATCTGCTCTACTCTTTGTGTCGAAATTAAATAGCTGGGAAACTACCGGCAATGGCCTCAACTCCTTTCGCGTGGAAGGTGAGCTCATTCCCAATATGGAAGTGGGCGAAGGAGAGTTTAATCTCGGCTTCACCGCCAACGGTGGACGTGCCTCCGCCAACTCTGTGGATGTGCTAGCTGCTTGGAAAAATAATCGCAGCTTCGTGCCACTCGCCAACGGTGGCTGGGGATCCCTACCGCAAGACTGGCTCTTAAAATATGCGGATCGCGCTGAGGCACTGCTCAATGCGAGAAAAGCCACAGAAAAACTTCCTAACTATTTACTTCCTGAAGCGGCCAGCCTCTGCGAAGACAGCGGCCAAGCTATCTCTGAAAAATTGAAAGACTTGCGCGATAGTCTTATGAAGCTGGAGCGTATACCCCATGTGCCCCTGCCAAAAGATTTGAAAGCGGATCTTCGTCTCTACCAAAAGCGCGGTGTAGATTGGCTCTGTTTTTTGCGCAAACTCGGCATGGGTGCTTTGCTCGCCGATGATATGGGTCTTGGGAAAACGCTTCAATCTATCGCCTGCCTTGATGGGAAAACGCTAGTGATCTGCCCTACCAGCGTGCTGCAATCCTGGGCCGATCAAATTTCTGATTTCCGACCTGGACTCAAATATACCATTTACCATGGCGCCTCCCGCACCATCGATGCAGATGTGGTGTTAACGAGTTATGGTGTATACCGTATCGAGCAGGATAAACTCTGCGAGATGCCCTGGGACACTGTGATTCTCGATGAAGCACAGACAATCAAAAATCCCGATAGCCAAATTGCGAAAGCCGCACACCGCCTGCGCGGTAATTTCCGCATTGCACTTTCCGGCACACCTATTGAAAATAATCTGGATGATCTTTGGAGTCAGTTCCATTTCCTGAATCCTGGCCTACTAGGCACCCGTGAAGAATTTAATCGTCTCTATGGGGAAGCCATCCGCAGTGGCAGTGAGCGGCGCTTGGAGCGCCTCCGCACGAAGATCCGTCCCTTTATCTTACGACGCCTGAAAAAAGATGTGGCGCCAGAATTACCAGCGCGAACAGAAATCGTGCTCCACTGTGATCTCAATGAGCAAGAGCAATCTCTCTACAATGGCGTGCTCGCGGCCTCTCGCAAAGAAGTGCTGGAAAAATTAGATTCTGGATCCGTGATGGCCGCACTTGAAATGCTACTCCGCCTTCGACAGAGCTGCTGTCATGGCAGTATGGTGCCCGGCAGTGGCTTAGATGCGAACTTCGGCTCTGCAAAACTAGAATTGTTTATGGAGATTTTACAGGAATCGCTTTCCCATAATCACAAGGCTCTCGTATTCTCGCAGTGGACATCTCTCCTTGATCTCGTGGAGCCGCGCCTCAACGCCCTAGGTATCAAATTCATTCGCTTAGATGGTAGCAGCAAAAATCGCGAGACGATTGTTTCCACCTTCCAAAAAGATGATGGTCCGCCGGTGATGCTGATCTCGCTGAAGGCTGGCGGCGTGGGAATTACCCTTACGGCGGCCGATCACGTATTCATTCTCGATCCTTGGTGGAACCCAGCCACAGAGGATCAGGCAGCGGATCGCGCTCACCGAATTGGACAGCTGAATCCTGTGTTCATTCACCGCCTAGTGGCTCGCAATACAGTGGAAGATCGAATCCTGCAATTGCAGAAGAAGAAACGCGCGCTGGCGGGTTCCCTCCTCAGTGGCTCAGGCGATACCGCAGAACTCACCAAAGACGATATTCGCAGCCTTCTTCTTTAAAAAAAGAACGCCTGCCACAGCATGAGCGGAGACAGGCCATTATAAAATCAAAATCCGGAAATTATTTACAAGCCGCTTCGAAGACTCTGCCGCCTTGTTTCAGGTCAAGAGTAACGCTAGTGCGCACTACGCCGCCTAAATAAAAATTATTAAATGTAACCGTCACATTTCCAGCGTGGTAAATTTCCGGGCCATCGATGGAATGTCCAACATGCTTCATCTTCAGTTCTGTTGGGGCTACGCTTGGGCCATGCACCACGCCTTGGTTGATTACGAGAAACACGCCATTATCCGCATCGCTCGTAACGTCGTAGCTTGGGCCACCTTGAATGCGTTCGCCATCTTTGCTCACAGGCTGATCGCAGCGATAGTCTTCAGCGAAAGCCACGTGGCTCAAGCCCATGGTTGCCAATAGAATAAGTAGGTATTTCATAAGAGAACTCCTTCGAAATGTTTGTTTCGGCACTTATAGTGCATAGCGTCATACATGGAAAGCTCTTTATTCGTCTTAGCCCCGCCAAACTCCTAAAATGAACTCTTTAGAATCCAAGGAGAGCTAATTTAAATTAAATAAAAACAAATACTTACATCATTAAGCCCGGAGCATTTGACGCTTCCGTGTTTTTCGCTTATCCTAAATATTAAGAAATATAAACTTTATTAAGAAAGCGGCTTATATGGGTAGCACAAATTCAAATAGCACTACAATAATCCGGTATCTTATTAAATTTACTGGATTTTTCCTTATATCAGGCCTTCTTGCCGCTTGCGCCGTTCACCCCAATCGGGAGATCTGTGATCGCCTGGAAGATGCCTATGAAAAAGGAAAAATCAGCGCCGAGCTCCTCAAAAAATATCCCAATATCGTGGCGGAATGTAAGGCCATCGAACACATACCCACCCCCGTTGTAGTGCCCCCATCGCCTCCCGTGGTGATCGTAAATCCTCCGCAGCCCACTTCGCCACCCACAACATGTAATACGGATCACTTTGAGCAAAATGCGGCCACTTGCACGCGCAAGCTAGATATTCTTTTTGTGATGGATACTTCGGGTAGCATGGAAACCAATTGGCAGCGCATTGCCAGCAATATTGAGAGCATGGTGCGCGAGCTTCCCTCTGATTCAGACATCAACTATGCTGTGCTGCTCGGCCAAGCAAACTCCGCACATCGCGGCGTGCTCTACTCACCATCCAAAGATATTCCGTATGTCTTGAGCAATAAAAAACTTAACTCACAGCAAATTGCAAAAGACCTACAGCAAATTTTTCAATCCGGCATGAAGATCGTCGATTATGACGGTAGCGGCGAGGCCCTCTTCTATAGCCTCTATTATGCAGTTACAAAAAACGCGAAAGAAAACCAAGCGAAAGGTTTTTTTCGTCCTGATGCAGCTCTATCTATTTTATTTATGAGCGACGAAAACGAGATCGGCTCCTATTTCCCAAGCGATGCAGAGATGCACGCGCTCGGCATGCCTGTTCGCTGCGATGTGGCCTATGAATCGAATGTAAAAAAGAACTACTATGATAAAACTGGCATTAATACCGATACCACATTTGCCGCTGTAAAAGCCCTAAAAGGCGATATGCCTGTAACCACCCACGCCATCGTTCACGTAACAAAAGCGGATCTTGCCATTCACAATAGCATGAAGGCTGCTTGCATCTATCCCTCCCTTGGCTACGGATATTTCGAAATGGTGCAGAAAACTGGCGGCGTGCTATTTAATTTTGAAGATGACTATACAAAGGGTCTCGCACAGATCGGTAGCTCTATTTCTGATAGCGTAAATATCAACCACGACTTTAAGCTTTCTTGGCCCGCTAATTGGATCGATCCAAATTCCATCTCTGCAAAAGTGGATCAAAGCACCGAGCCTTATTCTTATACTGCGCTCACGGATATAGTTCACTTGGCGAATGCCGGGAGCGCCGCAAGTAAAATCGCAATCACCTATTGCCAACCAAATGCCCCTGTTGTTTGGAACATCGTTGGATTCTCCGGACAAGGTGCACTCAACAGCGTGAGCTTAGTATGGCAAACTCCAGAAGCTGCCACCAAAGGCAAGTTGAAATGGGGAATCGATGGTGTGAATTTTCCAAATGAAATCGACGAAACCAGCTTTGCCACCAATCACACTCTCACAGTTTCGAATCTTGCCTCTGGATCCAAATACTATTTCATGGTTACGGCAAGTGACCAAGTTGGCACGCAAAAAAATAGCCTAGTGATCGACGTGGACACTTTACCAGCAACAGTAACTTCAACTGCTACTGCGACTGCCACACAGACAGCTACAGTAACTCAAACTGCGACTGCCACACAGACAGCTACGGCAACGCAAACGGCAACTGCTACGCAGACGGCTACTGCTACCCAAACTGCTTCTGCGACTCAGACAGCCACAGTAACGCAAACTGCTACAGCGACTCAAACAGCAAGCGCTACTGATACAGCCACAGCAACACAAACCGCGACCGCGACTGCTACACAGACAGCTACTGCAACGCAAACTGCGACTGCTACAGCGACTCAGACAGCAAGCGCTACTGATACAGCCACAGCAACACAAACCGTGACCGCGACTGATACCGCGACGGCCACAGCCACGCAAACTGCTACGGCAACTCAAACTGCTACAGCAACTCAAACTGCCACAGCAACTTCAACCAGCACAGGAACTGGCACGGGCACAGGAACCAATCCCACTCCTGGATGGACCATACTTGGCTTCGATGGCACAACAACAGCCACCTCAGCCACTCTCATCTGGCGAACACCCGGAGCACTTTCTACCGCAGTAGTCTCCGTTGGAACGAGCCCTACAAGCTTGTCTCTCCAAACAGTGCAAGTAAGCACTGCGAGCGACACGCAAGTAGTAACCGTGAATGGATTGAGTGCTAACAGCACCTACTACTTCCAAGTAGTAGCCACGGATTCGCTGGGGAATAGTCAAACGAGTCCGATCATATCCAAAACAACAAAGGCACAGTAGGCCCAATTTCAAGCCTCTTGTGACCAATTCTGCGAGTGTCAAAACCGTAGACAGAGTTGCACCCCTCAAAGCAAATATACCTGATCTAGAGACGGGCGCAATTCTTGCTTATTTAAGGCGATGCATCGCCCATGGCTCTATCTAATCCTTAGCTTATTCTGCACGCAGCCTGCGGTAGCGAAGCTCCAAAACGCCATCGAGGCTAGCGTAGATAAATGCGCTATTATTACAAGTGAAAAAATCGATAGCGACCAAGGCTATAAAATAACTTCGCTGGAAGAAGAAAGCTGTAAAAGCGCACTCCAAATAAATAGCTCCAACGCGGCAGAAAATTCTTTCTTCAAATTAGTAAGTGCCGACAGTGAAGACGCAATAAAAAAACGCTCCTTTGATGCGAACAATGTGCTCTACCACCTCACCAAGGCCCATGAATATTTTTTGAAACTAGCCACGCAAATACGCCCAGACTCAGCACTAGATCGAAAAATTTTGGTTCGGCTTGATTTGAATAAAGCATTCGATGCCCAAAAACATTTTTCCGAAAAAGCGGAATTTAATAGCGCTCGCTATATTCCTAGAAATGGCTCCTGGAATGAAGAAATTTGGTTTCATAGCCGCAAGCAAGGATTAGAAGATATAAACTGGTATGATACCGCAGAGAATGAAGGCCAGGCAGTTTATGAACACGACTGGGTAACTCTAGGAATACTCGAACCAGCCAAAACCCTCGCCCACTTTAACTTTGGGATGGACGCAGCCAAGCTGCCCGACCTAATTTACTTGGAAGCATTCTATGCAGCCGTAGATTCTCCCGGACTACTCCCCGATCCAGAAAAAAAACCAATCTCCTTGAATCTGGGCAGCTACCTGGCTAGCTCGATAAATGAAAAAAATTCTTTTCTTGGCCTTAAGGAATTCGCGGGCGAAAGCTACGAACTGGATTTCAGTAAAATAGTTGAAGTCACAAATTCCACGCCAACAGAAACGAAATGGGAAAGTTTTTTGCCATCATTCCTTTGGAAAATAAGAGACCAACTCGGGCAAGAAAAAGCAGATCAATTAGTCTGGAATACTATTCTCGAATTGCGCGAATCAGACCATTATTCAGATATACCCGGAGCCATGGAAAGAGCCGCGAAATCTTATCGTGCGCTGGGAGAGGATGACGTACTCTTTATCGAAGCACTACTAATGCGATACCAAGGCAGTTTTCAAATGCTCGAAGAAAAATTCCAGCCAGGCCAGGCTAAGGCCGTAGCGAAAATAGTGGTAGACACAATTCACCCCTTGCCCCAGAAAAAAATTTCACCGCCACCACCAGCTCCACAGGAAAATTTCTTTACTCCGATTTTTCGTGGTGCCGCTTATTTTGCTTCTGATATTGGCTATGTGGGCACGATCATCGATTCCACCATTAATGCCCCTATCGACTTTGGTGCGGACTTAGTTTCGGGTCTATTTTTTGGAAAAGGCGTGATTTCCACAAGTGATACGGAATTGCCTCATCAGTTAGTGGCCGCGATTGGCGGAATTGGGATCTATGAGGGTGGCCTTGCCCTGGCTGGCGGCCAAGTAATAGATATAGTGAACCCTTTGGGAGATGTGACTTCTGGTCTATCCATATTTAATTCTATTTTCTGCTCCGATGCGGAACCTTCCGCTCCGGACGTAAAAAATCAATACTGCAAAAATACATTTGCGATTAAAAAAAGTGTTACTAATTCCTGCGCTGGCCTCGGTGCCGGAATCGGTATTCAACTTAGAAACGATCTGGGTTCCTTAAGCACACTGCTTCCAGCAATCAATTAAAATACTGCTGCATAAATTGTTTATTTGGATCTGTATCCGGCAGAGCTTCTACCGGAGTAATTGGCTGCGCCAATTCCGCTCCAGAAAACTTTTGAATAATTCTCTGCGGCCCAACTATATCGGTTGCCAATATTTCGTATTCATTCGTAAACATATCAGAGCCCAGTTGAGGCTTGATCTTGGTTTTTGGAATTCGCACAAAGGAGATTTGTCCCTTTGCAGGAATATCCACAAAAGGCACCCCACTCATTAAATTTGTGTTCGTTGTGAAAGATTTAAGAGATTTATTCCCCACATCTCCAGCATGTAATTGCTGCACTACGAAGGCACGCTCCCACTCGTCGCCCAGACCTCGATGAACATAGGGACTCTCTAGAACTTTAGCTAGCGCAGTTAGAAATGCGTTGTAACCGCCATCGTTATAGGTTTTTTCAATATCAAAATACATCTTCTCTAAAAATGGCGGCAAGAACTTAAAAGGGCCTTCATTATTTTCAATTTTTTCGTGAATTCCAGCAATAACTTGCTGCAGGGGGCGCTTGCCTTCTCCCGTCATGAAGGCTTGCAATTTTTCGAGGAAAATCCCCAACTTCTTGGAATTTGGCAGGCTGGTGAACAACTTCCTAAAATCGCTAATAGAAGTGAAGCCAATTTTGGAAACGATCGGCATATCACTACGCATCACCACCATGGAATCGTCTGGCATAGCGTCCATGGCTCGATCGAAGCTCTTATAACTGAGCTTAGAATTTTCCAAGTAAGCATCGAAAAGCTTCACTCGATAGTTATTGCTTACTCGCTGGGCACCTTCAGACGGAAGTGCATTACGGGCCTGACGATAAGGCTCTAGCAAATCTCTTCCCGCTTGGTGCAACTTTTGACGACTCTCCATCACGGTAGCCTCAAGATCAGGAAAATATTTTTTGGCCGCTTGCTGCATTTGCCAATATAGGTAATCTACATACTCATACTGAGCCAGTATCGTTTCTGGATTTGCGCCAGCAGCGAAAGTGGTTTTTTGAAAGCGAAACACGGAAAGAATTTTAGTTGGATCTGTTTCCGTAATTGTGGCCGCGCTTTGAAAAAGATCTTTCTGCCAAGGGAAAAACTGGAAATCTCCAATTTTATTCGCGGCTGCGATCGAAGAATACGGCTCCACCGTGAACGTCGTTAAATCTGCGCTTTTATCCGCAACGCTTTTGATAAAACGCAAATTCTCTCTTAGCTGTAGGGCATGGCCTTTGCTGAGCCCTGCAGTATATCCATCTATTTTTGCCGTAGCATTCAATTCATATAAACGATAGCTACGATCGGCCACTGGATAAAATCGATTTTCGTGCACCAAATACGGCACACCAAAATGATCATAGAAAAATCCATCTGTAGTGCTGAAATAAAGTTCTTTGCCTTCTACCTTAAATGTTTCTCCGCTGAGTGGTGCGAGCACTCTATCGCTAGCGGCCGACAGTTTTAACACCCCTGTTGTAACTAAGTTGCCACTTTTATTATTATAATAAGTTGGCGCTTTTTGTTCTGCTAGGGTTAAGTAGCGATCAATCCCATCGCGCACTTCTTGCACATATTTATCTTCGCCGAGCACAATATCTTCCCACGAATCTTTTAATAAGGGTGGAGGTAATCCATATTCAGCGAGGATACGATCCATGATGAGCCGAGAAGAACGTCCATTCCCATCAATGAAAGGATGAATCGAAGTATAACGATAGGAAAACTTTGCGGCGAGCTCCACCGGATCCATTTTATTTTTATTGAGATCATACCATTTAATTAAGGCCTCGAGCTCAGGCTGTGTATCCTCTGGTTTCGAATAGTAGATATATCCAAAATGTTTACCAGGCTGATGAATGGGGAGCTCTACAAATCCCTGAAGCCATTGGTTTGCTTTGATGGCCGCATACTGCTCATCTGTGAAGGGATGTTTCAAGGGGTCCAAGATCGGCACAATATTGATCGAGCTTCTACGCTTGATCACTCCGCCCTTATCCGCCAGCAGACCATCGGGGATGATACTATCAAGACGCTTCAGAGTTTTCGACAAGGCAGATGTGGCCAAGCGATGATTCTTTGAAAGCACATCGATAGTGGGTTCAAATTTTCCAATCGGAATGCTCTTTAAAAATTCATCTGCATCACGCCAAGCGAGATAGGTTTCCTGGCCATAGATTTCCACACCGGCCATATAATTTGGTGCATCTACATAATCGCGGAGACGAATGAGGCGCAGATAATCCAATTCGTCATCCGTGGTTTTGCCCCATTTTAAAATATCTTCTACAGCAGTTAAGCGATCCAGTTGATCCAATGTGTCGGTAGACGGATTCACCCTATCGAGCAAGGCTTGCCTATCCTTAGATTGCGAAGTGCTAAGTTTAGACCATGCCTCTTGGCAATTTTTAAATAATGGCCCTAGATCAACGGCGAACGCCACGGAATGACTTAGAAAAAAGGCAGCAAAATAAAAGGCGAAAAATCTCACCTAAATAGATCGGCAATTTCCCGAAATCTATGAAATTGAATCAGAAAATAGAGTCTTTACACGCTTTCGCGGGATCCATAGCTCCGCTTGGAAGATCTACGCTTAGGTTCGATTGTGAATAATCGAAGAGATCGGAAAGATCATCGGCATTCGCATCCCTTGAGGTTAGCGCTGGTAAATTAAATTTCGTTTCAATGAAGCGAAGGATCGAGGTGTGATCATAGGTCTTATGGGAAACATAGTGCGTTTTTGCAAAGGGCGATACAGCCACAAAGGGCACACGGAATCCGTAGTGCTGAAAATCGCCACCTGTGGGCAAGCCAAAGCGATTTGGGCCAATGCTATCCGGCGCGCAGGCTGCCGGTGGAGCCACGTGATCAAAAAAGCCACCGTTCTCATCATAGGCGAGAAAAAGCACGCTATTAGCCCAATAGGGGCTCTGAGTGAGCTCTTTAATTCTTTGCGCCACGAATACTTGGCCCTGCTGAATATCGGCGGAGGGATGTTCATCTTCCCCTTTATCACTCGCATCGATAAAGGAAACCTGAGGAAGCTTGCCGGAATTTAAATCCTGCACAAATTGCGATGGGTTCACGATCTTATCCGCAGTGCTAGCAGAGTACTTGAACAACTGAAAATACCCGGAGCCATCATTATAGTATTTCCAGCTAATGCCATTTTCTGTGAGCAATTCAAAAATAGTTTTCTGGCTAAACTTGCCAAAATAAACTGGATCATTCTCCACGTGTCCAAAGGATGTTCCGGTGAGTAAATAAAATCGATTTGGATAGGTTTGAGTCATCGCGGAGGCAAAATAGCGATCTGCTACCGCAAAGCGATTTGCGAGAGCATAGTAAAAGGGAATGTCCGTTTGATCGAAATAGCCGATTGTTTGGTTATTATTATTCACCACGAACTGATCATTTTTGCCGTTATCCCAATCGCTATGCATGGATTCCCAATCGTGCTTAGGATTAGAAACGCAGAGCGTTTCCTCATGATGGGCAAATACTTTGTTATCGTCTTGATCGGGATTCCACATCGTATCTAAAACGCCGTCAATCGCTGATCCGTAGAATTGCGGTTGGTTGAGTTTCCCGAAATAATTATCAAAGCTATGGTTCTCTTGCATGAGCACCACAATATGCTCGATCGGCATGGCGGTATTCACCGTGCCCGGCTTCGCTGATTTATTGGGTCGATCGCCCATTTTCTTAGAGCAATCAGGGGCCGCGGAGGCCGCTAGGCTAAAAAACAAAGAGAACCATAAAATCTGCTTCATCATACCCTCTCCTATTTTGCTGAGCTCCCTGTGGGAGTAGAATTTGCTTTATTGGGAGATTCCTGTTCAGAGCCGCCAGGAGATTTCTTCCCGCTGCCGAGGGCCAGAGAATTACATTGCGCCAAATTTCTCATCGCATTGCCGATCACGTTTACATCCGCCGTGAAGGGTTCCACTATATTCTTCGCCACAATTTTTGCTGCCTCAGCCTCACTTAAACCATGGCTCATCGCTTGTTTCATGGCGTGATCCCGCATCTTTTGCACTTCGCTGGCAGCAAAATTTTTCGCCGTCGAATGGCCAGTCCACACCTGTTCCACCGCATCCTGCAACTCATGGCAACCAGCATCAGTGATATTAAAGCCGCCCACCCAAGTATTATCGAGGTAGGCCAAGGGCGCGCAGCCATCCAACTTGCCATTGAATTTTAATATTTTCACATAAAGACCTTGGGATTCCTGAGTGAGCAAGGGATGGGGAAATCCCACAGGCAGGCCCGCCACCTTTTCAAGGCCGGTGCGAGTGTCACGGTCTAGGGATAAAATTTCTTTGCGCAGGAGCTGACTCAACTTACGCTTGGCCTTTGGCGTGATCGCATTCACTAAAATTAGTCGATCTAAGGCTTTCGTTTTTCCATCGCGCACCACTTGGATGCTGATGCCACCAAGCTCGTAGCTTTCCACCAATGAAGAACCTGAACTAAATTTGCTCTTCTTCACTTCCTCCGCATCCGCAGGCACAGGATAACTAAAGAAGCCGGATTGACGAAAGATCGAGCGAAGGTCATGATCGCAAGCAGGACCGTTGCCTTCTAAAAAAGGATAGCCAAGGAGAGCACTGAGCTGAATATAGTTTTTGTAAACGCGCTGGTACTCCTCCTTCGACATCACATCCGTGCCGGGCCCTAGATAGGGAATAGAAGTAGTCCTATCCGCAGCGCGGGCTAGCGAAGAACTGAAAAGAATAGCGAAGAGAACAGCGCGAACGATCACTGGGTGAGCGTGGAGCTTTCGTCTACTACAGGAGCAGATGGTGGCAAGAAATGCACTTTGCCAGCAGCGATTTCACGAAGGGCTGCGATCACATCATTGTTTTTGCAAGGAACTAGACGCTCTGCGCCACGGTGCAATTGACGAGCACGACGAGTGCAAAGGTGCACCAGTTCATAGCGGTTAACTACATGCTTCAGACAATCTTCAACGGTGACGCGGGCCATAGAAATTCTCCTTCAGTGAATGAACACAGACTAGGAGAAAGACGCGGCCCTGTCAAGGATCATGCGATTTCTTGGTCAGATGGCGTCTTAGTTTCTTCGCCTGGCTTCTTCACCGGAGTGGGATCTGCATAGATCAGCTCTGGTTTTTGGTTGTTCGTGATCACTTCTTTTGTCACGCGGCAACCCTTGATATTCGTGCTACCAGGGATTTCATACATCACATCTAGCATATGCTGTTCGAGCACGGCGCGAAGTCCCCTTGCCCCTGTGCGGCGGCGTAGAGCTTCTTGAGCTACCGCATGGATCGCAGGATTCTCGAACTCGAGAGCCACATTGTCCATCTGTAGCAGCGCTTGGTATTGCTTGATGAGCGCGTTTTTTGGCTTCGTGAGAATGTCCACGAGAGCGGCTTCATCGAGCTCCGCAAGAGCGGCCACTACGGGCAAGCGTCCTACGAACTCTGGAATCAAGCCGTAATGAACCAAATCCTCAGGCTCCAAGCCAGAGAAGAGTTCCTGGCCGGTGAGCAATTTTTTCTCTTTGTGATTCGTGCTCAAACCCATGGCACGTTTGCCCATACGGTTTTGAATTGTTTTCTCGAGACCCACGAAAGCGCCACCGCAGATGAAGAGAATATTCGAGGTATCTACCTGAATGAACTCTTGCTGAGGGTGTTTGCGTCCCCCTTTGGGCGGCACATTGGCAACCGTACCTTCGATGATCTTGAGGAGCGCTTGTTGCACGCCTTCCCCAGATACGTCGCGGGTAATGGATGGGTTTTCCGATTTGCGGGTGATCTTATCCACCTCGTCGATATACACAATGCCCTTTTGAGCACGTTGCACGTCGAAATCGCAGTTCTGCAAGAGCGAGAGGATGATATTTTCTACGTCTTCCCCCACATAACCCGCCTCAGTAAGCGTGGTCGCATCGGCGATCGTGAACGGCACATTCAGCATGCGCGCGAGCGTTTGCGCGAGCAGGGTTTTTCCCGAACCAGTGGGGCCTACCAGCAAAATATTGGATTTTGCGAGTTCGATACCCCCAGGGGATTTTCCACCAGGCTGACTAATGCGTTTGTAGTGGTTATACACCGCCACCGAGAGCACTCGCTTGGCGCGATCTTGGCCGATCACGTATTCATCGAGGTGCTTCTTGATTTCCTCTGGTTTCGGCAAGCTTTCCACGCCAGTTTTCTTGGCGCCAGCTACCCCAGGGGCTTCTTTGGTAACGTCTTCGGTAATGATATCGTTGCAGAGATCAATACACTCGTCACAAATATAAACGCTTGGTCCTGCGATCAACTTCTTCACTTCCCGTTGGCTTTTGCCACAGAAAGAGCAATAAAGTGTGCCGCCTTTGCCGGTTCCAGTCGGAGTCTTATTCATCGTTCCCCCAAAAATTTACTCGTGACGCGTAAGCATTTTATCCACTAGGCCATACTTCACCGCTTCTTCGGCGCTCATATAGTTGTCGCGGTCGGTATCTTGTTCCACCTTCGCAATCGGCTGTCCAGTATGGTCGGAGAGCATTTGATTGAGACGCTTCTTCAAGTACAAAATTTCCTTGGCTTGAATCTCGATATCGGAGGCTTGTCCGCGAGCTCCGCCCAAGGGTTGGTGAATCATGATACGAGCATTAGGTAGCGCAAAACGCTTGCCCTTGGTGCCCGCAGAAAGCAAGAAAGCTCCCATGCTAGCGGCCATGCCGATGCAATAGGTGGTAACATCGCACTTTACGAACTTCATCACATCGTAAATGCCAAGACCCGCGCTCACAGAGCCTCCGGGACTATTGATATAAAAGTTAATGTCCTTATCTGGATCGTTACTTTCCAAGAAAAGCATCTGGGCCATGATAAGGTTGGCCACGGTATCATTCACTTCTGTGCCCAGAAAGATGATCCGATCGAGCATGAGGCGGGAGTAAATATCGTACTGGCGCTCTCCCCTCGGTGTCTGTTCGATTACGATTGGATTTGGGATATACATCGAGGTCTGTTCTCTGTCGCTCACTATAGGGCTCCTCTCAGGCAATTGCTTCATTCTACATATCGGATTAGTCGGGATAGACCTGAAGCTAATTTTATTGTACACCCTTTTCACTTTCTATGAACATTGGCCCACATAATTTAACAAACCTATGCCGCCTCGCACCAATGGCAGGTATTTCCAATACCCCCTTCCGGCTATTGTGCAAGGAATTGGGCTCTTCGCTCACCACGAGCGAGGAAATTAGCGCCAAAGCCCTGGTTTATAATAGCGAACGCACCTATTCCCTCGCGAGCTATCTCCCAGAAGAGAAACCCATCGCGATCCAAATTTTCGGCGCCGAACCCTCCGATCTCGCCTATGCGGCCCGTATCATGGAAGAGAGAGGCGCGGATATAATCGATCTCAATATGGGTTGCCCCGTGCCGAAGATCACGAAAACTGGCGCAGGTTCTGCGCTCATGCGCGAGCCCTTGAAAGCGGCTGAAGTATTCCGCACGATTCGCAAAGCGGTGCAAATTCCCTTCACCATTAAAATCCGCGGTGGTTGGGATGATCACCACGTGAACGCCGTAGAGATCGCGCAAATTGCAGAATCGGAAGGCGTGGATTCCATCGCCGTGCACCCGCGCACAAGATCACAGCAATATTCGGGTCATGCTCCTTGGGAAATTATTCGCTCCGTGGTGGAAGCGGTGAAACTACCCATCACGGGAAATGGCGATGTGCGCTCCTATGAGGATGCGGAGCGAATGCAGAAAGAAACGGGCTGTCACTCGGTGATGATTGGTCGCGGAGCACTCGGCAAACCTTGGGTTTTTGATCGTAACTTCACCACGCTCACTCCGCGGGAACAGCACGAATATAAGTTTCGCTTGATTCGTCGCCACCTCGATTTGATCGAAGAGCATATGAATCCGAAGTTGGGTTGCGTACAAATGAAAAAGCACCTGGCCTGGTACGTGGCGCAAACAAAAGACTGGCAAGAAACCAGAAAGAAAATTTTCACCTTTGAAGACGCGAAGGATCTTCGCGCCTTTTTTGAAGACTACTGGGTGGGCGCTTTTGTGGATCGCACTGTGGCGTGGAATGCCGCTGAGAGCGCATCCGAAGCTTCCATCTGACGATTCACTTCCACCAAATATTCCGAGAGCATTTCACGAAGCTGCTCAAGAGTCATCTGCTCGCGCGCAAGGCCACGTTTATCGAGCAGCGTCTGAAGTTCTCCACCAACCTCATCCGGCAATCCCGACAATTCTTTCACTTCATCAAAGAGTTTATTTCCCACTAGTTCTCCTCCACGAAAACTGCTCTGACAATTTCTTACATTCGTTAGCGTAATTGTTTTTTGCCGCATTGCAAGCGTCTTTTTTTTAGTTTTTGCTAAGTATTCCATTTCGACCTCTAGAAGAGCTCAGGGGCTCGGCCCACGGGGTTTGACCTAAGGAATTTACTCAAAGATACTCGTGATCATGAGACAAGAAATTCGCTGGCAGCAGCGTTTCCAAAACTTCAAAGTAGCTCTTCAGCAAATGAGCGACGGAGATTGCTGGATGGAAATGATCAAGAGCAGAAATCAAACATCCCATACCTATAATCGCCCAACGGCAGAGGATATTATCCAAAAGGTAGTAGGATCCTATCTCGACCAGTTTGAAAAACTTTCCCAAAAATTAAGTAGCCTTTTACATACATGAAAAGTGAGTTTGGCCTCAGCGAAAAAACCATTGCTAGCATTCAAGATGTTTTTAGCGCATTTTCGAATGTAGAAGAAGTTCTGGTTTACGGTTCTAGAGCCAAAGTTAACTTTAGAAAAAATTCAGAACTCTTGGCCATAGAATCCGCGCTAGATGATCTACTCCTACCCTATAAAATAGACCTCTCGATCTATACCCAAATTGAAAGCAAAGAACTGCTCGAACATATCCGGCTCTTTAGTAAATGCTTCTATAGGCTCACCAAATGAATCTCTCCTGGATTACCCTCTCAAACCCTGTGGCCATTTGGTGGCTCTTTCTAGTAGGTGTGAGCGCACTAAATTGTAGCGCTTGGACAAAGGCCCGCCTAAGCCTCCCAAAGGATCCCACCACAAAAAAACTCCTCCTCCTTTCTGGCGCCTATGTTTTCGGCTGCGCCTTTCGCTCCCTTCTGCCGAGGGCAGATGTGCAGCGCATTTGCCTCTTTGATACTTGGCTCTCCTCCGTTTTCGTGGGCCGCTCTGTAGCCACAATCGCAGAACTTTGTTTCGTGGCTGAATGGGCGGAGCTCCTTTCCTTTCTCGCTCAAGAGAGTAAGGCAAATTTCACGAGCAAAATTGCGCGCATGATTGTGCCGCTTATCTGTGTGGCAGAAATTTGCTCTTGGTATGCCGTGGTGACCACAAATTATATCGGCAACTGCGTGGAGGAATCATTGTGGGGAGTGAGCTATTTCTTGATCGTGTTGGCTCTTCTTGATCTTCGCTCACACTTTCAAGGCTGGTTTCGTAGAGCGATCATCCTCGGTGCCATTGGGTGCGCGATGTATGTGATGTATATGGCCACTGTAGATGTGCCCATGTACATGAGTCGTCATCAGGCGGATATTGCGAGCGGCAAGCAGTTTCTAGGCTTTATGGATGGCATAAAAGATCTCAACACGCGCTGGATGGTCACTCACGATGTGAAAGATTGGGGCTATGAATTTCTTTGGATGTCGCTCTATTTTAGCGTGGCGGTTTGGATGAGTATCCTTCTCTGCCCGGTGCCTGCGCTGCTGAAGCGGAAGCTAGCGCCAGTAAAATCTATCCATAAAATATTGTAAGCATAGCCACGAGCAACGCGATGCTCTATACCCAGGCATCGGCACTTTACCCAGGAGTAAACATGATCAGAGTAGCAGTTATCGGCGCCCGATTTATCGCCCTCGCCTCGCAGGCCAAGGCAAATGAGAATGTAGTGATCGAAGGCACACTGGGCGTTTCTGAAGTAGCCGCGCTTTCACAGTAAGCGCTCCCTTAATGAGCCACACAATTTGAGTTATTCAGGCAAGTCACTGAGGGGTTGTTCACCGACCCTGGACCACAATATCCACAACGGACTAAAGGCTTCACTCCTTGATCCGTGCTCTGACTGCCAAGGTTTTGGAATTGATACATACTCGGGTACGGACAAGAGCCCGCATTAATCGACCCCCAAGTTCCATCGATATAGTTACTTACAACACCTGTGGAGTAAATTGCTTCGCCACAAGGAATACTTGGAGTTCCACTTTGGCAAGTAACCGTAGCCATTTGATTACAGCTGTTGCAATTGTGATATGGAGTGTTCCAAGCATTGGACACCCAATCGACATAATAACAGCCGTTGCAACCGTTCCCGCCTGAGGTAGAAGAAACAGCGGAGGCATACCCATTACTGATGCAATATCCATTTGCATCAGCATCTCCACTGCTCACATATTTACAATAAACTCCATCACAGGAAGTAGAGGTTAAGTTAATCGTCACAGTACCAGAGGTTAAACTATACCAATTAGTACCATCACAAAACTGAAAGGCATTTGAGACGTATGACAATGTGCCCGCTGTAGTTCCCACACAAGAGCCAATGGAACTCCCCTTCATGTCGTACCAATTAGAGCCATCACATACTTTGTAGGTACCCGCCGAATAAGTGGTGGTTCCAGCTGTTGTTCCTGCACAAGTGCCGAGAGATGATCCCTGAGGAGTTCCTAAAACACTGTTTTGGCAAACAGTATTAACGCCAGAGGCGACTGTCATCAAACCACTGGTCGCACAAGCAGTGGCATGAGCAAAAGTGCTAGATAGTAATGTGATAAGCAGGGAAAGAAGCATAGTTTTACTTTTCTATTTTTGCTGCTAGAGCGTTAAATTTTTTCTCTAACTCATCGAGGCGCGATTTCTGTTTTCCGTTTTCTTCTCGCAATAGTTCATTGTCGCTCTTTAATTTTTTCACTGAGGCAATGAGCGGAGCAATGAGAGAAGTGGAACGAATTGAAAGCGCGCCCTGTTGATCCTTCAAAACTAGTTCAGGATAAACCTCCGCAAGCTCCTGCGCGATAATACCAAGATCAGCCTCGCCAGAGTTTTTCCATTCAAAGGAAACTGGATTCAATCGGCTCAATTTTTCCAACGATTCTGTTTCATCTAAACTACTTATATTTTTCTTTGCTCTGCGATCAGAAGTTAGAATTAGATTTGTAGCTCTGATGGTGCCTGTTACATCTAAAGCATAAGAGGGGCTACTGGTACCTATACCCACACTTCCACCCATCAAGTTAATTGTTGATCCCTCCAAGGTGATCGGCTCTTGGACAGTTTGAGCGCTATTTACGCCTTGAAGAATCGGCCCAAGAAGACCAGCAGGCAGACCGAATGAGACGGGATCCCCACGCACATTAAGCGTATGATCTGTACCATTAGCTACAGTTAGAGCTCCGTACGTAGAGGTCGTGCCGATCCCGACGTTGCCATTAGTATCGAGCCGAAGACCTGTGGTGGCACTAGCCCAAGGCGCGATGAAAAAACCCTTGGGAGTACCTATCGTCGTCCCCATGTAGATTATTCCTTGATCCCCGGTTTGGGTGATGGAATTATAAGATCCGGCAGTAACGTTCGCAAGAAAAAGGCTTTTCACCGTATTAGTTGCGGTAGATGTTCCATCAATCTCTAGCCCCTGAATATTTGTCGTTGTGTAAAGCGTGAGTAATGACGCCGGAGACGCCGTTCCAATTCCCACATAGCTCGTTGCACCTGCTTGAACCGAAAAAAGAAACAAAAACAAAATTCTGATATTTTTAATCATGGATTCAACCTATCTTCACTAAAAAGCAAACCATCGCCATCAATGATGACGTTAATAATCGCGCACTAATTCCAAGTTTTCCAGTCATTTTACCCGCCCGCACAAGTGCCAGAATTAGTCACTACGTTCCCATCATAGGCCCACTCATCTGGATCCGCGGCAAATACATCTCCACAAATCGAGGAAGGCACTTCCGAGGATCCCGGATAACAATTTGCTGATTGCACGATGGTTTTGGTTACATAGGCCGTGCCCGCATCGGCTGTTGTGCGCTTACACTCAATCGCACAACAATAGTTAGCATTCGCTGCCGTAGTGGATTTTTTAATGCTGATTTTATAGTTCTCCGGACGAAATGGAACTTTATACGTATTATTTCCCACTGGCGAAAAGAGCAAGTAGCCATAAATCGTATAATAATCGAGGTGGGCATTATTTAAGTTGCAGGGAGAAGAGGCTGGTGTGCAATGAGGTTGCCACCATAGCACTAATCGAAAGGGGCACTGTCCGCTGGAATCACCGTAGGTTTTTGTATTCGACGAATTGCTATAACTATTTGACGTGGTATACGGGCAAGGCTGCCCCGTATAGTCGAATCCATTCGTGGCGGCCGTTGAATCATAAAAAATTTTACCGGAGCGATCGTACAGCACGAAAGAGCCAGTCATTGTGGTGGGATAGGTAACATTCTGCACATAGGTGCTGCCGTTCGCAGTCGAGGCGGCATAGCAATCCACTCCCGGACTAAACTTCAGGCAACTCATCGCTGCGTTGGCATATAAGGTATGATCCCAAGCGGTACTATCCTGAATTAGGTTCGTTACCTGGGTAATAATATTCGATCCTTGAAATGTTCCATTCGTATAAATTGATTGTTTCGAACTCGCCGTGGAGCGACTGATCATATACACCGTAACCACGGCGATCAAGGCGATCATCACCAATACGATAGGCAGCGCGAAGCCAAATTCATTTTTTCTGTATTTTCTGTTCACGGCAAACTCCATCGCCACTTTACACGGTTTCCAGCCAGACTGTCTCCCCGAGGACACGCTCTTGGTTATTCCCTTTAACTTAGTTTATAATTATACTCTGGGGCAAAGTGGGGAGAAATGAAATTAATTTCCAATAAATTGGGGTTTACCCTCATTGAATTCATGGTGGCTGTTTCTCTTTCGTCTATTGCAGCACTCGGCATGATGTCGCTCAATACCACCATGAACAAATCCTCCACTGCTGCCGCGAACTCCGCTCAGGCTGATGCCTTTCGCAAGCAAATCTCCATCCTGCTTTCCAACCTCACCGCATGGCGACATACCATCAAAGGAAATGCCGCGCTTGCCTGCGTGAAAAATGGCACCGATTGTAGCGCCTATAAAACGAACGGCCCCGCATCGGGAACATTTTCCAGTGCCTCTCCGGCTGGCGTTTTCGATGTGTATGATACTTCTGGAGTGAATTATTATCCCATCAGTACCGATGGTGCTCGCGGTTTTAATATCAGCGGCCAGCAATGCGGCACTAACTGGGCCAATGGGGTTTCGACCGCTGGCGCCACAGGCTTTTCCACTGTTACTCCGAATATGCAATGCCCCTTTCGATTGGTGCTCTGGTGGGTGCCCATTTGCCCCACCACAGTGGGGAGCTGCGTAAATCCACTGGTGCACGTATTCGGCTATACTCTTTATAATCCCCCCACCTCCCATACCGCCCAGAAAGTGCCCTTTAATCCAAATAACTACGGAGTGAATTTGGTGCTCACACCAAACCCATGATGGAAGCCCTGGTTAAACAAAAATACTTTGTGCCCGGAATCGCTCTCGCGCTTCTGTTCCTATTGTATTTTCCAAGCCTGCACTATGGCGCCTTTGTAGATGACAACTCGCTAATCTTCGGCAATAGCTTCATAAAAAGTAGCCAGAACCCACTGCAATACTGGTATCGCGGCCAAATGAATACCAAGGCTTGGCCGCTCACTCATAGCGTTTACTGGCTGCTATACCAAGGCTTCCATTTAAATTTCGCTCTCTATCGCAGCGCACTCATTCTGCTTCACTGGGCAAATGGATTTTGTTTATTTCTTTTTTTACGAAAAAAATCCTTTGCCGCCGCCCTCTTCTCTGCGAGCCTTTTTTGGCTAAGCCCCATCACCGTGGAGGCCGTAACTTGGATTAGCCAAATCGGCTGCCTGCTTTCCACGCTTTTCTTCGCTTTTTGGCTGCGCGATTTTTTAGAAGAAAAGCCCGCCTCCCCCCTTCGCAGCAATGCTCTGCTTGTGGCCATGATGATCACTAAAAGCTATGCTTTTTTCTTGGCGCCAATGGAAATTTTTAAGAATGCGAAAATTTTGGGTTGGAAAAAAAGTTTACTTCACTCCTCGCCTGCACTCCTATTCAGCGTCTATTCTGCCTTCCTCGTTTCCCATGGAATCTATGATTACCCCACGGAAGCGGAGCATAGTGCGAGCTACTTTTTAACGAATCCCCCAAAACCCGCTGAACTTGTGGCGGCCCCAACGAAAGAAGCGCCCATCAAGAAGACGGCCAAGATTCGTAAAAGTAAAAAAATCCTTACTACTCCAATAGCGGTGAAAGCCGAAGCTCCCCCAGCCCCCATCAAACATGAAGAGAGATATCTTCAGGATCAGTTCGCCAAGAGCCCTGAAGCCATGAAAGAAAAACTGGAAGTGGAGGGTCGCACCTTTAGCTACTATCTCTTGCGATCGTTAAGCTTCACGGAAATCCCCGTGCGCACAAAGCAAACGTTAGCCGGACTCAATTGGCTATTTCTCTTACTTTCCGTAGCCTCACTCGGCCTCTTTATCTGGGGGCTCGCAAAGCGCTATTGGTTATTAAGCGTTACCTTTGCTACCTACCTTTCCATCAGCGGCCTCTTCTATGTGCCCTTCATGAAGCTAAGCCTCGTGGCGGATCGAGTGGCCTATTTACCCCTCTTTGCCTTTATTTGGGGCCTTGGCGAACTTTATCTGAGAGTAGAAAACAAATATATACTCAAGGCCTTTTGGCTTTGGCCCATACTTTTTTGTTTACTCACCTTTTTTGTGATTCGGGAACCGAGAGCGGAATTCCCAATACTTTGATTTGAGGTTAGCCGTGAAGAAAAAAAATAGCTTAGGCTTTACCCTAGTGGAATCCCTGATCGCCGTTGGCTTAAGCTCCGTGGTGATTCTTACCTCGTTCAAGTTGATCGATAACCTAAACAAAACAAATTCTAATTCCAGCATTAGCTTTCAAGCCAATCAGATTCGTAGAGATGTGGTGTCGATTCTACAAAACCCAACAGGCTGGAAGAAAACGCTATGGGGCGCCAATAATAGCACTACCTTCGCTTGCCTAATCAACTATACCGATTGCGCGGCTCAAGCGCCCAATCCTGCGAATAACGGGCCTTCAGTAGCCTCGAATAGCTCCGTAAATTATTACTCTTCCTCGGTGACGGGTGCCTTTGATGTGTATAATACTGCAGGCGCGGTTTACTACCAAAGCACCACCACTACCAAGGGATTCACTCTCACTGGCGCTCAGTGCAATACCTGGTCGGGAACGCCCTTCGCGGCTGGCGGCGGCACAAACGAAGTAGGAAATACAACAACGAGTAGCTTTTGCCCTTTTCGCCTAGTGCTCTGGTGGGTACCAATTTGTCCCACCACCACCGGCAAATGCATTTCCCCCACAGTGCACATCATGGGCTATATGCTCTATACGCCGAGCGCGAATGATAAGCAGCATCAAGTGGCCTTCAACCCAGGAAACTACGGCGTAAACTTTATCGTGAACCCCGTTCCTGGCCCCTAATCCAATTCAGGCCTTTACTCGCCCCAAATGTTTTTTTAATTCCTCTTCCACCTTCGATTTGAATGGCGTGAGCAAGAGCGGAAGATCAATCGTAATCGTAACGGTGGAAGATCCTGATTTTTCCACCACTACAATCTCTCCCTTGAAATTGCTCGCTTCGATCGCCCCGGAATGGCCTGCATCATCCCAATCGATATCAGCGCCTAATTTTTTTAAAGTGTCGCGGCCATTTAGGTATGTCTTTACTGCCTTGTAGACATCCTTCTTTTTTCCTTCAATCTCGTGGTTCACTTTCACTTGTGGCATCGAACGATCTTCCTTCCCTGATGATCAAAACTCATTTCTTCGCGATACTTCCATTGTACTATTGCTAGGGCATAAACTCCACGGGGCGAAACACTGGTGATCTTGCCTACATCCTTCCCATCCACCGAAAGTGCAGCGCCGAGTTCACAATCGCCCTTTACCTGGATCATTGCACGCGCTGGGTGCCCAACACTCAAAGATCTTTCCACTACTTCTTGGCCGGGATAGCACCCCTTGTTTCCAGGTAGACGATCGAATAATCCCGCATCGAGCACATTCACTTCTGGCCCAAATTCCGCGCCCCATTTACTTTCACCCAATTCGATTCGCTCGGATTCCGTATCCTCGAACGATAATAGCGCCGGCAAATTTTTTCCAAAAGCTGCCACGCGATCATCACTAAACCAGCGCCAAAAAAAGTTCCCATTTTCCTCGCACACGAAGCTAGGTAAGGATTTTTTTTCTTGGAGCACGCCACCTTCACCACCCAGTGCACGCATTTCCAAATTTTCCGCAAAGTGAAGCCGCTCGAATTCCTCTTTCACGCGGGTGAACTCTTCTTCTGTTTCGAAAATCAGCACAAAGCGCTGGGCAGCCAAACAGAGCAAAGTAAAACTACCAAAAGCTTTCGCCATGGGATTGAGAAGCAGGCCCCTCGCCCCATCGCCAGGAGAATACTTTGAAACGGGGAGCGTAGTGAGTCGCTGTAAAAAATCACGCGCATCTTTTCCAATAATTTCTAAACCCAGCCAATTTTGCATAAAGAGTAGTGTAGGCAAGTCGCCCGGCCTCGACAAGAGCTAGAAACTTCTATAAGTTAAACACCATGAACTTAGATGGATTTGAAGCCCGGAAAGCAGATCACCTTCGCCTCTCCATGGACCCTAGCATGCAGGCCGCCGGACACTCTGGTTTTGACTTAATCCACTTGTTTCACGATGCGCTCCCAGAGCTTGATTTTAAAGATATTTCTCTGCATACGAAGTTCTGGTGGTTCGAAGCGGCAAGCCCCTGCTTTATCAGCTCCATGACGGCTGGTCACCAAGGCGGCGAAGCCCTTAATATTCGCCTCGCAAAGGTTGCCTCTGAACGGCGCTGGCCCATGGGGCTCGGTTCCCAGCGCAGGGAATTACAAGATCCTAAGGCTCACGAAGAATGGAAACGACTCCGAGCAGCCGCTCCGAATGCGCTTTTTTTTAGTAACCTTGGCCTCTCCCAGCTCATCGAAACACCGCTCGAAAAAGTGAAAGCGCTCATCGAAAACCTCGGATCTGCGGCAATTATTATCCATTTAAACCCGCTTCAAGAGGTGCTGCAACCAGAGGGCACTCCGAGCTTTTTGGGCGGCATCAAGGCTTTAGAAAAATTATGTAAAATCAGCAAGGTTCCCGTGATCCTGAAAGAAACAGGTTCGGGCTTTTCCCCTGCTACTTTACTGAAAATTCGTAAACTAAAACTTGGCGCAGTGGATGTGAGCGGTCTCGGCGGCACCCATTGGGGACGCATCGAAGGTGGCCGGGCGAACGGCACTATTTTCCATGCCGCCTCGCAAACTTTCGACCATTGGGGCGAAAGCACCGTAGCCTCTCTACTCGCCGCAAAATCCAATTGGCGCAGGCAAAAAAAGCGCCCTGAGCTATGGGCCAGCGGCGGCATTCGCAATGGACTAGATGCAGCAAAAGCTATCGCAATTGGGGCAAATAAGGTAGGATTTGCTAAACCAGTGTTGGAAGCAGCCCTCTCCGGAGAAGCCACCCTCCACGCCTGGATGGATCGTATCGAGTTTGAATTAAAGATCGCGTTATTTTGCACAGGCAGCAAAGACATTGCCGCCTTACAAAAGGAGACGAAGTGGCAGAAAATCTAGAATTGCTATTTCAGGGCTTTCATAAGCTCACTCGCGAAGAGCGTTTAGAACGCGTGAAGCAAATGTGTCACCTGAGTGATACCGACCTCGATGTGCTAGAAGGCAAAACGGGTCTCGACCTCGATCGCGCCGAACACTTCATTGAAAATCTCGTAGGCTATTTCCCCATTCCTTTGGGTCTAGCTACCTATTTCCGGATTGATGGCAGAGATGTGCCAATTCCAATGGCAATCGAAGAAACATCCGTGGTTGCGGCCTGTAGCAGCACTGCGAAATGGATTCGCTCTTTTCCGAATGGCGAAATCACCACTGGCAGCACCGGGAAATTAATTATTGGTCAGGTACAATTTCCTTCTGTGAGCGCGAGCGCTCCCATCCTGAAAATTTTAGAAGAACGAAAAGAAGAATTGCTCCGCATTGCGAATGCTTCCGTACCTGGTCTCGTGCAACGTGGCGGCGGAGTGCAAAGCATCTCTGCGAGAAGCCTTCCCCGTCCGGATGGTGGAGAGATGCTGGTGCTCCACCTGTATTGCGATCCTTGCGATGCCATGGGCGCCAACCTTATCAACCAAGTTTGTGAAGCCGTAAAACCTTACCTGGAAAATTGGACAGGCGAGCGCGTGGGCCTTTGCATCCTTTCCAACTTAGTGGATTCGAAACTTACCTGGGCAGAAGTAAAAATTCCTGGCCTCGAGCCTGCGATTGGTCGAGGTATCGCGGAAGCTTCTCTCTTCGCCGAGATGGACCCCTACCGAGCTGCAACACATAACAAAGGTGTAATGAACGGCATCGACCCTGTGCTCATCGCCACCGGTAATGATTGGCGCGCCGTAGAAGCAGGTGTGCACGCCTACTGCACTCGCAGCGGCGATTATCAGCCGGTAACGAAATGGCGTTTCGAGAATGGCACCCTTATCGGACGCTTCGAAGCTCCCATCGTGGTAGGAACCGTGGGCGGAGTAACCAAGCTTCACCCCACTGCGCAAGTTTGTCTTCGCATCCTCGGCACGAAACACGCCGATGAACTAGCGCGCATCATTGCTGCTGTGGGAATCGTGCAAAATTTGGGTGCCTTGCGCGCTCTCTCCACCGTGGGAATCGTAAAAGGACACATGAGTCTCCACGCCACTAACCTCGCCATCGCCGCTGGAGCCGAGCCTCTGGAGATGCCACTCTTGCGAGAGAAACTCGTGGCGATCTTAAAGAAAGAAAAAGCGATCACGATGAGTCGCGCCAAAGAAATTCTAGACTTGATTCGTGCAAAGCTTCCGCTCGAGCGCCCTTCCGGTGATAAGTCTTAAGTTTCCCAGCAAAACATTTCTTCTCGGCGAATACGCCGTGCTCCAAGGTGGCGATGCCTTCATGCTCCTCTCGCCTCCCCAATTTGAGCTACAAATCGCAGACGGCACCACCACAAGCCCATTCCACCCCATGAGCGAGGCGGGAAAATTCTACGCCCAGGAAAGCGAATTCTTTAAATCGAAACAAATTTCATTTATAGATCCACATAAAGGCAGCGGCGGTTTTGGCGCCTCCGGAGCAGAATTTTTGGGTCTTGCCTTGAGCCGTTATCCAGAGGCTACTCCCTGGGAACTGCATTTTCTCTATCGCCAGTTCACGAAAACTAGCTCTGGCGTGGATGTGCTGGCCCAGGCCTATGGTCGCAAAAATCACGCAGCCTTCGTGCATATTTCGCTGGAAAACAATCAACTTTCAAAGTGGCTCCCCTCCCCGAAGGAAGATCTTTACCTCACCGTGCTCCACACGGGAGTGAAACAAAATACCCACGAACACCTACAAACAAATCCAACTGTGCCCGATTCCCTAAAATCAATTGCCAGCGCAGGCATTGAAGCCTTCAAAAAAGAGAATAAATTGGAATTCGTGGTCGCAGTTCGCAAATACGGGGAGGCGCTCACGAAGGCCGGCCTACAAACCGTTCATACGATGGATTTAGTAAAATCGCTCTATGAAGATCTAAGTGCAGTGGCCGCGAAGGGCTGCGGCGCCATGGGAGCCGATGTGATCCTTGCCATTACTACCGCACCGCTTCCAGAGCCCTGGATTCAGGAAAAAAAGCTCAGCAAAATTTACCAGAGCTGGGTATAGAAACGTATGAGCAAACAATGGAAAGAAAGTGCCCCCTCCAATATCGCCCTGATTAAATATATGGGTAAGGGAGAGGGCGGCGGAAATGTCGCCACTAATCCCTCTCTCTCCATGACGCTCGCGAATTTCCGCACCACGGTGGAGTTAAGCCTCTTGCCGGAAGGAAGCGACGATGCCTGGGATCCGCTGCCTGGCTCCGCTCCCTTACGAAGAGAGTCTACCCAAAGATTCTTGGATTTTTTTCAGCGGCTAAAAAAACAAGAATCCATTCATCAGGCCTTCTTGCTTCGTTCGGGCAATAATTTTCCTAGCGATGCTGGCCTTGCCAGTTCAGCCTCCAGCTTCGCCGCTCTCACCAAAACGGCCTATACCGCCTTCAGTGAATTACAATCTAAGCCATTAGCATCAGCAGAGAAACTCGCCATGATTTCGCGCACAGGATCGGGCTCTTCCTGCCGCTCCTTTTTCTCGCCCTGGTGTGTATGGGAGGGAGAAAAAATATTTGTGCCCCCCTCCAAGCTCCCAGAACTGGAAGATGTGGTGGTGGTATTAGACGCAGGCTTCAAAAAAGTTTCTAGCTCGCAAGCCCACACCCGCGTGAAAAGCTCTCCCTTATTTGCAGGCCGCACTGATCGCTCCGTGCAGCGAATGCAGGAATCTCTTAGCGCCCTCGCGAGCGGTGATTTCAAGCGTCTCGCAGAGATTTCCTACGCAGAACTTTGGGATATGCACAGCCTCTTCCACACCAGCACGCCGCCCTTCTTCTATTTCGCCCCGGAAACACTTTCTGTACTTCGATTTGTGGAAGATCTTTGGGAAAAAGAAAACTGGGGACCCATCTCCACCATTGATGCTGGCCCGAATGTGCATTTGCTCATTCCAGCTGGGGATAAAGAAAAACTCCTCGCCAAACTCCAGGAAAACCTAAAATTTACTCCAAAGTATTTCACGAGCCGCGCCTAATGAATTTTCGTGCGCCCGGAAAATGGATTCTAATGGGTGAGCATGCGGTGGTGCGGGGCAAAGGTGCCCTAGTTTTCCCCCTCTCCTCCAAAGAATTAGTGCTGCATTGCTTGGAGAGAAGAGAAGAACAATCGCTTTCCGTGAGCGCTGATTCGGAAGAACTTGAAACGGCGCTGCTCAAAAGCCTACAGATCGCAGAAAAATTTCTGGGAACGAAATTTCAACAACACTTTCGCTTTACGGTAAATAGTTCGATTCCTCTTCGCGCAGGTCTCGGAAGTTCTGCGGCCCTTGCCGTAGCCATCTGCGAATTCCTAGTAGACATTAAATGCCTGCCAGCCGAAAAAATCTTCTCCTTGGCCCTGCAGATTGAAAATCATTTTCACGGCAGCTCCAGCGGAATTGATATTGCCGCCGTTTCCCAAGGGAGACCAATTTATTTTGAACGCGGCAATCCGCCAAAAATCGAAGCGCTTTCGATTGCCTGCCCTGTACAGTTTTATCTTTCCGATACAGAGCTTCGTTCCAGCACCGCAGAGTGCGTGAAAAAAGTGATAGCGCTTCAACGGCCCGATTTAGATGAGCAGATGAGCCACGCAGTAAGCATGGGCAGAGAGGCGCTGGCCAGCGCTGAGGGATATGCGAAGTTAAAAATGGCGATGCACCAGGCTCGTGATTGCTTTGAACAATGGGAGCTTTTCCCTAAAGAAGCCAGAGAGGCCGCCAAGAAGCTAGAGCTCGCGGGAGCAGGAGCGGTGAAACCCACTGGATCTGGAGGAGGCGGTTTTTTAGTGAGTGTATGGGATAGTATTCCGCCAGCTGATCTGAATCTAGTGCCGGCCTATTCCTTCAATTTATTGCGCAGCGAATCTTCTGAGTAGCTTTCCGCTTCTAAGATGATTTTGTAGATTTGCTTTTCCTTCATGCGCGTCATCAATCCAACGCCGCAAGCACCAAGCTCACAAGTTAGCTTGCAAAGAAAAGCGCCGGAGAGTTCGCGTCCGCCAGCGGAAATTTCCACCGAAATCACTTTTCCCTTCGCCGCACGAAAGGCCTCCAACTGCTTTACGATATCCGCGCTGCTTTTTCGCCAAAACTCGGTGTCTAAACTTTCTTTGGCAACATCTGTATGCATTGCATTCGGAAAATTAAAATCTTCCAAAAAATCGAGCACAGTTTCAGGAATCGAAACGGGCATGAGCGCCAATTGTTGGTTGAGCGTTAGTTGTTTCATTCCCACTCCTTGCCTGAAAGTGCTGCTTTCGTTATAGTACAAAGCATGCAAAAGAAAGTATTGGCCTTCAGTGGCAGCCTGCGCTCCCAGTCTTATAATCTAAAACTTGTTCGTGCCCTAGGCAAGCTCCTGGATGCAGATCCAAATTTTCATTGCCAGGTGTTAGACCCTAGCGCGCTGCAATTGCCTCTTTTTAATGAGGATACAGAGGCGACGGACGCCAAAAAAGTCGAGAGCTTTCGTAAAGCGCTAGCAGAGGCTCAAGTGATCGCCATCGCTTCACCGGAATATAATGGCTCCTATTCATCGGCACTCAAAAATGCAATCGACTGGGCTACACGGCAACCGGAAAATCTCTGGGCAGGAAAAGTGATTGTGCTGATGGCGGCGAGTCCGGGAGGCCTTGGCGGCGTGCGCGGCCTCATCCAACTAAAAACACTGCTTTCGGGCATCAAAGCTTGGGTATTACCCGAGCAAGTGCTTTGCCCAAATGCGCATACCGCATTCACCCCATCTGGCGAGCTACAAGAGGAGGCCGTGAAAAAGCAAATGCAGGGTGCAATTGTTTCTCTGAATGCTTTTTGCGATCGCTATCTTCAAAACAGCAAATAAACACTAGCCTGCGCTTCACGATAGCCGCGATCGATTTCACTTTTCAGGCGAAACTCTAAATTTGTTTTTAGCACTATGGATTGCTCTCCCGAGAGGCGAGATAAGCCTCGCGCATCCCCGAGAAAATCAAAACGCCGATCCCATTCAAATAAAAAGCGCCACCACTCAAAGGGATTTAACTGCCAGCCCAAGGTGGGCCCAAAACCAATTCGCGAGTGCTTCGCAAAGGGAGCCCCAAAATCACTCTCTAGCTCAGTTAATAAAAATAGTTTAGTGCTTAGCAAGCTAAAGCTTAGGCCGGGCCCTCCCTCCAGCGAGGCATAAAAACAATGCCAAGAAGCACAGGCGAAATCCTTGGCTCGATCCGTGCCGAGACGCACCGTCCAGGAAGTTTTCGGTATCCAACTATCCCGAGCAGGAATAGAGCGTATTCGCAATACATCAGAATGCTCTAAATAAACTGACCCAGCTTCCACTCGGCCACGAAAATCCCCCATGGTGAGCTCACTCGAATCTTCATAGCCACCGGGATCATCGAGTAGATCATGAAGCGTGCCACGATAGCCAAAGTCACTAAATGAGTTTTGTCTATTAATCCCAGCACCAAGAAAAACTCTAGAACTGAAGTGGCCTTGATCAGGCGCTCGGGGAATAGGAACGCTTGCCGTTGCAGTAGGCGGCAGAGCAGAAAGCGCCGTAAGGATCTTATGCTGAATCTTAGCCTTAGCCTCGCTATCCGGTTGTGAACTATAGCGGTAACGGAAATACTCATAGGCGGCCTGCAAGGTCGCAGAAGAATCATTTGCAACGGGCTCGGATGGATTGTCTACCAGTAGCTTCGCCCGCCTACTCTCCTCTCCTGATAGATTTTTGCGAGCCAAACTCAAAGTTTCAAAACGGGAAGGACGAAAACTGGGAACTCCCAAAAGATCCGCCCTTTGCAAAATACGAATCGTATCCATCGGCACAGACCAAAGGGGAAAATGGCTCACAAACTCATCCTGCGGACGCACCACTTCCAAGAGCTCCAAGAGAAAATAGGCGCAATTTTTTTTCAAAAAATAGTAGCGAAAGCCCACATTTTTTAGCTCCCAAACATGGGCTAATAAGAGTTCGAGCTGCTCTGAATTCAGATGAATCGGATAGATCCAAAAATCACGATTCTCGATTTGAGTATATTCCATCACCTTCAAGTAAAAAGGTGCTGTGGCAAAAAAACCGCGAAACTTACCGAGCAAGCCCTGCCACATATAGGAAAAACCAGAACTCGTGCCAGTGTCAGCGCCGAAGCTTAAGGTATAATCCAGCAAGGAATTTCCCGCTGTTTTCCCACCACGAGAAAATTTCAGCATGGTGTGGCCATACATGGAAGAAGGGCTATTCACAAACGCAGAAGCGAAAATTAATTCCACGCCCGTTGCGTGGATGCTATCGCGCCAGGTTTCATACTCTGGGCATTGGATTTTGGGTAAATCAACTATCGCGGCCTTGGATCGCAAATAGAGGAGACGCGCTGGAAATCGGCACTGAGATTTTGGATCACTCTGAAAGGCTTTAATGGTGGCTTGCAATTCAGCGGCTGGATCGCGATCACCCAGCGGAGAGAGAAAAAGACCCTCTGCCTCACTTTTGCTGCCCTGAAAATGCAAGAGCCGTAGCCAAACCGGATCGATATTTGCGTCTAATGGAGCAGCAAAACTGCTTAGACTAAAAAAAAGAAGGGCCGATATCCACATAGGGAAAAACCCTAGCAGACACTCGGCCCGAAACCTAGTAGCAGTTCAAATTAGCTATGGCAGCTAGCGTCTGCTTTTACACTGCCATCAAGGCGAGTAGCAGCGGCATCAGGATTCGTCTCTCCGAAAGCACCAGATTTTTTCGCAATTGTAGCGAAAGAAGCAGGCTGACAGCCATAGAGACTGGCCAAGGAACTTAGGTATTCGCCGGAACCACTAGCCACATCATGCTGCAAATCAGCATAGTTCGCTTCAATGAAAGCTTCTTTTTCACGGGAAGCTTGGGTTACGCCATCTTCCGTACAATTCGAAGTACCGAAGGAAATGGCAATCGATTGAAAACCAGTAGCGTTCAAGATCGAAGCGCCAACTTGCGACCATTTTCCATTGTCCTGGATTGCAAGCGAACCGAGACCGCAACCAGCTTGATTTTGGTGGGTGCTAGCTGGGGCAGGAGCCGCCATTGTTGGTTGAGGAGCTGCTTTACGTCTCTTCTTTGGAGCATAAGAATCTCCATCTGCGTGAGCCACTCCGGCTGACATTGCGAGAACTGCGATAACAAGTAGATTTGTTAGTTTCATGATAGTCCTTTCTTGGGCCATTTGTTTCTTCTAGTGTAGCGTAAAGCGTTGTAAGCGCAATGAATTGTTATTAGAGAGACGCGGCGCAGGAAATCTAGAAAATGCGTTCAGGAACAGTTTGCGATATAGTTTTTGGAAAGTGAAAACGATGCGCATTGCCTTTGTAAAATCCCATATTCCTATTCAATGGCAGAGCTGCGTTTCTATCTTCGCCAACCTAAAATCCGCCTATTCTTTGCTTGAGCCGAATCATCTCGAAGTGAGCAGCTCCTACGACTATCAAGAAAATCTCGCAACCGTGCGAAGGATTCGTGAAATTTGCGCTGATACTATTATATTTGCCGGTTATATCGCGGAACACTTTAAGGAGTTAGTGGAAGCCATCACGAAAGAATTTGCCCTAGATAAAAACAAGCCGAGCCTCGTTTTTCATCTCTACGGTAATTTCAGTATTGAGCCCAATACTTGGCTCCTTATCAACAATCATATACAAAAATATCCGTGCCGTTTTGTTTGTGCCTCCCGGCGCCAGGCAAACTTGGTGAGAAGTTTTATGCATCCCTTCGCGGCGATTTCCGTGGAAAGCTGCTCCTTTCCGGTTAACACCAAAGCATTTTATTTTGACCCAAAGGCAAGGAAACGCATCCGCGACCGCATGAATTGGGGAAATGATTTTATCATTCTATATACCGGACGCATTACTCCGCAAAAAAATGTGGTGCCCATGCTGGAAGATATTTGTGAAAATTTTTTAAGCAAAGGGAAGAAGGCTAGAATTATCTTGGCTGGCACTTTCGATACGATGACAGCCCCGCTCTTCAAGGGAGGCGGCAAGCATGGATTTAGTTACCAGAGAGAATACCTAGATTTTTTAGAAAATATTCCTTCTTACCAACAAAAACGCATTCAATACCTCGGCCACAAATCTCATTCTGAGCTGCAAGAAATCTATAATGCGGCAGATACTTTTGTTTGCTGGTCTACCTATCATGATGAAGATTTTGGCATGGCGCCCGCAGAAGCATTAGCTACGGGCCTCCCATCACTCCTTTCCAGTTGGGGTGGTTTTGCTGATTTTGAAAGAAAAAACTGCCAGCTAACTCCTGTGGAAATCACCAAACGAGGAATTGAGATTCAGACAACGAAATTCCGCTCAGACCTAAAGCTTTACTTTAAGCAGCAGAAATCGCTACAGCGCCAACGATCCATCTTTGCCAAAGAGTTCGCCAAAAGTTTTTCCCCCCTCGCGATAAAAAAACAGCTACAGACAATTTTACTGAAACCCGCCCTCCCCTTTCTTGGTTTTTCAGGCAAATTGCAGGTTCACTCGCGCTTGATCAACAAGGATCTTGGTGGCTGGATATATTCGGAAGCATCTTGTAAAGATCCCTATTACTTCTTAAACTACTCTCACTATACAGGGCAAAAAAATGGCAAATGAATCAAAACTAATTTCCAACTGGACGGCGACCAAGAAAAAGGTAAAGCACACAGAGCTGAATCCTGGCTTCCAGCAGCACCATCACGAATGGATGCATCGCTATATTCATGTATGCAGCCCCCATAGCAATGCGTACAACTCCCATATCCCTGGCATTTTTCTGGTAGACCTAGAAAGTTTTTCTATTTTAAATAAATCGGAGCGCTGGGTGGTACGTGATGGCCTCATTCCGCTCCTCCACTTTTTTGAAAAGCACCCTAGCCCACCCAAATCGATCGACTCCACGCTCCTCTTTGATCGTGATCTCGCGGCAATCGTTCCGAAAGCCTGGCAAAAGCTCGCCAAAACAAGAACACAAATCGCTTTGAAGGATGATCCCACACCAACAAAATTATTGGTGCCTAGCCTCATGTGCGCTCAGTATTCAAGCTTAGAGGATACGCGATCTGCACTTCTCGATGCTTGCAATGCCTTCGAAACTAGAGCTAAGAAAATTACGGAGGTGGCTCTTTTTACTCCGCTGCGCATCGTGGATTACCGCGCCCAGAATGATGATGTGTATACCTTTAACTTTGTGAGCCTCTACATGAATGCTTTTGGGGAAAAAGTGCAGCTTTTAAACTATGAAGCAGTTCGCTCGCAATTTAATTTCAGCGGCTATTATGTGCTCGACACCAATTCTAAGTATCTTCTGTCTGATTCTGCCTGCCTGAATCACTGCCTCGCCGCTGGCGGAACTTTACTGAATTATCAACGTCCGAAAGAGCCCGGCGAAGTGATCTACCTCTCCCCTTTTCATGGCTACTACGTGGAAGATAAGTTTCCGGAGCCCTCTAGTGAGGCAAAACTTGATCTGGATGCCCTCGGACTCCGTTCGTTTAGCGACTACTTTATGTCCTAGAACAAATTCTAGTCAATATTGTGTCATTTTTAAGTTAGTCACAATTTTCCATTCATCCTTATTCACATAGGTACTATACTGGAGCTCGAAATGAGCTCCTTACCCTATCCAACTCTGCCCTTTTTAATGCTCGATCCGCAGCGACCGTTCATTCACCGAGACTTGAGCTGGATTCAGTTTAATGAGCGTGTTTTAGCCGAGGCTCGCTCCAGATCTAACCCCATCCTAGAGCAATTAAAATTTTTGGCTATATCCGCCTCCAATCTTGATGAGTTTTTTATGATTCGATTCGCTTCGCTCCAGCGATCCATTAGCTCCACGCGAATCGATGAAAATAAAGATAATTTATTGCGAATCCACGGCACGCTCTTAGATAGTGTGGCTCGCTTTGGCGTAAAGCAGTATCGCACTTTTTCCCTGCTTCGAAAGGAAGCTGCTAAGGAAAAAATCTTCTTTCAAGTAAAACCCCCGAAAAACTCGAAAGCTTTTCAAGTGGGTAAAGAAATTTTTGAAAAAGAAATTTTGCCTCTCTTGGAAATGAAGTCGAATTTTGATAGCGCCTCCCTACAAGATTTGCGTAATCTCCAGCTGCTTGCCTATGTGCATGAGCAGCTTTACTTTGAGGTGCCCAGTTCCATTCCGCTCCTGCATTGGCGAGAAGTAGAGAACGAAGGCGTATGCATATTTTTTCTTGATGATCTAATTCTTTCGCATCTAGATCCTATGTTACCCGGCAAAGAAAAAATGGGGATTCTCCGCATCACGAGAGATAGCGATTATAGCGCCGATTTCAGTGAAGAAGATCCGGCCTCACTTCCTGATGCAATTAAGAAAAAACTAGGCACGCGGGAAAAGGGTGCTGGTTAAAATAATTGGAGAGTAGACTAAAGAAGTGAAAAATTTTCTGATAAAATGGCTTGTAAATATATTCACGCTCTTCATAATCATACACATTGTCGCCGGCGTAAGCGCCGATAGCTGGGGATCTATAGTTGTAGCGGCTCTTGTCCTCGGCCTTCTGAATGCGTTCGTCAAACCGGTCATAATCCTATTCACGCTTCCATTCACCATACTGACGCTCGGGTTTTTCACATTAATAATCAATGCTTTCATATTCATTCTCGCGTCAAAGTTCGTAAAAGGCTTTG
>CAIPTA010000180.1 GCA_903867855.1 Oligoflexia bacterium | reverse complement strand
GTTGATGCGTTCACGCTTATTTTTTGATAACCAGCAGACACGGTTAGATTCGTAGACGACGCAATTCCAACGGGAAACACTCGATAACCCACTGCCACATCAATATCTTTTCTGGAAACATTTCCCTCAGAAAAAGTCCCGCTGCCTGGGTTTGACCCCGACTGCGTTCCCGTGGGTGTTGCAGATAATGTGGCTAGATCAAGTTGTAGGATCCACTCCTTCGTAACCCAAAGCTCTCCGCCCAGATCGACGGCCACCCCGCTGCCCGATAGGCTGGTGGTGGTAGAGCTCACACTTTGATTATAAGAAATAGATCCATATTGAAGGTCGAGATAAAGGTTACCAAATCGCGGCACAGATTGATCAAAATCACCATGAAGGCCCTGCGTTTCTGCATCATCTGATTTTTTCTCTATCTTGAAGCGCTCTTCACTTTTAGTGTTATTCTGCCGCAACTCAGACTGACCACGAGCATGTACCGCCACAATTTTATTGTCTGGACGAATAGTTTCTCCCACAGACTCTTCCACAATTTCAGCAAAAGATAATACGCGATCCACGCTCGTGATGCGCGCGGTTCCAACCTTCGCATAGTCCGTAGAAACCACCACACCCAATAGTGGATGGCGCTGCAGGGAAACCAAACGAATCAAATCAACGCTGTCCCCAACAGAGAGCGTGTCCCTACCGAGATCTAGGGTCAACGTTTGTCCGGTTCGGCCCGTAACAGTTCCAATGAAGGGAATTTTTTTAACAATTGTATTCAGCAAGTTGGCTATCATGGCAGAGCGCGCATCTAAAGAGGACGAGCCAGGCAATGAGCTGGATTCAGAATATAAAAGTTTTCCCGAGGCATCTCTCCAGTCAAGAGTCATCTCTATCATGCCGGCCACACTTCTCGTTCTCAGCACCACCGTTGCGTCAGCACCACTAATTCTAGCGGCCTCTTGGTGTACTCGCTCGCTTTGAGCAATTTTCAAATACGAGGCGTCGTCTGATCCGAGCGCACGAATAATATTTGGATCGCGAATTAACTCAAAGCGTGGCTTTCCGGCAAATAAGTGCTGCAAGTGAGCATCGAGTTGGGGCGCGAGCACGCCACTTACATCGTCTACTGACGGAAACAATAAAACCTTCTTGAGGCGAAGCTGCTTATCTACGCTTTCTTCCGATTTTTGATAAACCGTATTATTGATTTTTTTGGATTCAGAAGAAGCAGCGCCGCTAACAAGCGCGCCGGCCAGTGCCAACGACACCAAACCCCATTTACTGGCGCTCATCGAGTCGCTCTTCGAAAATTTTTACAAGCATATTCAATTCGGCCATTTGCTCTGAAAACATTTCGAGCCTCCTAGAAAGCCCCGCCACGCGGGCCTCCATCGCCCGCCACTGAAGCGAATTCGCGGCAAGGGCGGATTGAATCATAGAATCTACATCTTCTCGCGATAACCCTGAAGCATCCGTTGACGCATATGCACCCGAGGCACCCGCCGCCTCTTCGATGTCACACCGTATTAGATAACGGCCCTCTTCCATTTTGTAATCTAGCTCATTGGATTTGATTTTTCTGCGCAATGTTGAAATGCTTACGCCGCGTCGTTGCGCAAATTCTGTAATCGGGAGCCAAGTTGAATTCTCAATAATTCCATTCATATACATTGAGTATTCAATATTTTTCTTTCAAAGGCAAGCCTTTGACTAATCAACTTTATGCCCCCATACTATTTCCATGCCCGACAAAATCATTGTAAGTCCGAGAAAAAAAATCGCCTTTGTTTGCTCCGGAGGCGCCGCCAAGGCCGCCGCCTTTCACATGGGCGTATGTTTGGCCCTGCAGGAGAAGGGCTTTAACTTTATCGGGGGCTTAAAAGTACCCAAGCAAAAAGAGCGTAAGCGAAACCCTCTGGATATCGATCTATACGTGGGCTCTAGTGCGGGCAGCGTAATTGCCAGTTATCTTGCCGCCGGTTATACGGTAGATCAGATTTTTCGCGCCTACCTTAGTGGCGGGAAGGAAAAGAGCACCTTGCGTCCACTTGGCTATACGACCCTCATGAGCGTAAAGGCCTCTCAACATGAAGCAAAGGCGGAGGAAAGCTTTGCGAAGCGCCTTAGGCTACTATCATCTAGCGCTCTAGATCTCCTCTATCGTCGACAAAATCTACTCTCCATATCCGGCCTATTCACCACAACCGGAGTAGAGGCCTATATTCGCGATGTTCTTCCTTCGAATAATTTTGCCGACTATGTGGCGGATCTTGCCATTGTTGCCACACAACTCAATCACTCTAAGCGGGTTATTTTTAATAAATATATATTAGATCCCCCTAAAGATGATCCGCGTTGCCTTTATGAAAATACGGTGAACATCTCAGACGCCGTTGCCGCTTCGATTGCGCTTCCGCCAATTTTTTCCCCTTATGGGATTAAAAATCGTAAAGGAAAGGTAATCTATTTTTTTGACGGGGAAATCCGTGAAACGCTTTCGGTTAATGTCGCCGAGCAGATGGATTCCGACCTAATCATCTCCAGCTATACGCACCAGCCCTATCACTTTTCCCGTGAAATCGGTTCGCTAACGAAGTTTGGCATTACTGCAATTGGTATCCAGGCCATCTATCTATTGATCGAAAGAAAGATCCAAACTGCACTCTACTTTAGACAGCAGAAGCGGGCTGCGCTTCACGCAGTAAATGAATACTGCCTATCTGTACAAATGAATGAAGCGCAAAGAAAGAAAATCTGCTCAATTCTCGAGGAAGAACTCGCTCTTAAGCCAAACAATCAATACATATACATTAATCCGCGCCCCACAGATCATGAGATGTTTTTTGGTGAGCATTTCAATTTCAGTTCAAAATTTATGGAAAAAATTGTGCGTATCGGATTTATGGCTGCTATCGAGACTCTTCGAAAGTACGAATTCCAGAGCTAGTTATTGCACCACTACATTTATGGTAGAGGGGCTCGTGTAGGTAATATTCGAGTACCGAAGATTTCCAGCAGAATCTAGGCCATGGAGAAGAACCCTTCCCTTGGGCACATTAAAAATCACATAAGTTCCGAAGTTTTTGTCCGTTTGAGCGAATGAACCCTTTAGTGCGCCGCGGGCATCAAAATAATAGTCTTTGGCATTGTTCGTATCCGCATGTTCGGCAAGTGCATCTAGTCTTAAAGCGCGGTGTCCAACACCCCCCAAAATTACACCCGCATAGGGATCGAGGGTCACATCACCGCTGTTTGCCAACATGTTTATATAGCTAGCGGGGAAGGCAAAGAGGCTAATTGGTGCAGAAAGTGCTTGAGCCGGGTCTTCTCCAATATGATAAATATATCTGTGATTGTAAAAGTGTTCCGCACTTACTTCGATGGCAATGTCTTCTCCGCGATAGGCTTTCGTCGCACTCATTTCGAATGCACCCTGTGCGTCGGTCGTCGCCCATTCCGTACTTCCAGAGAATTTTACGTGCGCACCAGCAATTGGTGCTCCCGCACCCTTGTTGAGGATTGGATTCAGTAGACGTCCCCTAATTTTTATATCCATGGGGTGCAATTGCTTAAAGATCAATCCTCCGCCATCAACGGCAGAGATTACCGCAGGAATAATCTCTCCTTGATCTGCCACTTCGAGTGTTCCAACGCTTGATTCAACATTGAAATAAATAAATCTTCCATCAGCACTTGTACTGCGCAAATCAGTTTGGCTCGCGGGGTATCCTTCTTTGGAAAAATAGAATGGTCCGTCGGCATGCATCGTAAGTTGCGCTGATTGGCCGGCTACGGGCGCCTTACCAAGTAGCACAGACTTTGATATCGACTGACGGATCCCTAAATTGTTTGCCATCTGATCGATCGCATCTTTGCTCGCAATTTCGATGTTAAGCGAATCTTTCAATTCTTGTTGGCCTACGCGAACAATCGTTGGCATATATCCGGCCTTCACCACTTCAATAAGTAGAGGCCCATCAATACCGCCAGTTTTAAGCACGAAGTCGCCTTGTGCATTTGTATTCGTCGCAATAGTGGAGCCCCTTAGTTTTACTATTGCTCCAGCTTGCGGCAGCGCTGGTCCACCGGAATGTACAAACATTGTTGATACATGACCATGAACTTGGGCTCTAAATTCTGACTGCTGCTCCATGGCTCTGGCTGCAATTATTTTTGCTGGTTGCGATATTGGGTGAAAACTAATATCGAACTGATTAACTCCCGCAATTAAGCTGATTGGGTTTTGTTGAGCTCCAAACCAGTGCTCTTCGTTTTTCCCATCATCTGCTGTGTATCTTGCGTATAGATATCCGCCACGCTCTTTTGTTGGGATCACAAAATCAGTTGTTCCCGTTGGTAAAATCTGTTGTGCAATTGGATATCCAACTGGCTGACCAGAGGAGTTTATTCCGCCGTAAAGTCCAACTTCGAAGTGTCCATTCATCACGCCAGAACCAATGGGTAGTAATCTTCCATGAATTTCTGCGCCGCCGATTGCAGCGGCCTTCATGGATATTTTGTCAGCGGAAAATTCTTTCGGCGCGCTCGGCGGCTGAGCCGATTTAATTTGGGAAAGCTTTTGTTCCGCATTATGAACGGTGAGCAACATTTGATGAATTTCGCTTACCGCAACGGTAGAATCTGCGCTCTTTCTCAATTTTGGCTTTTGCGCCTCAAGAACAGCTGGCTCTTGTGCGATGATTGTGGGCTTATCTATATTTTTTTCTTCGGGAAGAATATTAGTTGCGGCAAGACTATCTACCCAATCGCTTTTCTTTAGAGCCTTAGCGAGACCTTGGTATGGC
>CAIPTA010000179.1 GCA_903867855.1 Oligoflexia bacterium | reverse complement strand
ATGACTGAATAACTTCCTGGATGCTCATTACTGTTGGGGTGTGACCCAACATTTTCTGTGCATTCATAAACATATATGCTCTGCCTAGACGCTCAATAATCTCCTTCTCATCATTCAACCACGTGTCAGACTGCAGCTTTGCAAAAACGTTCTTGAGGCCCTTGATCTGTTTCATAGCCCAAGTAAAAGTTTGCGCGCACTGGAGTTTGTTGGCTTGCTTCATGTAAATTTCAAGTGCCACATTGACAATCTGCATGTCCATGCTCAATGCCACTGCATACCTCGCAGCACCGTCATTAATATTGTCGAACTGCTTCAGTGGAACCCAGAATAGATCTTGGTTGATATGGTGCATCTGGAACAGGTTTTTGTTTTCATATGCAAAGTGATTGGAGGCCAACAACCTGACAAGGTCCACACTGGCCCGCGTATGTTCGTCGCTGGGATCCATACTTCCATGCACGTGGTTAGTAGGGGTGCTGGAGGCAACATGCCGATGGTGCAATAGCTGTGCATGGGAAGAGTGCAATACCGACGAGTCTTGACTGTCATTGCGTCGATTGGATTTCTTTCCACCCTTGCCCCCCCTCTTGAGACTGCGTCCCTTACCCCCCTTTTCACGAGGTTTTCCCTTGGGCCACATATGATCCAGATTCTTGTGATGGTCGGACGGCGTTTTACTGCGAGACTGGCCAAGGTGATGATTGAAATATGTCAAGATTTCTGTAATAACCCTCTTGGTATCGTGCTTCGCATTGACACTTTTAGGAACGCTCTTCTTGTAAATATCCTTCCAGGCATCCTTCTGTGCAGAAGACAACTTCATGTAAGCATTAAATGCATGGTCCACAACATTGTGCCAGCTCATTCGTTCCGAAGTGTTCTTCAATTCATCCAGTCCACGAGAGTTCTTCCCATCAAAGTGGTGCAAAGCATTTATGATTTCAGTGCGCCCGAAGTTACCAGCGACCAATGCTTTGGTTACAAAGGACAAGGCAGATGCCGTGTAGTGCATCTTCTGCGAACCAAAGGGCTTCCTGTTTCCGAAGAAGGTGTGGCAATCGTTCGCTTCAGGGTCGATATCCAAAATATTACTGGAGCTTTGCGCCTGAGTGACAACAGAGTCCTTAGCCGCCACCTTATGAGCGGCGTGTTCCTCTATGTCAAATTGTCTGAGCATCGCTGAGCCAAAGTATTCACCTTTCTTAAATAGTGTCAACGGCCCACCCCCCCTTTCTCCCTCCGCCGCTGCCGGGCACGCTCTACCTTGGCGTTGAACTCCTTCTCTGCCATCTCCCTCTCCAATGGGTCCATCCTAGATGCTATCAACGCTAAATCTTTCTCGGTTCGTTGAATCTCTTTACGCAACGCTTCAGCTAGGTCGTGATCCATCGTGACACTAGACGGCTGGTATACCTTTATAGGGTATTACTTTCAAATGCAATGGAAATACTTTATTAAACCCCCGCATCTGTAAGGTAAATATTCCCATCGGGACCTTGCACCAATGTCTGGTGTTTACAGTCGCTCATGGGCAGAGAATCGCCACGAAGGATGCGAACGTTGATCTCCTGTGGCTTACATTCGTTTCTTCCACCGCCATAGAAGCTCTGATAGTCAAAAGGCATGGGAGTGTAGCTGACGGCGGCGACAAAGCAAATCAGGATGATGACCAAGAGAATCATCCCAAGGGTCCCATAGTAACCGGTATCGTCATGGCGGTGATCATCATCAGCGGAAACCAGCGTCGTCAAGGCGAGCAGAAGGAAAGGAAGACAGTTCATTCTTGCTGTCCTCACCCAGTTACCTTTTATATTGAGGGAGTTGCTGTGTCACTTTTGACCCTACATACAGGTCAACCACTAACGTAACTATGGCTGGTATGACAATGAGTAAGATGATATGTACAGTCCACATCTTGCATGGCCTGTGCTGTGGATTTTATATTAAAAAAAAAATGACCTGAATCCTACCCTTGCGGCCAAGTCTACAGCTTCTCCCCAATCCATGGCACTGCATCTGCAAATCCAACGCCGACGAGTCCGCCTCCCACCTGGACAGTGGATGGAACCGAGGGACGTGATGCGACTGACCAAGACCTGGCCTCCCAAACCCATCTATTTGGAAAGGAGGGAAGGAGAGGTGGAGGAGATCCATGGGCATACTGAGCTGCACAAATACTGCCAACTCATAGCAGAGCAACACAACCAAGACATCGACCCCGAAATCCTGTGCTCCATCATCGATACCAGATCCCTCGTTGCCGAGACCGAAGCCATGGAAACCAAGTGGAAGGAGCACATGGAGAATCCAGAGCAATCTGAGTCGGACGAGTCCATCAACGAGGACGATGACATCACCATATCAGACTTCATGGCATGGGGATGTAGAAGGGTCGTCGACTGAACAGATCCAAGCAATAGGCAGTCACAGCTGAAAGTATGGCAATCACAACACAGGCAATGCCCACTCTCCTGCAGATCTCCTCTGTGGGGTCGAGCTTGAGCCTAACGCCAAATCCGCTGAGAGAATCGGGTGCCGACTCGAAACACATCAATAAAAACGGATGCTTTTCTTTGAGCGCATGCGACAGTGAATCCGACCACTCCATAACATCCAATACCATCGCCTCGTTGGGGCCTATCCAACGTATCCTACCCCCCCTCTCTCTCATCCTAGTCAGAGCACGCACATCCGACACGAGGGCCTCCATTGGTACGTCATCTCAGCCAGGAAGGGTCATGAGGGGAAGATGCGTTCCTATTGTTAACCAGTATAACTAGATACCACGATCCAACCACCATGAGCCAAATTGGAGGCAGATTCTACGACCAGGTAGACACAGGTGTAGTGGTGGACATCAGAGCCATGCCATCTCACGAGCTGCAAACCTCGCTGGCGAAAGAGATGGAAAAGTACGATGAGCTGGAGCAGCTGGACATCCGTTACAGGGACTTGATGTGCGGAGCCTCTGTAAGCAACGTCGAGGCAGTGTGGGTGGTACGAAACAGTTCACAAACGATGATGACAGACAAGGATCTGCAGAGATTCGAGAGCAAGGCCTGGAGCGACTATGTGGGCAAACGATTCACCCAAGCTGGAAGCACAAACGGCCTAGGCAAAACCATGTTCGACATAGTTAGATCCCTCAAGCTACAGATGCGTCACTTTGTCGTCCACGGATTTCACCCAAAGGTCGAGGCGGCAGAGACCAGGGTAGTGCAGTACTTGCAAGGTAAGGAGTTCCTGCCCATATCTTCCTGGGGTCTGCGAGAGACCTGCATACGGCTCAGACGAAGCGAAGAATTCTACGCACCTTTCGCCATAGCAGTTGGAACTCAGCTACTGTGCTGCAACGGCAATGCCAACGGCCTCAATGCAACAAGATACAACAAAGACATACAGCACGCATACAGAGATGTGGATGTATCAGCCCTGGTGAAAACGTTACACGAGGCTCGATCAACTCTAGTAAAGACCCTAAATCAAGTGGATGCCACAGATTATGTGACCAGGCTATCCGGACTGCGATTTGTGGTACCACAAGTAGATGTGCCAGAGGCAGAACCAACTATCAGAGGAGGGTCTTCCATCACGGTATCTGCAGGAGGAGGAGCGGGAGCGGCCATGCCTACCGTGGACCTCACTCCATTTCAGCGAGAATTGGCCGCTATCAATGCAAAGATTGATAATCTTGGAGATTTAGCACCACCATCCTTTGATCTGAATCCTGTGATGGAACTCATTACAAGCTACCAGAGAAGGAACGAGGCGCAAATAAACACGTTGTATGATATATTGGCAGCGCAGATGGGTATCAGAGCAGGACCCTCACCAATGATGGCAGCAGGAGGAAGAGGGAGGGGTGGTGGTGGTGCTGGAGGGGGTGGTGGTGGAGCTGGAGGGGGTGGTGGTGGAGCTGGAGGGGGTGGTGGTGGAGATGGTGCAAGGGCTGCGGCTGGTGGAGCAGGAAGGGGTGGAGGTGACGCTAGAGATGGTGCAAGGGCTGCGGTTGGTGGAAGAGGTGACGGTGCTGGTGGAGCCGGTGGAGCTGCTAGAGTGGGGTTAGATGCAGGTAGAGGAAGAGGAGTACGGTTTGCAGACGGCATTATTCCTGCAGCCGGACCAGCCCCAGGAGCGGGAATCGTAAGGCCAGTGTCTCCTCCAGCACCAGCGGCACCAGCAGCAGCGGTGGGAGTAGGAGGACCAGCAGCAGCGGTGGGAGTAGGAGGACCAGCAGCAGCGGTGGGAGTAGGAGGACCAGCGGCAGCGGCGGGAGTAGGGGGACCAGCAGCAGCGGTGGGAGTAGGAGCGGCGGCAGGCGGAGGAGTAGGGCTTGCAAGAGTAGGACTAGCTCCAGTTGCAACAACACGACCAACTCTCCCAAATCAAATGGCTGGACAATTTTATTTAGAAGGGGATGGAGGTAGTGCTGGCCCTAATCCATATCCCAACGACAATCAAACCTCCTGGGGGTGGCCTAATAACATAGCCAGGGGTGGCACCATATTGGGACCACATGGAGGCGCCACGGCAGACCATAAACCCCCTCCGGAAAAACCGGTCGATCCCACACTCCTGCCAGCAGACACTGATCGGGCCATGCGGCAACTACAACAGGAAGCGCTGTACTGATGACGTCACGCACCATGAACGAAAAGCGAAACGAGCAATATTGGCTGTTCCTATGGGTGCTGCTTCAGACAAGTGTTCTAACACTATTGTTCCGTCCCCTTTACCTGTCCAGCCCGCCCATAGTGACTGCGTCGTTACTATTCTGCCTACTCTGGTCTACTTCAATAAGGGAGCTGCGGGAAAGGAACGAGGTGGCACAACAACTAGTTGCAGAGAAATTCCTAATCCTGGCCAACAAGCTGAGGAGGAGAAAGCAGTTATAAAATCACAAGGTCCTGATCTGATATGATCTGGCCAATGGTATGCATACTGCTCTTGATCCTGTCATGGTATCAATGGAAGATGACCCGCGATGCACAACACGAGGCAAGAATTGCAAAGGATTTGGCCAAAACATATTGGAATTTTATTCAAAAGACACATCATCAGATTCCTGTGAGGCGATGCTTTTCTTCATAGCCAACAGCCTGTAGTTGCGAAATTTCTTCTTGCAGGCCAAGGACATCTTGACCGGAAATTTGGGAAGATACGGGAATAAGTCCATCAATCCTGAGTAAAACCAACGGCTATTGCTGAATAAAGTACAATTGACCTGCAAAATGTGTCCAAACTTGGCAGGACATACACGCACAGTAGCCATAAGTGTTACCCTATCGTTCCTCATGTAGATCATAGAAACTTTTGTGCGATTTTCTGAGAATGTTGTTACTGTCCTTTTGCCCTTAGGCAGGAGGTGTGACATGGGCTCCAGATCGAATGTCAAATAGGTAGAGTTCTTCACAAGCTGCGGTTCATATATCCTGCCCACGCGATATCCAGGGAGCCTTGAAAGCATGGTTTCTGGTGTATGTATGCGCTTAAGCCCTTGCTCGAAAGAGACCTTTGGAATGTAATATGTCCTTCTAAGCACAAGAGGATGTGCCATTTGAACGAAAAACAGTGCACATGTGGGCACCATCAGGCGAAGGGTTGAAATTCTGATGACGTCATCTTAAAAAAAATGACTTTTTTTTTCCGTTCGGCTATATATAGTCAGTTGGAAGACCTGATTGGGTATCACCCACACCATGCAGCTGCAACCAAACCAAGTTGTCGCAATCAAGCCAAAAGTGTTGAGAGGGTTAAATGGGATGCACAAATGGAGCACCGATAAGTTAGGACCACGTTGTGTGATTGTGAACCCAAACTTCGACAGCAAAGGGCGCGTTGAGGTCCTAAACCTAAAGAATTGCCGGAAAATAGTATTAATGCCAGGCAGCGTTACAGCCATGGAAAACACTAGGATTAAGGATGACGTCATCAGGCAAGACACATATGCTCTCTCCCTATTTGCTAGCAATGCCACCCCCAGTACCCGCTGAAGCCATTGACTCCCTACCCCCTTCGCTCTGGCCCACCTATTGGAAGAAATTTCCCTTGGGGAACGGGTACTCATGGCAAGTAGAAAATGACGAGGCAGTGGACAACTGTTCTCTGTGTGGAATATGGAAGCCCAGATCAAAATTTCTACAGCTCAAGGAGGAGGGGCTCAAGATGAAACGAAATTCAAACAGCAGGATATCTCTCTTCTGCTCCAACTGTGTACGACAATGTGAACATTGCAAAATCCAGCTGTCCTTGCGGATTTGCATGCAACAGAATGGATTCTGCAAGGCATGCTTTACTGTCAGTAAAAAAAGACGTCAATAAACTATGCACGGGGATTGGATATCCTCTCCTTCCGAATACTCTGTGAAATGTGCATAAAGGTGTCCATACCAGGGAAACCGTTTGACATATGTATGCAATGTGATAACCCCCTGCCAGCACATGCTACCTACGTCTACACCCCCACATGGATTCGAGATAAGAGATGCGACTGGATTTGCGAGAGTGGATGGGACGGCACATTATGCGATCACACCGGCCAACAGAACTTTAATGACATAGCAATCTTTATCTCATTTGGATTTTACTTGTTTGCAATAATGGCTTTTCTGATACTCTATGTCCATTGCATGCCTAGCCAGAAGCCAAAGGCAGTGGTAGATCCTTTGGAGTGCGTCGTAGTTCATAAGACCACCATGGTGCAATTCAGAGATCCAATGGTGTCATCGCATCAGTTACGAATCAAGCTACAGTAGCAATCCCAACTGCATCAGATGCTTCCTGTGGTAAACCTTTTCCTTCTTTCCATGGCCCATGTCAATCCACGAAAATGGCAAATGTACAGCTCTGGCGCGCCGAGGACCCAGCCGTCGCTCAAGGTCTGCATGGGTCACAGTAAACACAGGCATACAATACGTGCAAAGCTTGATACCAAGGTAATACAGTGGCATGGCGTAGTCATTACCACAGCCACAACATGGATCTCTGGTCATTGCTACCCAGGCTATTAATCGCCGCCTAACCCCGAGATGTTTGAGACGCCGACTGAACGTCTTGTATGAGTTGTAAAAGGCGACCTGCGCCTCCAATCGCTTCCATAAAGACAAGTCCGATCGGGTTGATTCATAGAGTCCCTTATGCGCAAGGATCAGATTGACGGAACCTTTGAGACAGGCTACTCTCTGCAATATCACCTCCCAAATCTCCAGCATCACCTACTATTTTTTAAAAAAAACATCCAAATTGCCACGTGGCAACAATGTACCGAAATAACAAGAAATCGTGCATACCGCTTGATTTCAAACCACCAGACAACAAGGACATAAAGTACACACCACTTCATGAGCTGGGATTGAAAGATCACAAATTTTGCCATTACCCAAAATCGGACGTCTTTGAGTGGAGGCTCGCTGTGGCACAGATAGCACATGCCAACTCGGTTCTCCCTGAAATCGCCTGCATGATAGAGAAGCTGACCGACGACAGGAAGTTCAATGCTGCATAGATGGAATAGGGATTTCGAAAGGGGAGAGGCCAACCTCCCAAAAGAGGCATGGGATCAGTGGATTTGGAACACAAGGCTGCACGATCCAATCACGGCCGACGTAATGCTGAATGAAATGCACCTGCTAGGTCTTTTGATCGCCAGATACCGGGCCAAATTCTTCCCAAGCACCATGGACATACGCCTCAACTCTTTCTGGCCAACATTTGTCCACGGAGGCCTCACCATCCGGTCACTGACACTTCGACAACTCAAGGACTCATTCGAAGATCTACAGTTCCACTGGGACACATACTCAGAGGACTGGGATGCAGTTGCCATGGCTCTGGATGCACTTATGGCCCGCTTTGGCGCCTTCAATCTTGAAGTGAACGACACGGCTCTGATGGACGACATTTCTTGCCTCGACCCTGACAAACCCGGTTGTCTCTCGCTATCGTTCATTAGGCGGATGACAGCATCGTTCTGTGTTCTGTATCGCCACATCCACCTGGCCTCTGTAGCAAACGTCATAGAGGATGCAAGGGTCGAAGAGAATGTGGAAAATTGCCATGTACAGGCTGGATTGGACGCATTCTACAGGCACTACATGCACTCTGACCTACCCCCCTGCGCCAAAATCGTCTATAGGCAAGACTTTGCCGGCATGTACAGCTGTGTCACCCAGGTCATTTACTACCACTACCCATCATACTTCGCGAAAAAAAATCCAATATTGATCGCCGATTTGAAAAAAAACGCGTGGAAAAAGTTTTGCAGAACAAAATTTATCTATGAGTTACGCAAAAATTTTATCGTTACAACAATTTGGTCTCAATGCGATGCCTGTTGAGCTGGAATGCAGGCAGAGCTTGCATCTTCCGTCACTACAGATTTTAGGAATTGCTCAATTACAGGCAAAAAGTATGCGCGAAAGAGTGCTTTCTGCGCTCGAAAGTTCGGGATTTCGAGTTCCAGCACGTAAAATAGTGATTCAAGTGCTGCCCGAATGTTTGCGAGAAGGAAGTCAGGCACTCGATTTTGCTGCCGCGATGGTATTATTGGCTTCAGAGGGCATTTTTTCGATTGAACGCCTCCATAAGATCGCTGTTTTAGGTGGATTGCGCCTCGATGGGAGTCTTTCGCCGGTGGTAGAGGCTCTTGCACTGCCAAGTTTTTTTCAAAAACAGCTCTTTTCGTCTGCACTTTTGCCCTATGAGAACAGCGAAGTGCTGAAATCTGCTCAATTAGATGGTGGTGGTGGCTTTCAAAGCTTGAAAGAGGCAGTGGATTTTTTAAATCGGCGCATTGGCAGAGGGAAAAGGAGAGAAGAAGTTCATCGTCCATCGAAGAACCTCAACCCGAATTATCTTAAAATCGAACAAGTGGAGGGCCATGCAAGCGCGAAGCAGATGTTGCTCGCAGTGGCCGCTGGTGGACATCACTCTCTACTCTTTGGTCCTCGTGGTGTCGGCAAGAGTTTTTTGGCAAGCGCTTTGCCGAGTATTTTACCGCCCATCACAGTCGAGGAGGGACAAGAAATCAGCGCAGTCTATGCCATGAGTGGTGAAACATGGGAGGGGGAGCGTCCCTTCCGAGCGCCCCATGCCAGCATTAGCCGCGGAAATCTTTTGGGTGGTCTTGGAAAAAATAAATTTGGTGAATTGAGTCTTTCCCATGGGGGAGTTTTATATCTTGATGAGGTTTTAGAGATGGATCGCAGCGTCTTAGAGAGTCTGCGAACTCCTATTGAAGAGGGAGAGTTGCGATTGCGCCGAGGCGATTATCACTATCGATTGCCCTGCAGAACCACATTACTTGCGTCGGCGAATCTATGCCCCTGTGGTTTGCTTGGAGATTCTCGTCATGCATGCCAGTGTAGTCGGGCAGAGATTCGTCATTATCGTCGGCGCATTTCTTCAGCGCTTCTCGATCGTATTGATCTTTACTATCCACTTCATCAAGGCGGAGAGCTGGAAACTTGCAAGGCAAGCACCGCTGAGTTTCGTGAACTCGCCACCACAGCGCGTGCGTCTATGATCGCAAGGCAGGGTAAGGCAAATTCGCGGCTTCAGGGGGAAGAAGTGTTTCAAGTAAAGGCTTGGTCGGCGTCGGCGAAAGCGCTCTGGGCTGATAGTTGCCAAAGCAGAGGTTACTCGCGACGATCCAGTGTGGCGTTAGCGAGAGTGGCCATCACCTTCTCTGATTTAATGGCTCAAGGAGAAGTGCAAGATGAGCATCTATATCAAGCTCTCTTTTTTAGATCAGATCCACTATAGCGGCGGAAAGGCGAGCCCTAGCGTGGCTCTATCCGCATCGCTCATGGTTTCAAACTGAATGGCGATGCCAAAGATCTTCTCTGCCTTGCCCGTATCTACTTCTTCCACTCTCACTACCTTCGCTTGAATCTTAAGTGGGTCTCTTTTGGTCTTTTTTTCAAAGAGTTGAACGTGAACGGGAGTGAAAAGGGGAATTTTATGATTCGATTGAAATTTAATCCCGTGGCGGCTCATATTTACTGCGTCCACGCGGATCGGGAGTTCCGTTTTTGGAGCTTCCTGGAGACTGAGCGAAAATATCCACGGCATCTCAGGGAAGGATTTACGAGCACTACGTCTTCTTTCGATGAACTTTGCCATGAAAACAGTATAGCAGGGAGCTTTACTGGGCACTAGGCCTGAGATAAGACGGGGTATATGGCACTTCCAACACGCAAAAAACAGGCAAAAAAACCAAACGCTCTACCGGTAGAGTTCCTTAATAGCATGCGCAAACTATTCGATGACCAGTTTGAAGAGCAGCGGAAGGATTCCGAATTCTTGGTATATGCAGATCTCTACTCTAATGAAGTGGTTTTTTGCGCTTCGCTAACGAATGCCAGCTCCTTGCGTGCGGGCAGCTTGTATATTTCTGCTGATCTGGCTCCGAATATTTCTGAAAAACCTGAAAAAGTAACAGAACAGCTCAAAAGCATGGTGGATGTAGCAGCCAGTTGGTTTGCCCAAGGCTTTGAAAAGAGCAAAGGCCTAGAGGCGATTCTTGCAGAGATAGATGAAGCAAGTGGCAAGTGGGAACAATTTGAATGGGAAGGCCAAGATCTTTACGCCAAACTCAATCGCGATAATCATGCCCTGGAACACGTGGCAGATAAATTTCTGCGTGATGCCGGCATTGATCCAGCAGACGAGGAAGTGACTGACGAAGAGTTGGAAGAGCTGCTTGAAGAAATTGAAGATGATATGGGGCCCCCCAAGAAGCTTCACTAGTAGATTGCGAAAAAAGCGCAATCTATGCGTTTTTTTTTACTATAAGAGGAATCAATGGAAGCCACCATTGCCTACGCTAGCGAAAAATTTATTCCCAGCTTCTACGAAGCGCTTTCTCTTGTTGCAAAAGAGCGAATTTATATCGAAATGATAGAGGCTCCGGCTTTTGAGCAGGTTGCCAAGTTTCAACGGGAGCTAATTGCCGAGAATGGGGCGGTCTATTATGCCATTCAAAATGAAAAAGTGGTGGGATGGTGTGATCTTTTCCCAGAGAAAAATCCGCGCTTCAGTCACCGTGGTTCGATTGGCATGGGTCTGCTTCCCGCATTTCGCGGAAAAGGCCTCGGGCTCAAACTCCTAGAGTCTGTTTTGGCTCATGCGAAAGGCAACGGGTTAGAGAAGGCAGAGTTACACGTTTATACATCCAATCTTCCTGCTATCGCCTTATATAAAAAATGTGGCTTTGTGGAAGAAGGCTTACTTAAAAAATACCGAAAATTAGATGGCCAATACTTCGATTGTTTGATGATGGGGAAATTTTTACGCTAGAGGAAAAAGCGGAATGGCCGCTGCATCTATAGTCCTGGGCTAGGGCCCTGCATTTGTGGCTTATCCGTGGGCTTCATGAACGGGCGTTCATACATGCGAGAGTTCGCCGTCCATTCGCCGGGAGTAGTATCCGCCGCGATGATGCCGAGGATGGAGTTTACCTTGGAGTCGAGATCGTCCACATAGTGCACGAGTAAAGCCTCTAAGGTATGCGGAAGTTTTGGGCTGCCGTATTCCAGCTTGCCGTGGTGGGCGAGCACTTGGTGTTTCGCGAGCAGTCGCAAGTTTTCTGGGAAGCCTTCGATCTTGTTCGCAAAGCGGTCAATGAGTTCGCAGCCCATCACGAGGTGACCAACGAGTTTGCCGGCATTGGTATATTCCGTGGCGCGATCAAATTGGAGCTCATAGATTTTGCCGATATCGTGGAAGAGTCCGCCGAGGAGCATCAGATCTCGGCTCACGGCTTTGCCGTAGTAGCGGCGGTAGTGAACAGCGAGGAAATCCAGCACGCGGCAGACGCTCAAAGTGTGTTCGAGCAATCCGCCCACATACGCATGGTGCACAGATTTGGCGGCAGGTGCGCGGAGCACTTTCTTCTTGATGTCTGCATCGGCCAAAACCGAGAGAGCGAGTTTTTTCGCAAAAGGATCTTCTAAAGTTTCGAAGAGCTGGGTCATATCCGCATACATTTTTTGCACATCGAAAACGGTGGACGATTGAAAACGATCGAGCGGATAGGTGCCCTCGGGCACTCGCTCCATGGCGTCCACGATCACTTGGCGTTTACCTTGGAATAGATTTACTTTGCCGGAGACGCGCACAATATCTTGCGGCTTCACTTGCTCGGCTAAGCGATTGGCATTTTCCCAAGCGCGCGCTTCCACTTCGCCGGTTTTGTCCACTAGCACTAGATTTAGATAAGGTTTTCCATTCTTATCGAGATGGAGCAGCAGCACTTTCACAAGGAAAGGGCCTTCGAATTCCATTTTTTCTTTGAGTTCTTGTACTAGGGGAGAATAGGTGGTGCTCATGGGGGCACTCTAGCAGATAATGCGAAGCATTAGTCTAGGCTTTCGCATTGACGACTCCCGCGCTTCGTGACAAAAACTTGTACATATATATAGACGGAGGCTCCCATGAAAATTGCAATCAACGGATTTGGACGAATCGGTAGAAAAGTTATGCGTCTCGCTGCAGAGCGCAAGGATTTGGAAATTGTTGCTATCAATAGCCTTTCCGCCTTGGAATCAGATGTGCACCTCCTTAAGTATGATTCTGTGCATGGCCCTTGGAATGTTTCCGTGGAAGCCAAAGATGGTGCCATGATTGTGGGCGGCAAGCGCGTTGCGATCAGCGAAGAAAAAGATCCTACAAAACTACGCTGGAAAGAATTGGGCGTGGACGTTGTGCTCGAGTGCACTGGTGCGTTCACCGACCGAGAACATGCCGCGGCCCACCTCACCGCCGGCGCACGCAAAGTGATCATCTCCGCTCCCTCCAAAGATGCGGATGCCACCATTTGTATGGGCATCAACGATAAGACTTACGACCCATCGAAGCACCATGTGATTTCCAATGCTAGCTGCACCACCAATGCGCTCGCTCCGATTGCAAAAGTACTCGAAGACAACTACGGCATCGTAAAAGGCGTGATGACCACCATTCACTCCTATACTAACGACCAAAAAGTATTAGATCTTCCGCACAAAGATTTGCGTCGCGCTCGCGCTGCGGCGATCAACATGATCCCAACATCTACGGGTGCCGCAAAAGCCATTGGTCTCGTGATCCCAAGTTTAAAAGGAAAATTGGATGGTCTTGCCGTGCGCGTGCCTACGCCAAACGTTTCTCTCGTAGATCTTTCTGTGGAGCTTGCAAAAGCCACCACGAAAGCAGAAATCAATGCTGCCATGCTGGCAGCAGCGAATGGCCCACTCAAAGGCATTCTTCGCTATGTTTCTGAGTTGCTCGTTTCCACGGATTTCAACGGCGATACTCATAGCTCCATCTTTGATTCGGATTGCACCATGGTGGTGCAGGGAAATTCTGTAAAAGTGCTCTCTTGGTATGATAACGAAAGCGGCTACTCGGCTCGCATGCTCGATCTCGCTGCTCTTGTAGTAGCAAAAAGGTAATCTATGGATTCTGCGATTCACTCTGTTGACACTTATCCTCTCAAGGGTCGTAAGGTATTGCTCCGACTCGACCTCAATGTGCCGATCTCTGGCAAGGGAGAGAATCGCAAGATCGACGATGATACGCGTATCCGCGAAGCGTTGCCGACGATTAAATATTGTCTCGAGAAAGGAGCAAAGCTCATTCTTTGCTCTCATCTTGGTCGCCCTGATGGAAAACGGAACCCTGAGTTTTCGTTGGAGCCAGTGGCGAAACACTTGGCTGCAGCACTCGATACCGAAGTGCTCCTCTCCGACGACTGCGTGGGCGATGGCGTGCACCAAATTATTCACCACTCGAAAGAGCGCGTGATTCTCTTGGAAAATCTTCGTTTCTATCCGGAAGAAGAAGCGAATGATCCGGAATTTTCTAGAGAACTCGCTCGTCTCGCCGATCTCTATATTACGGATGCCTTCGGCACTGCTCATCGCAAGCATGCCTCCACCTATGGCGTGCCTTCCATTATGTCGGAAGCTGGCGCAGGCTTTTTGATCAAGAAGGAATTGGATTATCTTTCTCGTCTCATCGAAAACCCACCTCATCCCTTCGTGCTCGTAACGGGCGGCTCCAAGGTGACAGACAAATTAAAAGCCATCGATAACCTACTCAACTTCGTGGATAAAATCGTAGTGGGCGGAGCTATGGCCTACGCTTTTCTAGCCGCCGAAGGAAAAAATATCGGCGTCTCGAAATGTGAAAAAGAAGGCGTGGCGGCTGCAGCGCAAATCTTGGCGAAAGCAAAATCTCGCAAAGTGGAAATCTTGCTGCCCGTAGATCACCAGATTGTGTTCCCAGAAAAAGATGCAAACTTTACTAGTCCTAGCCGCATTGATGATATTCCGGCTGGCGCGATGGCTCTCGATATCGGTGATCGCACGATCAAGAAATTCTCGGATGCGATTGGTTCTGCGCGCACAATTTTCTGGAATGGCCCGATGGGCTTTTTCGAAAAAGAACAATTCTTGGCAGGCACCAAAGCCATTGCGCATGCGATTGCCAAAAATGATGGCATCAAAGTGGCTGGTGGCGGCGATACCTTGAGCGCGATCGCTGTTTGCGGCGAGGAAGCAGGATTCAATCTCCTCTCCACCGGTGGTGGGGCGAGCTTGAAATTCTTGGAAGGTCGCGGACTCCCCGGCATCGAAGTGCTGAAGGGCAAAGGCGCGCCAGTGAAAACCATGTACAATATCGAAGGTGATTTTTCGTGAGCCGACCAAAGCTGATCGCGGGCAATTGGAAGATGTATAAGAATGTGGCGGAAACCGCTGACTTTCTTGCGAAAGTAGAAGGCTTTCAAGGCGCTGAACTTTTGCTGTTTGCTCAAAGCGCTTTGCTCTCCCTGTTCGCGAATTCGAAACTGGCCTTTGGTCCGCAAAATATTTATTGGGAAGAAAAAGGTGCCTTCACCGGCGAGCTTTCTCCAAAGCTCGCGAAAGAGCTTGGAGCTAGCTATGCCTTGGCAGGGCACTCGGAGCGTCGTCAGTTTTTTGGGGAAACCCATCACTCGGCAGCGAAGCGAGCTCTCGCGGCCCATGCCTTTGGGATGACGGCCGTTTTTTGCGTGGGCGAACGCCTAGAAGAGCGCGATGCCGGGCAAACCATGAATGTGATCCGCGCTCAGTGCGCGCCACTTTTTGAAATGAGCCCACAGGCACCAGCGGGATTTTGTTTTGCCTACGAGCCAGTTTGGGCCATTGGCACTGGACGCACCGCAACATCCGCGCAAGCAGAAGAAGTGCAAGTGGCTCTTCGCGCTGAAATTGCGAAGCATTGGGGCGAGACGGCGGCGCAAAACACCCGTATTCTTTACGGCGGCAGCGTAAAGCCGGATAATGCGAAAGAATTGATGAGTTGTCCGAACGTAGATGGAGTTTTGGTGGGCGGAGCGAGCTTGGAAGCAGAATCCTTTTTGGCGATTGCCCGAGCCGCCAAAGGGTGATAGTTTCAGCACCTTCCTTTAGGAGAGTTTTATGTATACAGCGTTACTAACATTGCATTTCGTGGTTTGTATCTTGATGGTGATCGTGGTGCTCTTGCAGTCTGGCAAAGGCGGCGGTCTCGGCACAGGATTTGGTGGCGGTAGCTCGAACACCTTGTTTGGTAGTTCCGGAGGCAGCAATTTCTTCACGAAATTCACCATGGCACTTGCTGCGATTTTCGCTGTAACGTCGATCAGCCTAACCTCTATCAAAAACAAATCCTTGAAGAGCTCGATCTTTGATTCTACGAAAGCAGCTACCACGCAGGCTCCTGCTGCGCCAGCGGCTCCAGTAACAGCTCCAGCCGCCGCCGCCGCTACAACAGCGCCAGCAGCTGCAGCACCAACGGCAGCAAATCCTGCTCCAGCGGAACCAGTAAAAGCCCAGTAAGCCCTTTTTTGTTTACCGCGCTTTTCGAAAGAGAGTGCCACGCTTGTTTTGGAATTTTCTCTATCGTGTTTTTCGCTTCCTTGCCTCGCTTGAAGTAGCGGTTTTTATTATCTTGTCGCTCGCGGTAATTCTTGCCACGGGCACTATCTACGAATCCAAGTATAGTGCAGAAATCGCGTCTAAATTAGTGTATCGCAGCATCTGGATGCAGATGCTGCTTTGGATCTTTATCGTGAATCTCACCGCAGCTGCGTTTAGCCGCTTGCCTTGGCGTAAGCACCATGTGGGCTTTTTGATCACTCACCTCGGCATTATTATTCTATTGCTTGGATCTTTCATCACTCAGCGCAAGGGCATTGATGGCTCGATGATGATTGCGCCCGGATCTAGCTCTCGATTTGTTCGCATCAACGAAAATATGCTTAATGTTTTCCGTGCGGTGAAGGGGAAAAGTTACGATCTGCTATTCAGCGAGCGCTTAGATTTTAATCCGATGGAGCAGCTGAAAGATCCTGTTCATTTTACGATTGGAAAAGACGGCGAAAAAATTGGCCTCGATGTGCTTAGCTATTACCCTAAGGCTTCGCGCACCGTGCTCGCTACCGCAGATGCTTCGGGAAAAGGGGTGCCTGCCTTGCATTTTACTCTCCGTGGTTCGCGGGCCACGATTTCGGATTGGTTTTTTCAATCGGATTTAGGCAATACGCGGCAGTATGGCCCGGCTGAATTTCGCTTCCTAAAAGCCAAGCCAGATCCAAAGATGGTGCCTGATCGCCCCACACTTTTTGTTTATACAGGGGCAGATAAATCGGCGATGCCGAGCCTGGCCGTGGTGGGGCGGGGGGCGAAAGAGATTCGCTATTTGGGCCAGTTAACTTTAGGCAAAGCAATTCCTTTGGGCTGGATGGATTTCGAATTTTTCGTGGATGAATATAAGCCGAGTGCAAATCCTCAGGTTAGCTATAGTCCCCTCGATCATAGCGCTCCCGAGAGCTATGAAGTGATTCTCGCGCAATTGGATGGCGAAAAGCTGTGGCTAGAGCTAGGTGCTTCCGGACAAATTGCTCGCGGCGATTCCCTTTATTATTTGCAGTATACGAAAAAAGAAATCGATATCGGCTTTGAGCTCCTGCTCAAGAAATTTGTGATTGGCTATTACCAGGGCACAACGCGTCCGCAGTCCTATTCTAGCTTAGTACAGGCTGGCGGCGGGGTAGACACGGAAATAAGTATGAATCATCCGCTAAAGCAAAATGATTTTACGATCTATCAGTCTAGCTATGAAACGGATGAGTCGGGTAACCCGCGCTACTCCGTGCTTTCCGTAAACCAAGACCCTGGACGATGGATTAAATACAGCGGAGCGCTTATGATTGTGCTTGGAATCATATCCATGTTTTATTTCAAGCCGAAGTATAGCGGTGACCATAAGATGTTGAAGAAAGAAGCTCGTGTATGAGAAAAATTCTGCTCTTGGCCCTTTGCTTATTTTCTGTAGTCTCCGAAGCCGCTCCATCCGATCCCCTGAAGCGCGATTGGTTTAAGCCAGCAGAGCTAAAAGAAGTTTCTCTCTATGCGATTCAATCCGGCGGACGAGTAAAGCCTTTCGATACCTTCGCCAGAGAAGGCATGAGTCTGCTCACGGGCAAAGAATATTTTCAGGGCAAAAATCCTGTGGAGCTCGTGCTCTCGATTTTGTTCGAAGCGCAGGTTTGGCAAAAAGTAGAATTTATTCAGATCTCCCATATTCCCCTTAAAAAAGATTTAGGCCTAGACGAGAAGAAGTTATTTTTCACTCCAGATGAAGTGGAGCATAGCGTGCGTCTCATGCCTCTTTTTGGAGAGTTAGACGCGAAACAACGAAACCAAGAAAAATTGAATCCCTATTTTCAGGCTCTCCAGCGCCTGGGCAATCAGCTCACTTTCTTGCAGGATCTCGTGAGCGGACGTGCAGTGCGACTCGTGCCACCTACGCAAGAGCAATATAATAAGAGCGATGCGTGGATGGGTCTCGATCAGCTCAATGAAGACATGAAGTTACGCTTCATGCTCGTGGCTGCCACCTTCTCCAATGAGAATCCCTTGATTCGTAGTCACATGGATGAGCATGTAAAGAAATTCCATGATCTTGCTGTTGCCGTAAATCCTTCGCTCTATCCGAATCGTTCCGATTTGGAGTTAGAGTTTTTCTTTTCGAAAGCGCATCTCTTTCGCTGGGCCTGGATCGTGGCTCTGCTGGGAATTTTTGTGCTTTCGGCAGCGATATGGTCGGAAGATAAAAAAATATATTGGAGTGGGATGGGTCTCTATGCGGTGAGCTTCACGCTGCAGATCGTGGGATTTGTGATTCGCTGCTTAATTGCGGGCCGTCCTCCGGTTTCCAATATGTATGAATCCATTTTGTGGGTGGGCTTTGGAGCCATGCTCTTTGGGCTCGTGCTGGAACTCATCTATCGTAAGCGAATCATCGCGATTGGTGCTTTGGTTTTTTGTGTGCTCACCCTCGTGATCGCCGATAATATTTCTGGGATTCTCGATGCGGGCATTCATCCTTTGGAGCCAGTGCTTCGTAGTAATCTTTGGCTCACGATTCATGTGCTCACGATCACGCTGGGCTATGCGGCTTTTTCCCTCTCCATGATCATCGGCAATATTGGGCTCGGCCAAATCGTGGTACTTGGAAGAGAATCAGAAAAGTTGCGCATGAGTAATTTGGCCTTCTTTGCTTACCGTGCCGTGCAAGTGGGCGTGGTGCTACTCGCTGCGGGAACAATTCTCGGTGGCGTGTGGGCAGATTATTCTTGGGGACGTTTCTGGGGCTGGGACCCAAAAGAAACTTGGGCCCTCATTGCCTTGCTCGGATACCTAGCCTTGGTTCATGCAAGATTTCGGGGCATGGTGTCGCACTTTGGATTCTTGGCGGGCTGCGTGACGGCATTTCTCGGCGTGCTCATGGCCTGGTACGGGGTGAATTTTGTGCTCGGCGTTGGACTCCATAGCTACGGATTTTCGAGCGGTGGAGTGGGCGTAGTGGCCACCTATACCAGCATTCAATTTCTATTTGTGCTCTATGCCGCTTGGCTATGGAAGCGCAATCGCCAGCAGAAAAAAGTAGCTTAGCGCGGCGCGAGACGGAAATTAATTTTGCTCTTCAGCCTTGCCCTGCTTGAGTCTTGAGCGTTCCTCAATTTCTTCCACGAGATCGCGGCGAAGATTATTACTACTTCGTACTATTTTCGCCACACCCAATCCGAGTGCCGGAATTAGGCTTTGAAAAAGCTCTCTTCGATCTATCGTTTTCACTCGCGATGGCTCGGGCTGAATTGTCTCAGCGCTGCTAGGCGAATTTGTTTTTGCAGTACGCGCACGCGTTCCCGGAATCATATTTTATTGTATAGCAAAAATTTTCTGATCTAGGTAGTTGCAATTATTCGATGAAACCGATAGGAAATTTTTTATTCTCTGGTTATATTATCCGGGCACATCACCCAAAATAGGTAAGGACATTTCGCGAATGGCTGAGCATCGAAATTCCCAGGAACAGAAAAAAGAGAAAAAAATTATTGTGGCGAGCTTCGTACTTACGGTGCTTACCATCGTTGCATTTGGAATTTTCCTAATGCCGGGAAGAGGTATTGGATATTCTCCAAAACAACCGATTCCATTTCCCCATGATCTCCATGCAGGGAAGCGCAAGATTCAGTGTCTCTATTGCCACTCGAATGTAGACAAATCTTCCTTCTCGAATATTCCTAGCACGGCTGTTTGTATGAACTGTCACCGCGTGGTGAAAACAGATTCTCCACTCATTCAGCAAGTGGCGAAATCCTATGAAACCAATACCCCGATTCAGTGGGTACAAGTGCATGTGCTGCCTGATTTCGTTTATTTCAATCACCAACGACACATTCAAAAAGGCGTTTCCTGTGATACTTGTCACGGCAACGTGGCGAATATGGCGCAAGTGGAGCAAGTGTCTTCCTTGTCGATGGGTTGGTGTGTAAATTGTCACCGTCAGCCGCAATACCAAGCACCGCTGAACTGTAATACTTGTCACCGCTAGAGGATTTTTTCATGAGCCACGAACATAACGAAAATAAGCCTGTGACGAATCAACGCTTCTGGATGACCCTCGATCAAAAAGAGGCTCCTGAAGCATTTGCGAAAACTATTCCCGGTGAATTCACCTCTTCTCCGATCCGCGAAGGATTGGAAAAGGATGGTTTGGATCGTCGTGATTTCCTCAAAGTGATGGGCGCGAGTGCGATGATGGCGAGCTTGGCTGGCTGTACTCGCCGTCCTGTGCACAAGATCGTTCCTTATGTAACGAACCCTGAAGAAATTATTCCTGGCGTGCCAAATTTCTACGCCTCTGCCTGCCCACAAACTGGGTATGGCTTGGTGCTTCGCACTCGCGAAGGCCGTCCGATTAAAGTGGATGGAAATAGCGATCACCCTATGAACCGCGGTGGTCTTGGTGCTCGCGGCCAAGCAGCGGTGCATGATCTCTATGATCCCGATCGTTTGCGCGCTCCTAAAATCGGCGGCGTGGATAGCGACTGGAAAACTTTCGATGCAGCGGTTGGCCAAGCCCTCGCTAGCTCCAAAGGCTCTACTTATCTTTTGACCTCTTCCATTTTGAGCCCAACCACTTTGGCGCTCATCAATAAATATAATGTGAAGCATGTGATGGTAGATTCCATCGCCATGAATAATGTGCTCGATGGCCAAGCGCAGAGCTATGGCTCCCGTGTATTCCCTCGCTTCCGTTTGGATCGCGCGGATGTGATCGTGAGCATCGGGGCTGATTTCCTTGGCACCTGGGGCTCTGTTGTGGAGTATGAGGGCCAATTCAGTGCGGCTCGCAAGCTCAACGAGAAGAAAAATACTCTCAATAAACTATTTGTATTTGAAGGCGAAATGTCGCTTACGGGTCAAAATGCCGATGAGCGCACAGCTGTTCACCCTGCCGATCAAATGATCTTGGGCCTAGGTTTGGCTGCGGAAGTGGCTCGTTTAACTGGTCACTCCTCTGCAGAGCTTAGTGGTTTCTCAGCAGCGATGGCTGCCGAGAAAACTGGCGTGCCGGCAGAGAAAATTCATGCTGCTGCTGAGGCGCTCGCGAAGGCGAAGGGTCGCAGTCTTGTGCTTGCTGATGGCAAGGGCAAAGATGGCGTGGCCCTTCAAGTGCTCGCTAACTTTATGAACTCGTCGCTCGGCAACGAAGGCGAAACCGTGGATGCTTCGATCGCTCCTTCCAATCAGTTCCGTGGCTCCAATGCCGAGTTAGTAAAGTTGATTGCGGCGATGAACGCTGGCACCGTGAAGACCCTCATCATTCAAGGCTTCAACCCAGTATATGTGCTTCCTGAGAAGATGGGCTTCAAGGCGGCGCTCGCTAAAGTGGCCAATGTGGTTTACTTCGCTTCCCATGCGAACGAAACCTCTGCTGTGGCAAAATTTGTAGCAGCAGAAAGCCATAGCTTCGAAGATTGGTCTGATGTGAACCCACAGAAAGATCTCTACTCTGTGGTGCAGCCAACTATTCAACCGCTTTGGAAAACAAAAAGCTTACTCGGTGCCTTGCTTGATTGGGCACCCGCTGTTGGCGTGAAGGCACCTGCGAATACCAATGATGCAGTGAAAGCTACCTTCCAAGAGCTCACCAAGAAACATGGCGTGAGCCAAAAGTTCCAGGATTTCTGGGATGATCTCTTGATGAGCGGTGTATTCGCTCCAGGAGCAAAGGCTCGCGATAATAAAGCGAGCGCACGTTCCTTTAAAGGAGAGGCGTTGAAGGCTGCAGTGGCAGTGGCAAAAACTCTTCCTGCAAAAGCACCATTCTCTCTTCTACTCACCAGCTCCATCGCGATGGCAGATGGTTCGCAAGCGAACAATGCTCTCTTGCAAGAATTGCCAGATCCAGTTTCCAAAAATGTGTGGGGTAACTACCTCGCTGTTTCCTCTATAGATGCGAAAGCTAAAGGATGGGAAGAGGGCGATGTGCTTGCGGTTGAGGCCGATGGCAATCGTTTTGAGCTTCCTCTCTATATTCAGCCGGGAATGAAGGCTGGCGTAGTAGCCGCTCACCTTGGCTATGGCCGCGTATTTAACGGTCGCAATGGAAACGGCGTCGGCGTTCGCTTAGCTAATTTCTTGGCTGGCGATCAAACCCTAGTGAGTGATGTGAAGATCACGAAAACTGGCGCGAAAAGCCCCGTGGCTTGCACCCAGCGCCACCATTCGTTAGAGGGCCGCGATATTATTTTCGACACCACCTTGGAAGAATACAAAAAGAATCCAAGCGCAGGTGTGGAGCACTCCGATAATGAAGTGCCTCCCACCATTTGGTCGGAGCATGAATACCTTGGCTATAAATGGGGTATGGTGATCGATCTCAATGCTTGCACTGGTTGCAGTGCTTGCGTGATCGCCTGTTCCGTAGAAAATAACGTTCCTGCAGTAGGTAAAGATCAGGTGCTCAAGGGTCGCGAGATGCATTGGCTCCGCCTCGATCGTTATTATTCTGGCGAAGCAGAAAATCCAGAAACCACCTCTCAAGCCATGCTCTGCCAGCATTGTGATAACGCTCCCTGCGAAACAGTATGCCCAGTGCTTGCTACGGTTCACAGCTCCGAAGGCTTGAACCAAATGATCTATAACCGTTGTGTGGGCACGAAGTACTGCTCGAACAACTGTCCATATAAAGTGCGACGCTTTAACTGGTACAACAATAACGGCGATATGAATTCCTTGATGGAACATCCGCTCGCTCTTTCGAAAAACCCAGAAGTTACGCTCCGAAGCCGTGGTGTGATGGAGAAATGTACTTTCTGCGTACAACGTATTGAATACGGTAAGAGCGAAGCGAAAACAGCGGGTCGTCGTGCGAACGATGAAGACGTTAAAACTGCCTGCCAAGAGGCTTGTGCGGCCGATGCGATTGTTTTCGGTGATGTGAATAATCCTGAGAGCAAAGTGTCGAAACTCAAAAATTCACCACGTGGCTTCTTGTCTCTCAATGAAGTGAATGCACGCCCAGCCGTTACCTACCTCACGAAGGTTCGTAATCGTGCGCCAGAAAAAACCGAGAAAGCGTAAGGAATAGGCTATGAGCATGACAATGACAGATGGAGCAGCAGTACAGTTAGAGCGTCCCGCGCTGGTAACTGGTGGAAAAACATACGCCGATGTAACTCGTGATATTTGTACGCCACTCGAGAGTTTCCCAACTCAGCGTTGGTATATTGCGATCACGATTTCTTCGCTTGTGCTTCTCATGGGTCTCACCGCCTGGGGAATCACGATCTGGGATGGTCTCGGTCACTGGGGTATTCAAAACACCAATGCTTGGGGTGCTGACATCATCAACTTCGTGTTCTGGATCGGTATCGGTCACGCCGGCACTTTGATTTCCGCTGTTCTCTATTTGTTTAGGCAGAACTGGCGCACAGGGATTAACCGTTCCGCCGAAGCAATGACGATCTTCGCCGTGATCTGCGCTCTTATGTATCCGCTGGGTCACACGGGCCGTCCATGGCTTGCTTGCTACTGGCTACTTCCTTACCCAAACAACATGGGATCCCTCTGGGTAAACTTCCGTTCTCCACTTCTCTGGGACGTATTCGCCGTATCCACGTACTTCACGATCTCTGCGGTTTTCTGGTTCATCGGTCTAATCCCCGATATCGCTACGGTTCGTGATCGCGCCGTGCACCCAGTTCGCAAAGCTATCTACACTGTGCTCTCCTTCGGTTGGAAGGGTGGGGGCCGCCACTGGCACCACTATGAGAAAGCCTATGGTCTGCTCGCCGGACTCTCTGCTCCTCTCGTACTTTCTGTGCACACCATCGTTTCCTTCGATTTCGCCGTTTCCAACCTTCCCGGTTGGCACACCACGATATTCCCTCCTTACTTCGTAATCGGAGCTATCTTCTCCGGTTTCGCGATGGTGGTAACGCTCATGGTGATTGCACGGGAAGTGTTCAACCTGAAGAACTACATCACCATCAACCACTTGGAAGCGATGAACAAGATCACCATGTGTACTGGTATGTTGGTGGGCTTGGCCTACGCCACAGAGTTCTTCATCGCTTGGTACTCGGGCAATCCTTACGAACGCTACGTATTCTTGAACCGCGCGTTTGGCCCCTATGCTTGGGCCTACTGGACGATGATTACCTGTAACACTTTGATCCCACAAATTTTCTGGTTCAAGAAATTCCGTCGCAATGTGCCCATGATGTTCATCGTGAGCGTATTCGTAAATATCGGGATGTGGTTCGAGCGTTTCGTGATCGTTGTAACCTCTTTGCACCGCGATTTCCTACCATCGCGCTGGATGTACTATCTACCGTCCACCACGGATTGGTTCATCACTCTCGGTTCCTTCGGACTTTTCTTCACTCTCTTCCTGCTCTTCTGCCGCTTCTTGCCGGTAGTAGCCATGGCAGAAGTAAAAAGTATTATGCCAATAGGAGACAAACATGGCCACTAATGCAAATGGCGCAGTAGCGTACTTCACTAGCTCCGCCGAGATTTTGAGTGCTGCGAAAGCCGCACGGGCAAAGGGTTTCAAGAATGTGGAAAGCTATACTCCATTCCCGATTCACGGAATGGACGAAGCGCTAGGTCTCAAACAATCCATCGTACCTTGGGCCACTTTCTTTGGTGGTCTAGCGGGTTTTGCCACTGCCATGGGTTTGCAAGTGTGGACTTCCGCGATCGACTGGCCGCTTAACGTGGGTGGTAAGCCCTTCGTTTCCATGCCAGCCTTTATTCCGATTTTGTTCGAGCTCACTGTTCTTTTGGCGGGTCTATCCACGGCTGGATTCATGCTCTTCTTGAATGGCTTGCCGAACACAAATCCAAATCCTTTCGATCCTCGCATTTCCGACGATCGTTTTGCTTTGTATATTCCTTTCGCAGACCAAAGCGCTGCCGCCAAAGAAATTGAAAGTTTCCTCGGCGGATTGCATGCGGAAAAAGTTTCCCTAGTCACGGAGCCTGTATGATGTTGAAGCTACAGTCGCTATTTGTTGTTCTGCTTGCGAGCGCAGTGATCACTGGCTGCAGCAAGGAAACCACCGTTCTGCAGTATATGCCTCATATGGCGAATACGCCGAACTTGAAACCACAGCGTGGTTATGATGGCTTCGGCAATGGCAGCGGTATGCTCACTCCTCCTGAAGGAGCTGTGGCTCGCGGTCATAAGCCCTATCGCATCGCCACAGCCGATGAAGCAGAAAAAGTTTTGCAAAATCCTTTGCCGATGACGGAAGCGAATATCCACCGCGGTCAAAAGATTTTTAATAACTACTGCATCACTTGCCATGGTCCGCTTGGCTATGGAAATGGTTCCATCGTGAATCCGTATCCGATTCCGAAATCCTTACAGAGCGACAATATGCTTAAGTGGAAAGATGGACATATTTTCCACGTGGCCACCAAGGGCCAAGGTGTGATGCCTTCCTATGCACAACAGATTCAGCCGATGGATCGTTGGGCGGTAATTCTTTATATACGTGCGCTGCAAAGGGCGGAACATCCCACCGACCAAGACATGCAGGAGCTGAAAAAACAACTCGTTTCGAAATAAGTTTCTGGAGCCCTCATGAAAACCGTAGATGCAAAAAAATTAGAAACCAGTTCCCAGTCGAATCTACTCGTGCTTGCCCTGATGGCATTCGGAGTGGCTACATTCTTGGCGGGTCTTTCGGTAGACCCTCACCACACTTGGTTTAGCTTCCTCGTTTGTCACACGTTCTTCATGGGGCTTGGCATCGGTGCTTGCTTCATCTTGGTGATTCATTATCTCGCCTCCGCAGGCTGGATCATTGTGGCTCGCCGAATATTTGAAGCTATGGCCTCCTATATTCCTGTGGCCTTTGCGTTTAATCTTCTGCTCTTTTTCGGTTTGAAAAAAATCTATCCGTGGACAGATACAGTCTACATGCAGAGTGATAAAATTTTGGCCGCGAAAATCGGCTTCTTCAGCTTTCCTTTCTACGCCGCTCGCGTGCTTTTCTTCTTCGTGATCACCACTTGGCTATCTCAGAAGTTGATTTGCAATTCTACCGCTCAAGATAAAGAGGGTGGAGTAGAGCGCACGAATAAACAAAAGCCTTTGAGTGCTTTGTTTCTCGTTCTTTTTGCTCCCAGCTTCACGATGTTCTCCGTAGACCTTGTGAAATCGCTAGATCCAAAGTGGTTCTCCACTATGTTTGGTGTGTATATGTTCATTGGTTTCGTGCAGGCCTCTGTGGCTGCAGCCATCCTAATGATTCGTTCCTTGCAACATCATGGATACTTAAAGGAACTTACCGATGATCATTTTCATGATCTTGGAAAATATCTTTTCGGCTTCTCGATTTTCTGGGCCTATATCGGTGTGAGCCAATACCTCTTGATCTGGTATGCTAACTTGCCGGAAGAAACCACCTTCTACTTGGCTCGCCAAGTGCCGGGCTGGGTATTTGTGGCGATTTCCTTGCCTCTATTTCGTTTCTTCCTACCATTCCTCATGCTCCTTCCGCGCGCAGCAAAACGCTCTTGCGCTTATCTCGCTTTCGTTTCTTGCATCGTGCTGTTCGGGGAGTGGATTGATTTAAACTATCTCATCATGCCTACTTTTTCTCCGGATGGCTTCCGCGTGGGCTGGCAGGATTTTGGTTTGTTCATTGGTTTCTTCGGCTTCTTCTTGTTCTTCGTGCGACGTTTCTTGGCGAAGCAGGCGACGATGCCGGTGAAGGATCCTTATCTACACGAGTCCCTACACCACCACGTAATGTAAAGTCGGCGTTCAAAAACGCAAAATCCCTTTGTTGCGCTTCTCCTTCCTTCCGCTGCGGCCACTTACGGCCGCATTGGTCGGGCGTCGTCGCGCGCCGCGGTCTCTTGCATTTTTGAGCGCCGACGCATATGATTCGGCGCCGCCAAACTTCCATAGCCTTTGTCGCGCATACCGCGTTTCAAGGCCAGGCACTAAATTTGCTTAGTCCATCGAATGGAAAAGCAGATACTGCATACTACAATTGGACAATCGATCTATTCCATTCGTGGATATCGAGTGATGCTCGATAGCGATCTGGCTAGTTTGTATGGAGTAGAAACTGGTACTTTAAAGAGATCGGTACGAAGAAATATCGACCGATTTCCAAACGACTTTATGTTCCAACTTACTACTGCTGAGTTAGAAAACTTGAGATGCCAATTTGGCACCTCAAGTTCTTCGGCGAAAGCCGTCCACGGTGGCGCGAGATATCTTCCTTTCGTCTTTACGCAAGAAGGAGTGGCGATGTTGTCAGGTGTTCTCAACAGCGAACGTGCCATTCAAGTGAATATCGCCATTATGCGTGCCTTTGTGAAGATGCGTGGCGTACTGGAAGGAGACATACCGCTGGCAAAAAAACTTGAACTGCTGGAAAGAAAGTTTACCCAGCACGATGAAAAATTCCATGCTGTCTTTGAGGCGATTCGTCAGCTCATGCATTCAGACCTACCCAAGCGAAATAAGATAAAAGGGCTTGGAGCTTGAGCTCACCCCGGTATTACTTCATAAATGTTTCCATCAGCTCATTCACTTTCGTCATGGGAATTACGTGTTCGGAGTCGATTTTCACGAGCTGTGCTTTGCCACCAGCTCGATTGATATTCTCGCTAAGCTCTTCTGCGATGGAGAGGGGGGCGCGGCTATCGTGCGTGCCATGAATGATCAAAGTCGGAGCTTTAATATTGTCGGCGAGAAAGATTGCGGAGCGAGCTTTCAACTTTTCTTCCGTGGGCCAGCCCATTTCCCAAAGCAGGGTGAGTTTAATCGGATTGAACCAAGATGTGACTCTGGTCCATTCTACGAAATTATAGACTCCTGATTTCAGAATAACTCCGGAGAGCTCAGGCGCTTTCGCTGCTAGCATGCTTGCCACTACCGCCCCTCTGCTGCCCCCATAGATAAATATTCGCTTAGAAACCAGTTCTTTTTTTGCCCGGAAAAAGCTAAGCACCTCGAGCGCCGCCGCCTGCGTGTGAGGGCCGCAAAAATCGGCTGGACCCTCAGACGCCCCATAGCCTGGTTGAGAAATAGCCACGGTGACAAATCCTTTTTTTGACCAGTACTCGAGCTGTCCCATTTCAATAAATACCTTGCCACCAATTTTGGGGGAGTCTTGGTCGGGATGAATGAGGAGCAGTAGGGGAAAGGGGCCTTGGCCTGCTGGCTTCGACCAGTAGAATTCTATTTTTTTGGCCTCTGTCGAACTCTGGATAAAATCTTGGTTCTCTTGGGCAGCGAACGCTGGTAGCTGCGCAAAGGTAAAAAGGAGAATTGCGCTAAGAACTTGTTTCCGCAAAACTTAAAATGCTTTCTTCAAGATAATGGCTTCCGAGCTCACAGTGCCATCTTGATATGGCCGACGCTCGCCAGTTTCCTGGAAACCCATTTTGCGCCAGAAAGGAATCACCTCACCATTTGTGGCGACAACACTTAGTCGCAGCACTTTAATTTCCGTCCAGCTTTTCATGAATTTTTCTAAGAGGGCATAGGAATCTCGACCAAACCCACTAGCCTGTTTATCTTCTCTCAATAGTAGGAGGCCGATATGGGCCGCTTCTTCTGTTGGAAAGCCTCTCAGCACATCCATGCACCCAATTAGAGTTGAGTTTTCAAAAATCCCCAGCACAAACTTCTTCGATTTTTGAAAGCCAGGTGGAAGCGCAGTAAAAATAGCAGCAGCAGCACTCTCGGCTTGAGGCAAACCCGAAACGCGAAGCGCATAGGTCTGCGCATTTTCTAATACTAGCTGCAGCGCACTCTGATCGCTCGCCTCATCGAGGCACCGGAGACTCAGCATGCTATTTCAACTCTAACCCAAAACTCGTGATCAACTCTTCGCGGAAATCCCGTTTTTCAACGCGCTTCGCAACTCCCCAAATCATTCCGTAAAGACCAATCAGCGCGAAGAAGAGTCCGAAGAGAAAGGTATAGGCTTCGAAAAAGCGACGCTTGGCCCAGTTCACTTCTTGGCTCTCGGGATTTGGGGTGAGCGACCAGCAGCTCGGATGATCGCGATCGTAGACCAAAGGAATTTGAGTGGGAGGAGTTTTGCCATTTTCTCCCAAGATATATTGATCCTTTCCTTTGAGGATTATTCCTTCCTTAGTCTGAAATTCTAACTCTAATAAGAAGGGTCCATCATTCTTGCGCGTCATCTTGGTGATATTGGCCGTGGTTATCACCGAATTTCCGCGGAGGGCCTGGGAACAATGATATTCGTCTAAAGATTCGTGCATCAAAACGAAAGCCAGAGGGAAGGCGAAGAGTAGGCAGGAGCCGAGTAAGAAGCTGGTGAAGCCGCGCTGTTTATCCACATAATCAAAGGCTGCTTTTTTTGCGCCATCAGGATCGTGATTTCGCCACTGGGCAAACAGAGCTAATGCGAGCTCTTTTTGAGCGGAGTCGGATAAGAAGTGCAAGGGAATGCTAGTATTGCGCCCAGTAACTTTGAGTTTTTTCGAGAACGCAGATTTTTTGAGGGCTCTCATTCCGCTCCATGGAAGGGAGATTGTCTTGCCGTCGGCCCTAGTAAAATGAAGGCCATCTTCTTGAAGCACGTATTCGTTTTTGTCATGGGCAAAGTGAGTCATCATATAGAGTGCTTCATACCAGAAATTCGCAGAAAATGTTGCACTAGCGGAATGAAAGCGTTACATGAAGGACAATGCCGATCCTATCTCGCTGTAGTTGGATTCTATTTTTTCTCCTAGCTCCTTTGGCTTTTTCTGCTGAGCAAGTGCCGCAAGCAGTGCAGGGAGTGGGCATTTTTCCGAAACTCGGTGCTACGCTGGATCTGTCTACTCCATTTCAGGATGAAGCAGGCCAAACAATTACGCTCAAAAACTATTTCGATGGCCGTCAACCTGTGGCGCTGATTCTAAATTACTACGGTTGCCCAATGCTATGCGGCGTGATGTTAAACCAGGCGAAGGATGCGTTTCGGGCGATCGATTGGAAAATGGGTGACCGCTACCAGGTCATTACCATCAGCATTGATCCCACAGAGAAAAGTGATTTGGCTGCGAAGAAGAAGGCCGCAATTTTGAAGTCAACCAATAGCCCAGAGTTCGAAGCTGCGGCGCAGAAAAATTGGCATTTTTTGGTGGGCTCGAAAGAAAATATCGATCGCGTAGCGAACACTATCGGTTTTGCCTATAAATATATCCCCGAAGAAAAACAGTATGCACACGGCGCGGCAATTTTTATGCTCTCCCCGGAAGGCAAGCTGGATCGGGTTTTACCCGCGCTCGCTTTGGCTCCCACAGATATGAAGCTTGCACTTCTGGAGGCGGGCGAAGGAAAAATTGGGTCTCTTGCTGAAAAATTCTTTGCTCTTTGTTATCATTACGATCCAAAGGAAAGTAAATACAGTATCTTTGCCGTGAACTTGATGAAGGTGGGCGGCGGGATTATGGTAGCCGTAGCGGGAATTGCCTACCTTGCGCTCTATTGGCGCAGGAAGAAAGGATTCGAAGTTTAATGTCCTCTTTAGCTCTCAATTTTTTACCAGCGGCCTCTGTATCAGCAGATAAATTTAATTTGTTGTTACACTTCTTGATCGTCACCTCGATCGTTTCCTTCGTGCTCTGCATCGGAGCGGGATTTATCTTCGTGGTGAAGTATCGCCGCCGTCGCGACAATGAGCATACTCCCTATATTCCCCATAATTATTTGGTAGAGTTTCTCTCCATCTTCGCTACTTCAGTAGTGGTAGCGATTATCTTTCTTTGGGGTTGGTATGACTATTCGGATTTCATTGCGCCGAAGCTTGGCGAATATGAAATCAATGTGATCGGTCAGCAGTGGAGCTGGACAGTGCAATACGCTGAAGGCAAAACGCTGATGAATGAGATGTATGTTCCTCGCGGCCGTCCGGTGCGCGTTATCATGACCTCGAAAGATGTTACCCACGATTTTTTCATTCCGGCTTTTCGCGTGAAGCAAGATGCGGTGCCTGGTCAGTACACAAACTTGCGCTTCACAGCGAATAAAACTGGCGACTACGATATATTCTGTGCGCAATACTGCGGTGGCGCTCACTCTGGAATGATCGGTATCGTGCACGTTGTGGAGCCAGATGATTTCCAAAAATGGCTCGACGGTATGTATCGTGCCCCGGTAGCGGCAGCTGGTGCCGCAGCTCCAACCATGACTCTCGCAGAGCGTGGTCATGGTCTCTACCAATCCAAAACATGCGTAACTTGTCACACTATCGATGGCTCGCGTTTGATTGGCCCAACATTTAAAGGTCTCTACGGATCGAAAGTTGAATTGAACGATGGCCAAACTGTTGTGGCCGACGAAAATTATCTCCGTGAATCTATTGTTGCCCCAATGGCAAAAATCGTGAAAGGCTATCCGCCACAGATGCCTATGTTCACTGGTTTAGTTTCCGACGAAGATATTAATGCTTTGATTGCGTATATTAAGACGCTGAAATAACGAGAGGATTCGTTTATGTCCCATGCTGCGAATGTGAATTTTTATAAAGCCTCCAGTGGTCTGAAGAATTGGCTAATCACTCTCGACCACAAGCGAATCGGAATTCTTTATCTATACACCACACTACTATCCTTTGTGATCGGTGGTATTTTTGCGTTGCTCGTGCGCTTGGAGCTTTTCACTCCCGGCCCAACCATCATGTCGCAGCAAAACTATAATCGTGCTTTCACCTTGCACGGTGCGATCATGGTATTCTGGTTCATCATTCCCGCAGTGCCGGGAATCTTAGGCAATTTCTTCTTGCCCATCATGATTGGTGCGAAAGATGTAGCCTTTCCTAAGCTTAACTTGCTTAGCTATTACCTCCTGATTTTAGGTATGGCCGTAAACCTTTATGGTTTAATGGCTGGCAATGGCGCAGATACCGGCTGGACTTTCTATACTCCTTACTCCATCCGCACTGGCGCCAACGTAGTGAGCATGGTACTTGGCGTGTTTTTGATGGGATTCTCTTCCATTCTCACTGGCCTAAACTTCATCGCAACTACCCATACCTTGCGTTGCCCAGGAATGACCTGGTTTCGCATGCCGCTTTTCGTCTGGGCTATTTATGCTACCGCAGTGCTACAAGTATTTGCGACTCCTGTAATCGGAATCACCCTTCTCCTTCTAGCTGCAGAACGTTTCCTCGGAATCGGATTCTTTGATCCGAAACTAGGCGGTGACCCAGTATTGTTCCAGCACTTTTTCTGGTTCTACTCTCACCCTGCAGTATACATCATGATTTTGCCTGGCATGGGAATCATCTCGGAAGTACTCACCACCTTCTCCCAAAAAACAATTTTTGGTTACAAAGCGGTTGCGGCATCTTCCCTCGGTTTGGCTTTTGTGAGCTTCCTCGTGTGGGGACACCACATGTTCACCAGCGGACAGAGCTTGGTAGCGAATTTCCTATTCTCCCTCTTTACGATGGCTACCGCAGTGCCCTCTGCCGTGAAAATGTTCAACTGGGTGGCGACTCTCTATAAGGGCTCGATTAGCCTAAAAACTCCGATGCTTTTTGCCCTCGGATTTTTATTCACCTTTGCGATCGGTGGTCTCACTGGGATTTTCTTGGGTGCTCTTTCGATCGATATGCACTTCCAAGCTACGTATTTCGTGGTGGCTCACTTTCACTACGTGATGATGGGCGGTACGGTGGTGGCCTTCTTTGCTGGTCTCTACTATTGGTTCCCGAAGATGACTGGCAAAATGTATAACGAGATGCTTGGCCGAGTGAACTTCGTGCTCTTCTTCATCGGCTTCAATATTACCTTCATGGCGCAGTTTGTGCTTGGTGTGAATGGTATGCCTCGTCGCTACTATGATTACTTGCCGAAATATACGGGCTGGAACCAAGTGTCCACTGTAGGGTCTTGGATCATTGCCTTGTCAGTGATCGTGATGCTCTTCAATTTCATTTGGAGCGCCTTGCATGGTGAGAAAGCTCCGATGAATCCTTGGAATAGCAAGGGCCTGGAGTGGACCACTCAGTCTCCACCTGTGCTTGAAAACTTTGAACATACTCCAACGGTCACCGCAGGGCCTTACGAGTACGGCACACCAGTACACGCGTAGTAGATAAAAGAGGAATTAGCGATGAGCAGTACACACGCAAAATTGGATCACGCGCACCACTTTAACAGTGCCGACCACGAGTTCGCCGCTGGCAAAATCGGAATGTGGCTCTTCCTAGTAACGGAAATCATGCTCTTCAGTGGGCTCTTCGTTGGCTACGGAATTTTCCACTATATCTATCCAGAGATGTTCCGCGAGGCGCACCACGAATTGAATAAAGTATTGGGTTCGATCAATACCATCGTATTGCTCTCCAGCAGTTTAACGATGGCCCTGGCGATTAACGCAATTCAACGAGATAAGCCTGAGCTTGCCAAGAAGATGCTGGCTTTCACTTTCCTTTGCGCCTGCACTTTCCTTTGCATTAAATTTTTCGAATATTCGCACAAGTTTCACGAAGGCCTACTGCCTGGAAAATTTTATTCTAACACTGAGTTGAAGGCACCAAACGCTGCGCTCTTCTTTTCCTTCTATTTTGTGATGACGGGGATTCACGGAATTCACGTACTGATCGGTATGGCTTGTATTGCTTGGATTTACATTAGAGTGAATCGCGGCGACTTTGATTCTCATCACTATAATGCAGTAGAATTCGTAGGCTTGTATTGGCACATTGTGGATCTTGTTTGGATCTTCTTGTTCCCTCTTCTCTATCTAGTTGTGTAAAGGAATCGACATGGAACAAAATAATAAAGACCATTCTCCTCACCACGTCACTCCAGTTGCTGTTTACGTGAAAGTGCTATTGGCGCTTCTTGTGCTAACCATTCTCACTGTCGCTGTTTCCTATGTGGATTTCGGCAAAGCAAATATCTTCGTTTCGATGGGCATCGCAACCATCAAAGCGGCGCTCGTGATGATGTTCTTCATGGGGCTCAAATACGATACAGTTCTGAACCGCACGATTATTCTAAGCTCCTTCGTGGCAGTTGCTTTGTTCTTGGGCCTCAGCGCGAGCGACTTGTGGACTCGCCCCGATATTCAGCCAGTAAAAGTGGCAGAAGTCGCCGCAACTCTCACTATGGACGATATTAAGAAGCTAGAAATTTCTACGCCTGAGCTGATCGCGCACGGCAAAGAAGTTTTCTCGGTCAACTGCACTCCTTGCCATGGAGCCAATGGTGAAGGAAATGGTGCTTCCGGTGCTGCTCTTAATCCAAAGCCAAGAAACTTCCACGGCCCTATCTCTGCTTGGAAGAATGGCACGTCTACTCATTCCATGTTCGTAACCCTGGCCTACGGAATTGCGGGTGGCGGAATGGCCTCCTACAAATCTTTACCACCAGCGGATCGCTTCGCCTTGATTCACTTCTTGCACACCTGGACTCCTGAAATCCAAACGGCGAGCGCTGCGGACTCTAAATATGAAGCAGCTCTCAAAGAAGATGGTATCGGTGCTGGCTCCGTGGCTGCGAAGGCCACCATGCCAGTTGATTTCGCTATCAGCAGAATGATGGCTCACTAGAGGTAGGTTTCATGCTTCGGCGTTATTTCACGGCCCTCTCGGTCTTCACCTACTTCACGATGGTGTTGGGCGGTTGGGTGCGAAATGCCGATGCTGGGCTCTCTTGTCCGGATTGGCCACTCTGCCACGGCAAATTAATTCCGCCGCTCGATTACCAGATCATGCTGGAGTATTTTCATCGTCTGGCTGTTTCGCTTGTGAGCCTCACGCTCATCATGATTACTGTGCAAATTGTGCGAGATAAGAAAAACCGCGAGGCCTTCGGACGCCTCCTCATCGCTGCTTGGGTTTTACTCGTGATGCAAATTGTACTCGGCGGACTCACTGTGCTGGACCTATTAAAGGGTGAAGTAGTGGCCATGCACTTAGGCACAGCGCTCACGTTCTTCACAGTGCTGCTGTTTGCTACCTTAAAGGCCTACCGAGTGGAGCTGCCAACCACCAAATCCAATGCCACTAAATCTGCGGGTCTACTTTTTTTCGCGCGTTTTGCTCTTATCGCCGTTTTTTGCCAGGCCCTGCTGGGCGGTGTGGTGAGCTCGCACTATGCGCGTTGGGGCTGCCCAGATTTTCCCTTTTGCCAGGGCAGTCTATTCCCCGCGATGCATGGCCTAGCCGGCATTCACTATACTCATCGCTTGGGAGCCTATATAACGAGTTTACTTGTGCTGTTCTTCAGTATCCGATTTATCCAAGAAAATCCTCGCGAATCACGCTGGGCGGCACTCGCCGTGCTCGCTCTTTTGGCCTTCCAATGGGGCCTCGGATTGGCTCTCATTTTCACCGCGGTGAAGGTGTATAGCGTGGCGCATTTAGCTACCGCAATTCTAATTTTTGCGCTATTGCTAGTGCAACATGAGCAGATCCAGCGCCGCAGCAGCGTATCTTAGCTTAACAAAGCCAACGATTGTTCTTCTATTCGGAGTAACCGGATATGCGGTGCTATTGGCCGAGGGCAGCCTTGGCGCGCTCAAGGTGCTTTGTGTGATGCTCGCCATGGTTGCCACCGCTGGTTCCGCGAACGCGCTTAATATGTATTTCGATCGAGATATCGATGCGGTGATGGAACGCACAAAGCGACGCCGCCCAATTCCTTCTGAAAAAATTAGTCCTGAGCGCGCTGCTATTTTCGGTTTAGTTCTTGGGCTACTTGCGATCGCCTATTTTTGTGTAGAAGTGAATTACCTCGCCGCTTTTTTAAGCTTCTTCACGATCGCCTTTTATGTGGGCATTTATACTCTCTGCCTCAAGCGCCGTACGCCCTATAATATTGTGATCGGCGGTATCGCCGGATCTACTGCACCACTGATTGGTGCTGCAGCTGCCACAGGCCATCTTTCTCCGCTTTCTTGGGTGCTGTTCGGTGTTGTATTCCTCTGGACTCCACCGCATTTCTGGGCCCTCGCCATTGCAATTCAAGATGAATATGCGAAAGCCAAAGTACCTATGCTTCCTGTTACTCACGGGGAGAAGCGCACTCGCCTGGAGATTTTTCTTTATACGATTGTACTCGTGCCCTTCAGTCTATTGCCATATTTTCTGAAAGCAGCTGGCGCGATCTATCTCGGTGCGGCTGTGGCGCTCGGTTGCTTCTACCTTTGGAAAACGGTGATCTACTTGCGGGAAAAAACTCGTGAGGCGTCAAAAAAGCTTTTTTGGGTTTCAATTATCTATTTATTTTTACTTTTCCTCGCCTTCCTAGCCGATGTAGGTTCCCGTGCGTTTCTTGCAAGATAAACAAACTCTGCGCCTGATCCTGATACTCTTCGGCACATTTCTTTTTCTCTTTTTCACGATTAGCTTTATCAGCCACCAGCGCTTCTCTCCTGGTGAGGGCTTGAGCGAGAGTGTGGCTCATGAAGCTTTGGTGCAGTTCGTGGTGCGTCCCACCTCTTCAGCCGCACTTGGAGTAGATGCGCATTCAGAACATCAGGCGGTGCGGGCCGCGTTTGGTGGCAAGATCACGGAAAAACTAATAGCGAAGAATTTGGCATCAGAACCGAAGGCTGTTCTTTTCCACGTTGAGGTGGAGCCGAGTGATTTGGCGTCTACCGTGGAATGGCAATCTGTTTGGCCGCTCACGCTTAGCTTAGCTCCGGGAGAAGAAAAAATTCTTCCTTTGGAGTTTCGGCTTAATAAAGAAAAATTTAAAACCCAAGATGGCGTATTGGCTGTAAAAATTTTCTACTAGAGATTTTTCGTCCACAACTCAAGTTGTTCTAATACCCATTCCGGTTCATCCAAACACAGATCGTGTCCGGCACTTGGATGCTTCATTATTGGTGCAGACCAAAAGCTCGCAAGTTTTTCAGAACAGCGGGGATGCACCAGGCGATCACCGAGTCCATTAAGAATAAGGAGAGGAATATTCGGCTTCAATGGCTTTGGTTTGTATTTCATGGCGGCAAAAATTTGTTGGATAGCATTGCGCTTCGAAACAGGGTGTTGTTGCTGAAGCTTTGTCCAGGCTAGGGAGATTGCTTCGTGGACTTTCGGTCTATTCGAAGTAATTCGCAAAATCTCTTTTTCTCGATGGTGAAGATCATTGCTAAAAAGAAGCTTTAGTATCGTGAGATAATTCTGCGGACGCAGGCGATCGTAGAAAGGACTCAAACCGCGAAGGGAAGAGTTAATTAATACCGCAGCATTCACGTCGTCGGGGTGGCTTTGCAACCATTCCATGGCCACCATTGCGCCTAATGAGATGGCGAAAATGAAATTCTTATCTGCTCGTGGTGTGCGAAGAAAATCTTGGCGAACATGATCTGCGAGTTCGCTAACAGTGGATGGGCTTTGCTTTTGATAATAGGCACCATTACCGGGAAGATCGAGGAGGATCACCTTTCGATCGGGAAATTTTTCCTGAAAGAGCTTGGGAAATTCATTCCAATGCCCCGATTCGCGCACGAGTCCGCGGAGAAAAAACCAATTCTCACTCATGTCTCGTAGTACCAATAATCCAAGGCACGCTTCTGGTTTTCAGCGCGATCTTCAGGATTTAATTGGGTCCACACTTTGGAGCTCACCGTGGCGCGCTGGAGAAAATCAAACAGAGTTAAGTGCCGACGCAAAATTCGTTTGTGCCGATGCAAGTGCATGGGGTGGAAAAGTCCGAGCGATGAAAAAATCTGCGCAGGATTTTTCTTAAGCCATAGCCAGGAGCCCATCTCTAAAGTCATGGGAAAGAAAAAGCCCAACTCTTTTTTCTGGTGTTCCAAGTAGAGATAATCCCAAAGATCGCCACTGATCGTATAGCCTTGCGCAGTGGGCTCCATGCGATACACATGATTTGGATAGGTTTCATCCAATAATGTTTTGAGCGCATAGGCTTCTGCCAATTGGGGATAAGGCTGAATCGTGTGAGAATAGGGAAACCAAAGCCGATCAATGGCGCCAAACCCCGAGTGCACATCGAGAGCGATGGAGACTTTTGCAGGAAAAACCTCTCGCTGAATAAAATCGCAGAGCACTTGAGATTCCAGTTCCATGGGCGCGCCCTTCACGCCGCGATACCATGGCAAGTACTTTGAAACCCGCTGGCCGCCCAGAAAAAATGTGGTGGGGGAGGGGCCGTCAAAGGGACCATTGCGCATGAGATCCACGCGATTGCCATTTCCTCGGCGCAATAAAAACATTCCCACAGGGTTTGCGATTGGCAAAAAAACAATGCGCATATGCTCGAGAAGCTGATGAATACTATCATCCCAGTCGAGGAGGCGAGTCATGGTTTCTAGGAAGGTTAGTACCACCTGAGAACCAATTTTTTCTTGGCCGTGCACACCGCCAACGAGTGCCAGCGTGGGCGCACGGGGATCCTTGCTGCCAAAGGCAAGTGTATATATTGGAAAGCGTTCCTGCATATAGGGAATACGGGCCACTTCTTCGATGCGAGCTTTATCTTTGATATCGCCAATTAAATTTTCTAAAAAAACTAATTCTGGAAAACTCATAAGGCCTTTCTCAAGGCGCTATAGATGGCGATCACGATCATAAAAAAACTAGCGCAAAAAATTGGGCTCGGTGGACCAAGGTGATCGAAGAAAAATCCTGAGATCGGCGGACCAACAATCCGCGCTAGAGATCCCGCGCTCTGGTAAACGCCGAGGAATGCCCCTTTCCGATTTTCAGGCGCAGCCTTGGAAAGCAAGCTGGAGAGAGAGGGATTTACGAGGGAATTCCCAAGCGCAATAAAAGCCAAGCTCACGATGAAGAGCTTTGGATTTAAAGTGAATCCGGCCACTAACATCGCCAGCCCTAGAGAAAAATAGCCAATGCGAAGCAAGTTCATTTCGCCAAATCGTTTCGCAAGTTTTCCGATAGCGCCGCCCTGAATGAAAACTCCGATCACTCCCATCCCAGCGAGGAGAAAGCCAGCGTGGCGAGCATCATAGCCATAGCGGGAGAGCACGAAAAGTCCGAAGGCTACTTCGAGTTGAGTAAAGGCTGTGGTGCCGAAGAAGAAGAGAGCAATTGGAGTGCCAGTGCCGGGCAGAGAAAAACATTCTTTCACGAGGCTCCAGGAAAGGTGTCGACGATTTTCTGTGCGAGTTTCCCGGGCTATCTTTGGTTCTTCGAGTTGAATATAGGTGATCAGAAAGTTTAGTGCACCGAGGCCAGCCGCCAGCAAGATGGGCACATTATAACCGTTAGGAGAGAGAATGCCGCCGATGGCGGGTCCAAAAATAAAACCGAGACCAAAGCTCGCTCCGATAATCCCCATACCTTTGGCGCGATCTTCTGGTTTGGTTACGTCGGCAATATAGGCACTGGCCGTGGAAATATTTGCCCCGAAGGCACCTGCGACGAGGCGACCCAAAAAAAGCAGCGCGAGGCTATTCGCCATACCTGTGAGAAGCATGGCGAGCGAACCGCCAGCGATGGTAGCTAAGAGTATGGGGCGACGCCCGTAGCGATCGGAGAGGGATCCCCAAAATGGTGCAAATAAAAATTGTGTAATAGAGTAGCTTGCCATTAGCCAGCCTAGCGTAAATGCGCTCGCACCGAAGGCTTTGGAGTAATAAGGCAAAATCGGGATCACGATTCCGAATCCCACGAGATCCAGAAAAACGACGAGGAAAATGCTCAGCAAGGGGGATTTCTTCATGGTTTGATCATACTGCATTCCTCTGGTTTTTCGTAAATCCATGAAATGAAAATGAATTTCGCATTCAGGCTAGCGTGTAAGAAAAGCTATCATTGCGTTTTGACAAGATTTTCACCCATGATACCATCATTATATAGAGAGGCACGACGGCCTCTTTCGAGGGCTTACTACCATGGATGGATTCTCTACGTTTTTTCAACGTTCCACTCGCGTTCTTCCTTTTGCTTTTTTGCCGTTGCTCGTTTCTTGCGGAGTGGCTGGTTTAAGTAGCTCCCAGAAAATAGACGAAACAGCCAATGTGCCCACGGTGAATGCTTCTACTTTGCCCCCCGTTGGTACCACCGCCTCTACTGCGGCTGGATTTACCATTCAAGTAACGAATACCAATATGACCACTTACTTGCATAAAACTTCCACTGCTTATGGAAGCACGCAGCCCACCACAGGTTTCAGCACAGCTTGCCAAATACCCTATGGCACTAGCGGCGCCTCGGCCGATACTCTTTGTATGCTAGAGGTAGAAGAATTGGATCTCTACTTTAACGATCTTACTCTCCAGGTAAACGTGCCCGCTGGGATGTGCACCTATGTGGGCCAGGCTGGCTATGATTTCTTCGACTATCAACCTGGCGTTGGCCCTACCACGATGTCGTATAGCAAGGATTATACGGGCACCATCTATCCTGGTACGGGCGTAGACTCCTCGGGCGTGCCCCACTGTACCTATAACTATGGCGATACTTACTACCACGGCGGCACCAACGTATTTAACGGCAATTGTTGCATCGGCACCTACGCCTTCACTGTGAGCACGCAAGCTACCTCGACCAGTTCTTTCGTAACCACAACTACCACTGCGTCTTGGGGCGGTAAGACAGGAAATTGCCTTACAGGTCCCGCAGTCACAGGGGCGGCGGCGCAAACTTTGACAGCGGATGAAGCCGTTCCCGAGGAAATGTTAACTTACGTTGCTACAAGTGGTCTCAATGTGAACTATACGATTCCGAAAGCAAATCAACAGTCGATTAACGGCACAGCTCTCACCAGCGATGTTTGGGCTGCGAACTACTATGATCCTGCGAACTTCACCGCGGTGGATTCGGCCACTTCACTCAAAAAGCCTGCCGGATTAACCACCTTTAATAACTATACTCCTCAGGATACCTATACGTGGACTTGCTACGATACCGCACAGGAAATTCAATCGCGTATTCGCCTCTTTATTCGCAAATGGAATACGGCATCGATCACAGAAGGTGGTTCAGCGGAGACCACTGGTACGAGCACCACCTATCCTTCCGATCCTCTAGACGATCATTATAGCTGGAAAGATATGGCTACCCTCATGGCAGGAGCGGAATATCCGGGTGCTGATCTATAAACTTTTTTTGTTCTTAATGATTTTCAGCGGGGCCACGCTTGCTAGTGCGGCTCCACAAAATCAGATCTCCTCGGGTTTTAAATTCCAAAAAGAAGGGCATGAACTTGTTGTGTTCGGCTCTTCCTCTTATATCGCGCCAGGTGAAAAATATAAAAAGGTGATTATCTTTAGTGGGAATATTGATTTTCACGGCTATACCGATGAATTTATTCTATTCGCAGGCCAGGTGCATTTTGCGAAAGAATCGGTAGTGAAAAACTCCTTAGTTGTGTTGGGTGGATCTTTTGAGCGAGATAATGGAGCGCAGATTGCCAATGATAAGGTAGAGTTTCGTGCGCCAAGTTTCATCTACCGTTTGCTTGGCACTCTCCTTGGTGTGGCGGGAGATTTTTTTCAAGGTGCCATTCGCTGGGCTGGTTTATTTATATTCACTCTGTTTTTGTGGTGCTTTGGTTTGCTCTTCCAGCTGCTATTTCCAAAGTTTTTTGCCGATGCAGAAAAGCTCGTTTTTTCCTTTCCCTTCAATGTGCTGAGCGCTGCGATCGGCCTATTTGCCTTCCTGCCCGGCATCTTATTTCTTGCGCTCACGATCATTGGGATCGCGCTCATTCCAATTTATATTGTGGTCTATCTTGCGAGTTTTCTATTCGCCTATGTGCTGCTAGCGGCACGGATGGGCGATTTAGCGAAACGATGGTGGAAGGCGCGATCTGCGTGGGCTCTCCTCTTCGGGCTTTCAGTTCTGCAAGTGATATGGTTAATTTGGCCGTCTATTACCACGCCCTTGATCCTCCTCGTGATTATCACCTGGGGTGGATTACTGCGTAGTGTGAAGGCGAGATTCTAGAAACCGAAAAGACGTTTCGTATTTCCGGTAGTGTGCTCGGCTAATTTTTCTAATGAGATCGATTTTAATTCCGCCAGTTTTTCTGCCACGATTCTAGTATGCGCCGGGTGATTCTTCTTCCCGCGATGAGGTATCGGCGCGAGGTAGGGCGAATCTGTTTCTACCATCAGGCGATCGAGGGGCACGATATCGCGAGCTACCGCACGCAAGGCTTCCGCATTTTTAAAAGTGATGATGCCGGAAAAGGAAATGGTATAGCCAAGCGCCAGACAAAATTCTGCTAACTTTGCCGTGCCACTAAAGCAATGGATCACTCCAGGAATTTTACCAGGATGGGCTTTATGCCAGCCATTTGCGTGTTCATCGAGAAAGCGCATCGTCTCCTCATCCGCATCACGGGTATGCACCACGATTGGCTTGCCAGCTTCTATGGAAAAATCGAGCTGAATTTTTAGAGCCTCGAATTGAATGGCGCGATCGCTGTGTTCGTAGAAAAAATCTAAGCCCAGCTCGCCGATAGCCACGCACTTTGGATGCGCGATAAATTTCCTCATCTTGGCAAGTACTTCCGGGTTGAAATCTTTTACATCGTGCGGGTGCACGCCAGTGGTAAAGTAGACATTGGGAAAACGATCCGCTAAGGCAGCCACCTTGTCTAAACTTTCTAGAGCGGCGGCAATAGCGATAATTTGGGTAACGCCCGCGAGCCGAGCTTCTTCGATTAATGCTTCGGTAGAAACTTCGTATTCATAGTCGATATGGGCATGACTATCGATGAGCATGCAAGGCCGCCTGATAAATGGCTTCTAGTTGCACGGGAGTGAGCGCCCCCATCATTTTGTGTCCGTTAATGATTAGGGTTGGGGTGGATTCAATGCCACCAGTTCGCTCGCCCATCTCGATTTGTTTTTGCAGATCAAGATCGATATTTTTATCCTGGAGACAAGCTTGAAACGCCGTCATATCCAGCTCCACAGCTTTTGCGGCCTCCTCAAGAAGCCCATTCGAGAGGCTTTCTTGGTTATCAAAAACATAATCATGAAATTCAAAAAACTTATTTTGTTTAGCCGCGCAAATCCCTGCCTTGGCTGCAGCACATCCAAAAATATGCATGCCATTTGGCACATAGGAGTTGCAGCTTGGATCGAGGGGATAGTGGCGATAGGTGAAGCGCACTTTACTTGGATATTTTAGCAAGAATGGTTTCAGGAAGCGCGCAGCCATGCGGCAGGCTGGGCACTGTAAATCACTAAACTCTACGATATCGAGAACAGGTGTAGCGTCTTGCACACCTTGGCTTTGCGGGCCGCCCACGCTCTCTGGAGGAAGGAATACAATCTTTGCCTCTTGGTAGCTCTGGATGGCGCGATCTTCTCCGCCAAAGAGAGCCTCATCCTTTTGCATATTTTCTGCCACAGTGCCGATGGTAGCCAGAATCAACACGAAGAAGGCGCTCACGCCAAGGGCAGAGTAGATTCGGTTGCGTAGCAAATTATATTTCCCGGGGCGAAATAGTTCTAAGTTCGCGGCCAGGGCATTTCCCCAGCTGAGCTTCATGTGTTGCACAAAGGCTGGCCATAGCGCGAGGTTCACGAGCCAAAGTGTGGCGCAGCCGATACAAAAACTTTTCACCACGAAATGGGAGAGGTAGGCCATCCGCACCGTGAGGAGAATAGAGAGGGTGGAAAGAAAAAAAGCCACATGCACAATTTCATAGCTCGTTTGGGGATTTCTCATGGCCCAAAGCGTGAGAAAGAATATGGCAAAGTAGAATCCGAGGGCCACACCCGCAAGCGGCACCCCTAAGATATCGGAGTAGGCAGATACGGCAACAGTCGCGCAGCCGTGTCCGGCGGCACCAGGCAGGGCAGAGCAGGTTTCTGTGAGGGTGGCTTGCCCGCTAGTGAAGCGAATGTGCACCGAGAGTAACCAGCCCGAAACTAAAATTCCCACCACGCAAATAGCAAGAATCACTTTTAAAAATTTTGCATCTGTTCTCATAGGCCAAATCCTAGCATGGCTATCGGAAGACGATAAAGGAGAGAATGCGCGTATTGCGGCCCTTCTCGCGGCGATAGGAGGGATAGCGCGCCGCTTCGGAGAAGGTGCAATCCGGAAGCTGGTCGATTTCTACTGGCAGCGCGGAGGCCGCCGCTTCCAATTGACGTTTATTTTCACCAGGTAAATCAAATTGATATTTTCGCTGCGAGCCTTCTAGGCGAAAAAAATTCGCCATGCCGTTTTGCTCGGCGCCAGGGAAGGCGTCCACAACCTCTTGCCCTACTTCAAAGGCGGCTTTGCTGATCGTTGGCCCCATGGACACCAAGATTTTTTTGCCGCCCAAAATTTGCGCTTTCGCTGAAAAAAGTTGCAGGGCCTTCTTCGTGATTTGTGCTGCGGTGCCACGCCACCCAGCGTGCACAGCCATCACGGCAACAGGAGCTCGTGCCGCGTTCACGGCGGCAAATAGAATTGGTGCGCAATCTGCGGTATAAACGGCCACTGGTAAATTTCTCTGATCGGTGCCAACGCCATCGGCTTCCCGCTCGGCTTTTTCAAAAGATTCGATCCAAATCACGGTGTCCTGATGCACTTGCTTGGCTGTGGCACATTGATTTTTCCACTCCTGCAGCTGTGGTGACTCACAGTCTAGGTTGGAAAAGCCATGATCCAATCCACTCACGGTGGTAAGAAGTTTGCTGCGTGTGAAGGGTAGCTCTAGCACCGGCGGAACTCCTGAAGCACCGATTCAAAGTCCTCAGGCAAGGGGCTTGTGAAACGCATAAATGTATTTTTTGTAGGGTGCAAAAATCCAAGGTGGCTCGCATGAAGAAACTGACGATTCTTTTCGAAGGCGACTTCTAATTGAGTAGCTAGTGCAATATTTTCTTTTTTGAGTTGGGCTAGGGCCTTTTCGCGCTTTTGGCGTCCGCTCCGATGGGCGTGGATATATTGCTGATCGCCCACTAAGGGGAAACCGTGGTGGGCCGCATGAGCGCGTATCTGATGGGTGCGGCCGGTAAATAATTCCGCCCGAAAAAGCGTGGCGTATTTGGCGAAGAGCTCTAAGCGGTGGAATACGGTGCGCGCTGCTTTTCCACTTTCTGTTACCGCCATGCGCTGGCGCTGCTTTGGATCTCTCCCAATGCTTTCATTCCATTCGCCTGTTTCGGGCATAGTGCCCCAGGCAAGCGCCGTATAGGATCGCTCAATGCTATGCTCTTTAAACTGGGCAGAGAGGCTTTGGTGGGCTAAATCACTGCGAGTAACTACCAGAACGCCGCTCGTATTTTTATCGATACGATGCACGATTCCTGGGCGCAGTTCGCCACCTATGCCCGTGCCGCTACCCAAGCTCTCGCCGAAACGGTGCACGAGGGCATGCACGAGCGTGCCTTCCCAATTGCCGGCACCAGGATGCACCACAAGCCCTGCTGGTTTTTCTAACACCACAAGATGTTCATCTTCATAGTAGATAGTTAAGGGGATATCTTCACCGCGAAGATCGAGAGGTGTGGGGGCAGGGAGAAAGATGCTCACCTTATCGCCTGCACAAACTTTATAGTTCGCTTTGCAGGGAGCACCATTCACTAGCACTTGTTCTGCTATGATTAATTTCTGCGCTCGCGCTCGCGAAAGTTCACTGTATTTTTTGGAAAGAAAGACATCAATTCTCTCTCCATCGGAATCACTGAGGCTGCTAACCCACTCTGCAAAGGGAAGCTCACCCATAGGAATTTAAGGACGCTTTGATTTTAAAAACTGCATATAGCTGGCAGTGAGCTTTTCGTGGTCGAGCTTGAGCGCCTTCGTGTATTGGATCACGAAGCCACGCACGAAAACAGTGGCGGGGAGTTTGGAAAAATCATCCGACTCCAGCGCTGCTAAATAGTTTTTGCTGATTTTCAGCGAATCCATAATTTCTTCCGGACGCACCTGGCGATACTCACGAATCGATTTTAGGAAAACACCGGTTACGGGCTCCGTATTGCGAATTTTTTCTTCCATAGCCTCATCGACCACATGGGATTTTGTGAGTGAGTAGTTGCCCTTCAAGGGCACGGAAGCATTAAGTGAGCTCTGTGCAGCTTGCAGACGATCAATCGCCGAAGGATCTGGTCTGCTAGGGGCGGGAGCTGGATAGGAAACAGGCGCCTCCGCCATTTCATCGTGCTCTGTGATTTGATTCGTTGGGGCTTGCATCACCGCCGCAACATGGGCGCGCAAAGCATCACGTGCGGTATAGTCTTCATAGCTGGAATCAGAGGAAAGCAGACCATGGGATTCATCGTATTTTCGACGCTTTTCAGAATCAGAGAGAACCGTATAGGCCTCTTCAATCTCTTCTAAAATTTGCTTTGATTCTTCAGGGTCGAAAAGAGAGTAGGCCGCCAGAGAATCACGATTATAGGCATTCTTTGCTCTGATATAAGAGGTGCGAATTATTTCTGCGTTGGCGCTTAAACTAATGTCGAGTATCTCGTAGTAGTTCTGCTTCTTCTCTTGACTCATAATCCCAGCTGGCTTCGTTTAATTTTCTCTGCCTGCTCCGACACTATATGACCAACCATTTTTTGGATCGTGGGCACTAGTGGGCTAGCAGGGAACTCTAAAATTAGTGGGCGCTTTCTGCGCACCGATTGCCAAACAGCGCTATCGTATTCAAGGCAACCAAGATAATCGATATTGAAGCCGAAGTATTTTTTGCAAACATTGCGCACACCGAAACCCACTTCGGAATCGATTTCCGTGCGGGTTTGGTTCACTACTAGCTTCATTTCAAAATCATTTAGTGAGTTGCGAATTTTCATGCCCACTTCGGGGTAGAGAGTTTCCAGGTTGCGAATCAAATCCGCTGGACTCTTAATCTTCAATTCATTCTTGCGATTCATCGTAGAGTCGATGAGCGAACGAGCATCGTAGAGATACTCAATATTTTTCAACTTGCGATAAAAAGCGCTTTTGATAAAGCGATAGGCATTCTCGATACTAGTGGGCTCTGGCAAAACGGTGAGAATCCCCACGTCAGCGGCCAAAAAGAAATCGAGCGTATTGAAGCTCGTGCCTGCGCCGAGATCCAAAAGAATATAATCCGCAGGAAGTTGGCGCAGCTTATTCAATAATTTTTGTTTTTGAGCGTGAGGTAGGTTGGCCACGTTCATCGCGTCTTGCGCTCCGCTGATGAGCGATAGATTCGGCACTATAGTAGGGAGCGCAAGTTCTTGCAGGCTTTTAATATTGGGGGAAAAAACATCCGTAAGTGTTTTATCGCTGGCCTCTACACCCAGGCAGGTGTGTAGATTGGCTCCGCCCAAGTCGAGATCCACGAGCACAACACGTGCGCCGGCCTTTGCGAGAGTGATGGCGAAATTGGCGGTAACAAGAGTTTTACCCACTCCGCCTTTACCACCACCCACAGCCCAGATTTGCTTCAATCCTTGACTGGCCGAGCCTTGAGTTTTTCCAAGCAGGCTTTCATCCGCTTCGAGCTTATTTAGATTTTCTGTCGTATTTTCCATCCTGAAAAACTAGACCCCCATATGAAATTATCTAAACGCTAACGCTTAAAGTCAAATAAAAACCTTGATTTCACTCCGAAAAAAACCGTACCACTAAGAACGCTATGAGTTGGAAAAATCTGCAAGAAATTACCTCATTACGTCTCCCTAAAGAGATACCAGGATTGCATCATCGAAGCGACCTGCATCTTTCTCGGAAGCTATTTCATATGAGTGGCGCCATTATCCTTTTGGTACCTTATTTAGTGTTTCATGCGCAGCGAGAAACGATAGCTGCCATTCTAGGGGCAGTGCTGGCCATGTCGATGTCCTTGGAGTATATGCGCAGTCGCTCGGAATGGGTGAATAGCGTGGTTGTGCGGGCAATGGGCCCAATCATGCGCGATACGGAAATTAATGAATTGAGCGGGAATCCTTTCTACCTGGCATCGTGTTTGTTTGCGTTTTTGATTTTTCCTCGTCACATCACGGTGCTTTCAGTGCTCTATCTCGCGCTCGGCGATCCGAGCTCTAGTTTTTTTGGCGTGCTATTTGGCCGCAATAAAATCTTCCCCAATAAGAGTCTTCAGGGCACTTTAGGGGGCTTTTTTGTGTGTGCGATTGCTACCTTCGTTTACCTCTATCTTTATCGCGTTGGGATGGAGAAAATCCTGGTGCTGAGTCTCCTAGGAGGCTTTGCTGGCGCGCTTTCAGAGCTCCTGCCGCTCAATGTAGACGATAATTTGGCCATTCCCATCATCAGCGGCTTTTTGATGTATTTTGCCTTTTGGGCGGCCAATTTGGCCACAAGCTAGCTAGGTGTCAGAAAATTTTACATAGTAAAGCTGTCAGGTAATGGACTGTTTCAGGCCCGAAACAGGGCTATCTATGCCAAATAAAAGCCTGTTTTTGATTTTGCCCTGTTCTGGTCTATAATTTGCAGATTATCACTACGATGCGTACTTTTTGGATAAATTTTACTCTCTTTTCCTTAGCCGGTCTCCTGATCGCAGAGAGTTCTATTGCTCCAGAATCCGTCTCCAAAACTCCTTTTTTGGCCACTATTCAGCACGATTTAAGCCTTGTTTCCCGCTTCGTGCATAATCATAGTTTCTCTTTTTCTCCTAAGGCAGCAGTGGTTGTGGCTCCCACGGTGATCGTGAAGCAGCAAAGTAAAGCGATGGAGAAATTCTCTCCTGCTGATAATACTGTTGTTTATTCCAAAACATCTTTCGACTCGAAACTTGTAGGCGAGAAAAGCACACTCGAAAAAATTTATACCCCTGAATTTACTCGCCAGATGCAAGAGCACTATCAAGCGAATGTGGCTCCTCAAGAAAAAATTGCCACAGATCCTTTTCATCATGTTGCTCCTTGGGAAGAACAAGCCTACGAAGACCAACGTCGTGACATGGCTCGATGGACAGCTCGCCAGGCTTTGAATGACAGAATCAATAACTTGTTTAGCAAGGCAGATCCTAATTCCGGCGCAATGCAAATCATGCACGCAGTGAAATCTCTAAATGGGGAAGATGATGTGGGCGCTCCTAAGAAGACGGCTGCTGCTAGCGATGCAGCTAAAGGCACTGACGCGAACGCTGCACCAGTAGCCACAAGCCAGGCGGTGGCCTCGGAGATTCCTACCAAAGTAAAAGCGAAGCTCAATGTGCTCAAGGGCCAGGGCCAAGTGAATTTTTCTAATCCAGTAGTTATTACCTCGCTCAACGTGGATGTGAATTCAGCGATTCATAATTCCACCACGCAAACCCTAACTGCGGCAGACGATCCTGTGCGTCTCGATATGATGAAAGAATTTAAGTCGATCGATCTTTCTTCAGGCCTCCAATACGGCTTTGAGAAACAAGTGGCTTCTTTCAATGTAACGAAAAAACTTTCCGATCACATTTCTTGTGTGGCTAGTTCCGATCAATATACCGGCGAGCAGCGCAATGCAGACGGCACTAAAGGCCAGCAGATTCTGCGCATGAACTATTCGCTCAGCTTCTAAATCTTCTCAATTTCGATTTCTGTTTTTTGTTTTTTGCCGTTCGAAAGAACGAATTCCAACTGAATTGTATTCTTGCCTGCCTGCAATGGGAAATAATTGGTGGCGAGTTTTTTCGCATTGGGATCAATGAAAGCATTTATTTCTGCTCCGTTGGCCGCGTTAATGGCGCTGCCATCCTTCACTTTTTTGCCCTTGAAGCAGAGCTCACCGGAGAGACGCACTAGGGAGAGATTAGTTTTCACCGATTTATTTTTGCCATCCTGCACGCAGCCAACTTGCAGTACAGATTCATTGGATGCATAGCTTTGCAGAGAGGCGGGAGTTCGGCTGTCATTATTCTCTAAATCTTCAGCGGGGCCTCGTCTGGAATTTGGCGTTTTATGCTTCAAATCGGGGTGGCTGAAGAGTCTTTTCCCGGAAAAAAGCGAAAACGCAAAGACGCACGAAAAAATCGTTAGATCGATCCAGATGGAATGTGTATCTTTTCTTTGCATTAACGCGAGACTCTCCAAGAGTCTCTTCGGGAAAAAGAGGCGGAAGCTTAAGTGACTTACGGGAACTTGTACGCAGCACGAATTGATCTACTATTTGAGTCTGCTCTTCTATTGTCGGCGATTTGTTTTAGCCTTTCCGTGTACGTACTTTCACGGGGTGTAAGCAATACGCTCAATCTTTGGTACTCAGCGCTCACCTTGGCCGTTAGCGTTTGGTCTTTGGCTTTCTTCCTCGCTAACGTGCTCAATTGGCGCTTCTTCGAGAGCGTGCATATTCTTTCCACGCTTTGTTTGGGGCCTTTATCTCTGCTGTGTTTGCAGGCATTGCTGCGTCCGGAAGGCTATTTTTATCGATGGCTAGTGCGCCTATCTATCTTGGTCTCCATTTTACTTTCTGCTCCGGTAACTTTCGGTTTGGATCGGCTGCCGTGGATCCGCGACATGAGTTACTATTCTCCCGTTCTCATCGTGGTGGCTTGCTCCTATTTGCTGCTGAGTGAGCGGCTGGCTGCCCGCCCGCGCGGACGCTGGGGTGATTTAAGTTTATTGATGTCGAAGGAAGTTTTTCAGGCGCTGAAACGAAGAAACCTCTGGATCTATTCGGGCGGCGTGGTCACCACCCTTCTTTGCGTGATGGATAGGGTGCCATGGCTCGGGCGCACAGTGCCCGCGATTGGCAATTTGTTGCTCGCGCTCTATTTTTATTTTTTGAAGGATGCGGTGCTATCGCTCGCCATGGTGAATCCGCGCCGCACACTGGGGCGCATACTCACGAACTCGGTTGGCGCAATCATCGTTTTTATTATTTTCGTATCTATCACCCGGTGGGTGCAGGGAAATCCGATTCTCTATTTAATCAATATGATGTTAGCCGCCTATATTGCGGTGCTTAGTTTGGATCCGGTGCGGCGCCTAGCAAACTATTTTTTTCAGCATCTGTTTTTTACAGAAGCAGGCCGAGTAGAGGGATTGATTCTAGAATCAAATAAGGAATTGGCAGGCGTATTTCATGGCAATGCGATTGCCGCAGCCACTAGGAAATTTCTCCAGCGCGCACTCCAGAATGATGAGATGATTTCTTTCTACGCGATCGATGCGGAAGGAAAAAAGCTGCGCAAGCTTTTTGATGCCACCAAAGATCAGAGTTTGCCCGAAGCGCTGCCGAGTAGTTTTCCCTTGATGAATTATTGGACAGGCGCGCGTGCCTGGAAACCCGCCCTGGATAAGGAAATTGAGGCGGAGAGCGAGCGGATTGCCTTTTCAACAAGGGCTGGCGCCTTGCAGTTATCCTTAGATTCTTTACGCAGCCTAAATTCAACGATGGCCCTGCCACTAACCTATAAAAAGTCCGTTTTAGGTTTTGTCACGATTGCAGCCACGGAGCCACCGGAACTGTGGGAAGATAGTTGGGCCATTTTGTCGCTCCTCGCTCCTTTCTTTGAGCGGGCGGGAGAGGCGCTCCACGAGCTCGATATCTACGCACGCTTGAGAGATCGAGATCGTCTGGCCACGGTGGGGGAAATGGCGGCAGGCTTGGCGCATGAGATTCGGAATCCTTTGGGAGCGATCAAGGGAGCAGCGCAGGTGATGGAGATTCGTGCCGGCGATCCGAACGAAGCTTTTTTGAGTATCATCGTGCAGGAAGTGAATCGCTTAAATGGGGTGGTTTCTCAGTTCCTAAATTACGCGAAGCCCTTTCAGAGTGAGCATGAGTATGCGGATTTGAACCAGATTGTGGTGGAGACTGTGGAGCGCTTTCGCCGTCGTCAGGAGGGGCTAGAAATCAATCTGAATCTAGATCTTGGGCCACCGCTCAGCCCCATCCTTTGCCAGGCCCAATTGATTGCCCAGGTGCTCACGAATCTCCTCGATAATGCAGCGAAGGCCATTCGAAATGACGCAGCAGCTGCAACGAAAAAAAGCCCTGCCATTTCTGTGCGTTTGGATCATACTATTCGTGACGAAGAGGCCCAGATTTCCCTAAGTGTGGAAGACAATGGCCCGGGAATGAATCCCGAGATGCTGGATAAGATTTTTATTCCGTTTTTCACTTCGTCGCCCCAGGGCACCGGGCTAGGGCTTTCGATCTGCCAAAAAATTGCAGAGGCGCACGGGGGACATATGGAGGCCGCAAGTATTCCGGGAGAGGGCGCGGTGATGACTCTCCGGTTCTCGGCGAAACTGAAGGAGTAGCTATGCTATCTGTAAAAGACATCAACGAAACTGGGCGCGTGCTCATCGTCGACGATGAGAAAAATATCGTCACTGTGCTCAAAGCTATTTTAGAAAAACGGGAATTTGTGGCCGATGGTTTCACGAGCCCGAAAGAGGCGCTCGATGCTCTTCGCGCTAACCGCTACGATGCCGTGATCACGGATCTCTATATGCCAGAGCTTGATGGCATGGCCTTCCTAGGCGAAGTGAATCGTCTCTATCCGGGTCTGCCTGTGATCATGATCACCGCTTTCGGCACTGTGGATTCCGCGGTAGATGCCATTAAAAAAGGCGCTTTCGATTATGTAACGAAACCTTTTGAGCAGAGCGAGATTGTTTCTGTGGTGCAAAAGGCTGTGAGCACAAGGCGCTTAAAGAGCTTGGAAATCCAAAGTGTGGAGGCGGAAAATTCTTTGGAGCAAAACGCCGCTCCCTTGCTGAATGGCCACGGTATTGCGATGCAAACCATTCAGGCAACGCTCCAAAAGGTAGCCGCTTCTCCTTCCACAATTTTACTTTATGGTGAGCCGGGCACAGGAAAAGAGCTTTTGGCAGAGGAAGTGCACAATCGCTCTGATCGTAATTTTCATAGTCTCATTAAGGTGAACTGTGCTGCTGTTTCTTCGATGCTCTTAGAAACAGAGCTCTTCGGTGGTGCCAAACCAGGAAAGCTCGAGATGGCTCATAAGGGCACGCTCTTCTTGGATGAGATCTCTGAATTAAATACCGAGCTCCAGCTCAAGCTCCTTGCTTTTTTAGAGAGCGGACAGCTTGAGCACCCTACGAATTTTGAAATGAAGAAATTTGATGTGCGCTTGATCGTGGCTACTCATAAAGATCTGCAAAAAGAAGTTCGTGAGGGGCGTTTCCGAGAAGATCTTTTCTATAAGATCAATGTAGTGCCGCTCACCTTGCCGCCGCTGAGGGATCGTCGGGATGATTTGAAAGATATCGTAGAGTTTTTCGTGCATCGATTGAACCAACGTTTGCATAAGAATTTTGCTTCTCCCGATGCTTCGGTAATGCAAATATTTTCTGCGGTTTCTTGGCCTGGGAACTTGCGTCAGCTGGAGCATGTGCTGGAGCGTATGATGCTACTCACCGATGGTCAGAGTTTCCGCGAGAAAGATATTCCCGCTGATGTACGCCTAGAAATGGATACGAGCGGCGCTTACGATTCTTCGAAGTTTCGGGAAATTATTCGTCGCCAAACTCATAATCTCGAAAAAGATTTAATTGAGAAAGCGCTCGGCGAAATGGATGGCAATGTAACTCGCACAGCAGAGCATCTCGGTATCTCGCGTAAAGGTTTACAGCTTAAGATGAAAGAATTAGGAATAAAGTAGGATTTAGTATGGCAAAATTAAGTGAAATTGAAAAAAAGTTAGCCCAGATGTTCATGCTTGGATTTAAGGGCACTGAACTCAGTCCGGGAACAAAATCCTTTCTCAACGAGTATCAGCCTGGCGGCATCATCTACTTTGCCCAGAACTATGAGACTCCGGCATTGCTCTTAGAGCTCTCTCAAGAAATCCAAAACACTCGCGCGAAGGATATGAACTTGCCTCTTTTCATCGCGGCTGACCATGAGGGAGGAAAAGTGCAGCGCTTTCGTAAGCCCTTCATTCACTTTCCAGAGCCCGTTGTTTTGGGAGAGATCAATTCGCCGAAGCTCGCCTTTCAAGTAGCGGAAGTGATGGCCAACGAACTTCGCGCAGTGGGCGTGAACATTGATTTCCATCCCTTGTGCGATATCCATACTCGCGCCTCGAATCCCGTGATTGGTCGCCGCGCGTTTGGCACGGATGAGGAAACTGTTTCAAAGATCTCCAGCGCTATGGTGCGCGGTTTTATCGCGGCGAAAACCGTTTCTACGGTGAAGCATTTTCCGGGGCATGGAGATACGAATGTGGATTCTCACTTTGAGTTGCCGCGTTTTGAGATGAGCTGGGAAGATATGCTAAATCGGGAGATTAAGCCCTTTGCCAAAGCGATCAAAGGCCGGGTAGATATGATCATGACAGCGCATATTTTGAATACCGCTATCGATCCTGTTTACCCAGCCACACTTTCCTATGAAACGATCACCAATAAACTTCGTAAAGAATTACGCTTTCAGCGCCTTGTGATTACCGATGATATGCAGATGGATGCAGTAGCCAAGCACTTCGGCGAGGAGGAAATGATCGCCCTCGCGATACAGGCTGGTTGCGATATCTTGCTCTACCGAAATGAAGAGAACGGCCATCGGGCAATGGACACGGCGTTTCGCTTCCTGAAGGATGGGAAAATCAAAGCTGAGCAAGTAGAGGCCGCCTTTGCCCGCATTCAAGAAGTGAAGCAGCGAGTGCTGCTACCCTACGTAGAACCCACTATGGAGGGCCTCTCCGTGATTGGCTGCGCTGCTCACCAGGGCATTTTACAGCAGGTTTTAGACAAAAAATCACTAGATTAAGTGCTTCGGCTTGACGTAACGCGCCATGCCGAGGTAAGTCGAAGGCTAGCGGAGGAGTTATTTATGCCTAATCAAACAATCCCTGTTGTCGATCTTCAGGATTTCCTACATGGCTCACAAGGGTCAAAAGATAAGTTTGTGGCCACTCTCGGTGATGCCCTGAAAGATATTGGTTTCTTCGCTCTGCAGGGCCATGGAGTTGACCACCGCTTAATTGAAAAGGCCTATCAACTAGCCAAAGCATTTTTTGATCTACCCACTGCAACTAAGAAAAGCTACGAAGATTTAGCGATCAAGGGCCAGCGTGGTTTCACGAGCTTCGGCCGCGAACACGCAAAAGATTCCAAGGCCCCGGATTTGAAAGAATTCTGGCACGTGGGCCGCGAGACTCTTCGCAATCAAAAACTCTTCGCCGAGTACCCAAAGAATATTTGGCCAACAGAAATTCCTGAATTCAAAGAAGTGATGAATGAGCTCTATCGTCAGCTCGATACTTGCTCCATGCATCTCTTGGATGCTTGCTCTTTGTATATCGGAGAAAATAGAGATTACCTCTCTAGCCTTGCAGTCGATGGAAACACCATTCTTCGCGTGATCAATTATCCAGAAGTGTCTGCAGATGCAAATCCTGCGAGTATCCGCGCTGGCGCCCATGAAGATATCAATTTTATCACTCTGCTTTGTGAAGCTACTGCCGGCGGCTTAGAGCTCCTTCAGCGCGATGGCACTTGGCTGCCTATTCATGCATTGAAGGGTCAAATTGTGGTGGATACGGGCGATATGCTCCAAAACCTCACGAATGGCCTCTTGAAGAGCACCACTCACCGTGTGGTGAACCCTGATAATAGCCGCGAGCGCCGTTTTTCCATGCCGTTCTTTGTGCATCCTCGATCAGAAGTAGATCTCTCTCCACTTCCACGCTGCGTGGAACGTCGAGTGGGTGAAAAACTCTATCCAAATATTACGGCTGGCCAATACCTCGATCAGCGCTTAAAGGAAATCGGCCTTGGCGCACGCAAATACTAAACTCTATTTGGTGCATGCCGGATTCTACGATCTAGATTTGCTCGAAGGTGTTTTCGAGCAACATATCAACTTTTTCGTGGTGGCAGAATCTTTTGAAGAGGCTCGGCTGAAGGCAAAAATTCACCCAGACTTCAAAAATCGAAAAATGCATGTGGATGGATTGCAAGAAATTGAAGCGGTGGATGGCCATCGCGTGCAGCTTATCGTGGATGATGCATTAGACGGAAAGTCAAAGCTCACTTCGAATCGCCATCGCGACTTAGCCCCAAAATCCACGCTCTGAATATCTCTTAAGAAAGCGTCTAAAAGTTCAACAGGCTCTTGGCTTTAGCTTCGAATTAGAGCCAATAGGCATGGCCTATTCTTTGCTCTGTAGGAAGACTACGGAGTGAAACCTATGAAGCCTATTCCATATATTTTCGGACTATTTCTAGTTTTAGCCACAGTCTTATTCGGGTCGCCACGAAGCCCCAAGCTTGGTGCCAGGGTTCCTGCGAGCGCTGCCATTCAATTGATTCAGCTGAAAACAAATATGCTTAACAATGGGGATTTCAAGCTATTTATTATCACTGATCAAGCCGGTGATATTGAATCAGCTCATGCAATGGGTCCAGGCTATGAAGCTGCCTGGAGCATGAATCAAATTCATGCGGGGATATCTGTTCCCTTGGCCACTCCCTTTGGAGAGTTTAGTCATATTGTTACGATAAAAGCGGAAAATCTCGATCCTCGAAACGGCGGGATTATCACGCTCACTTTCCCCCATAATGTTATTCTGCGAGAATATCTTTCCAAGAGTGTGCATCTCGTACGGGATCAAAGCGGATGGCATGCCATCAGTGATCAATCGCTCGGGAACAGATATTTTCATACGCTGTATTTAAAAGGCAACTTTCTCCCCTTTACGATGCAGAAAGTTCCTGTGGGCGTGGCGGATGTGAGTATTTTGAATTAGATGTTCTCCTAACTCATTGAATTAAGTACAAATAAATTTCGTCTAGGGCCTGTTGTCAGTGCAGACACAGTTGTTGCAACTTCACATAAAAGATAGAATTAGGGACCAGCCAATATCGTTTGGCTTAGCTTAGCTGCACGTACGCGCGGAGCCCTACTCATGTTTAGCAGATTTCTTTGTCTGTGTTTTACTTTCATTATTATTGGCATTTCAGTGCGTGCGGAGGCAGCTCCGAAAATTGGCGTGTACAAGGGCTGGAGCGCCAATATAGGTTTCTGGGACAACTCTTTAAAGCAGATGGTGCCTGGGATTATCGACGCTGATCAAATTGCCGCCTACGAAAAATGGCTCGGACGTAAGGTTGACTATGCCTCCGATGCGATGAGTAATGCGAACTGGGATGACATGCGTGGAACGGGCAACTCTTGTGTAAATAATAATAGTTGTGGAAACCCAGCCTATTTAAGCACATGGAAGCCCTACAATACTCGCATGATACTCGCGGTGAATATGCTGCCTAAGTATGATGATATGAACGATGGATACGACGATCGCGTTGCAAATGCTCTTGCAGAGGGTGCAGCAGGAGGTTTCGACGCCTATTGGAAATCCTTTCGCTACAATCTTTTGGCGAATGGATTTCAAAACGCCACGCTTCGCATCGGCTGGGAAATGAATGGATATTGGTTTCCCTCGCGTGCCGCAGATAATCCGAAAGCATGGAAGGCCTATTATAAAAGGATTGTGAAGATACTTCGCGGGGCTGATCCCAATATCCCCAACAGTAAGGGCGACGGCAAAGATCAATTTGTTTTTAATTGGAACGTGGCCTTGGGCTATCTTAAAGATCCTACGAAATATTCAGTGATTGATGCGGAACTCATCTATCCCGAAGATGACAATGGCTTTTCCTATGTGGATCAAATTGGGGCTGATGTTTATGATTTAGATTGGTCCTATGTGCAGTACATCGGAAATATTCCCGTTGGTATCTCGAATCCAACGGCAGATCAGCAAGCTACAATTGCTCTCGCACAAAAGAATGTATGGGATGATATTTTGAATGATACCTATGATGCCAATTGGGGGCCGAGCCCAAGGGGTTTAGCTACGTTCACCGCCTTTGCAAAATCGAAGGGCAAGCCCATGACGCTTCCAGAATGGGGGCTCATTCGCGGTTTTGACGGCGCGGGCTCTCCCTATGATAACTCATACTTCGTGCAGCAGATGTTTAATTGGATCATGGATCCAAGTAATAATGTCGCCTTTGCCACATACTACGACCAAGATTCCTCTAAATCCGATGGCGATCACTCGCTTTGCAATTGGTGCAATAGTCAAGACACCACTCCCGTAGGTCAGCCAGTGGCTACCGCTTTCCCGCAAGCCTCTGCTCTATTTCGGAAGCTATTTGGGCCCTCTACGGTGGATGGTGGGAAAGTAACCCTTAATCAGGCCACTGCATCTTCGTTTACCGCTAATTTGGATAGCGCTCTCACGGTGACTTATCACGCAAGCGTAGATAGTAAGAAACCGCTTTCGCAAAACTATTCGATGTTTATCCACTTCTTGTATCAAAATCCGGATACAAAAGCGGATGAGTGGAAATATGCGGATCAGATAGTGCCAGCAGATATATCGGCTTGGACAAACAATACTACTTTTACCAAGAGCACCACCTTGCCCAGCTCAATTTTTCGCGGGGGAACCTATAAAATTGTCGGTGGTTTATACACAGTTCGTTACGAAAATACCGCGACGACAGCTTCCGACCTGAAACAGATCTTAAGTACGGCTAGTATTTCAGTCTTGCCAGGAAGCGGCACCAAGGCAGTGAGTTACTACGAGAATTCTACAGGCATTCAAATGGGAACACTTACAGTGAAAGATCCAACTGGCTGCGTTCTTAAGGGTTCAACGTTTAGCTATCGCAGTGGGGAAAGCGCTACGGCCTATGCGAAAAACTCTGTAGCCTTTGGTAAGTCGTGCACTGATCCAAGTAATGTTTCCACTCTCGGTTGCAGCAGTGGTACGTGGTCGTCCACCCTCTTTCCTTATGCAAACTGCACCGTGCAGGCTCCTGCGGCCTGCACCTATAATGGTGCTTCTATGGCGCATGGATCTACTATTCCTTATGCGTATGCGCAGTCTACAGTTCCGGCAGGTAGCTCTTGCAAAGGTGCTGCCCTCACTTGCAATAACGGAAAATGGCTAGATGGGAATGGATCTATATTTGCCACTCCCACAGCAACTTGCTCTGCGCCGATAGACAACGATGCGAATAAAGTAAGCGTCAATGGCGCTAGTCCAGCCTCAATTTCTGTGAAAGCTGGAGATAGCTACAGCATACAATATAATTTTTCTGTAGCCTCTGGCAAAAAACTCTCCCAGAACTACGCAATCTATGTTTGGTTTTTGGATAGCAATAATCATTTCGTAACCATCAATGGTGGCGCTTTCAGCGATTATATTCAGCCTGATTTGCCAAGCTTAAATTGGTCTGGAAGCTATTCTCAAAATCGTATTGCTGCAGTTCCAGCCGGACTACCTGCTGGAAGTTATAAAATCGTAGTCGGACTCTTAAGCCCCAGTGGTCAAAAGCTGGTGAGCCACTATGGAACTGGAGCATCCCTCGTTCCTTGGATTACGGATAAGACAGGTTTCCAAGTGGGCACACTTAAAGTAACGGGCCGATAAATTCGCCTTTAGACTGTTGGAATTTCTCGATGCATTCCAAAAACTTTTCGGAGCACATCGCTCACTTCGCCGAGCGAAGCATTCGCCTTCACCGCATTCACAATCGAGGGCATGAGGTTTTCTTTTCCGCTGGCTGCTCTTTCTAGTTTAGCGAGAGCCTCGAGAGTTTTCTTTTGATCCCGCTTCGCCTTGAATTTCTTGAGACGTTTCACTTGCTTCTCTTGGATCGCGAGGGAGATTTTCAAAAGATCGGGCTCTTTATCGTCTTCCCCTTGGAAACAGTTTACGCCCACTTGCAGGAATTCAGCTTTATCCATGGCGAGCTGCGTGCGATAAGCGGCTTCTTGAATTTCCTTCTGCACATAACCGGATTCGATGCAGGCAATCATGCCGCCGCGATCTGCGATTTCTTTCCAGTAGCGCTGGGTTTCGCTCTCCAGCGTGCGAGTTAATTCTTCTACGAGATAGGAACCACCCAAAGGGTCTGCCACATCGGCTGCGCCACTTTCAAAGGCGATAATCTGCTGAGTGCGGAGGGCAAGCTTAGCGCTAGATTCCGTGGGTAGAGATAGTGCTTCATCAAAGCCATTCGTGTGGAGGCTCTGCGCGCCACCGAGCACGGCTGCGAGCGCCTGCAAGCCTACACGCACGATATTATTTTCGGGCTGCTGCGCAGAGAGCATGGATCCCGCCGTCTGCGCATGGAAGCGAAGCTTTAAGGAATTTGAATCTTTCGCGCCATATTTTTCTTTGAGTGTGGTGGCCCAGAGTTTTCTCGCCACGCGGAATTTTGCCACTTCCTCAAAGATATGATTGTGCGCATTGAAGAAGAAGGAGAGGCGAGGAGCAAATTCGTCCACACTGAGGCCAGCGGCTAGGGCTGCTTCCACATAGGTGAAGCCGTTCATCAGTGTGAAAGCAAGCTCTTGCGCCGCCGTGGAGCCCGCTTCGCGGATATGGTAACCGGAGATGGAAATGGGATTCCACTTCGGCACATGGTCTTTGCAATAAGCGAAAATATCGGTGATCACCCGAAGCGAAGCTTTCGGCGGATAGATATAGGTGCCGCGGGCAATATACTCTTTCAGGAGATCGTTCTGGATGGTGCCGGAAATTTTCTTAAGATCTGCGCCTTGCTCTTCAGCGACGGCTATATAGAGTGCGAGGAGAATGCCGGCAGTGGAATTGATCGTCATGGAAGTTGTTACCTTCGACAAGTCGATCTCCTTAAACAAGCTTCGCATATCCTCGATCGTATCGATCGCTACACCTACGCGGCCCACTTCGCCATAGGCCATGGGATGGTCGGAATCATAGCCCATCTGGGTGGGGAGATCGAAGGCGCAGGAGAGGCCGGTAGTGCCTTGGGAGAGTAGGTAGCGATAGCGCTTATTGGATTCCTCGGCGGTGCCAAAGCCTGCGTATTGGCGCATGGTCCAGAGGCGTCCGCGATACATATCCGGGTGAATGCCACGCAGATAAGGAAATGTGCCCGGCTTTGATTCTGCCGGGCCATAGTTGGTGGCAAGCTGGAGGCCGGAGGGAGTGCTGCAGTTGGACTTTGAACTATCTTTCACGGTACAGCCTCGAAGCTAATCAGAATGGTGCCGGATTCTAGGCGGTCTCCTGCAGACACATGAATTTTTGCGATCTTCGCTTTCGCAGTAGCGAGTAGCAGATTTTCCATCTTCATGGCTTCAACGATCACGAGGGCTTGCCCGGCGTCCACTGTATCGCCTTCCGCAACCTTCACGCTGAGCACTTTGCCGGGCATGGTGAGCTTCAAGGGCTTTAGGGCTCCGCCGCCGCTCGCTGCATTTTCGGAATAGTCGCTGGCATCAAGTTCGATACTACCCCCAGGCCAGGAGAGAATACGTTTTCCTTTACTGCGGTAGACCCAAATGGCATTGCGAGATTTTCCATGCTCGAAGTGGATGCGAGTGGTCTTATCGCTCAATTTCTCTTTTTCGAAAGAATGAGAAAAATGCTGACCTAATTTTTCTGATGATTTCGTTACCGAGCTCTGGTTCTCTCCAAGGCGCTTCACGAGAAATGTTTCGCCGCTCGCGAGGGTATAGTTTTTATCACTCATAGGTTTTCCACCAATTTGCGCTCAGGCCTTGGGTAAGCGTGTTTGATTCTGTTTCTGCGAGTAGAGAAAGCATAGCCCGCAATGCCTCTTCGCTCTCGATTCCAGGAGGGAGCAGCTTGGTGTTGGTAAGCGCTTCCTTATTATCCTGGATAAAGCTCGTGGTATAATTCCCTTTGCGAAAAATGGGATGAGCGAGAGCGCGTCGCAAGAATTCGAGATTAGTAAGCGAGCCTGCCACCACGGTTTCTGCGAGGGCGCGTTCCATACGGTTCATGCATTCTTCGCGGGTGCGTCCCCAGGTGGAGAGCTTCGCAATCATCGGATCGTATTCAAGTGGGATCACTTGTCCGGGTAGCATTGCGGAATCTACGCGAGTGAAGGGGCCGCCGGGGAAAACGATTTCTTCAATAGGGCCGGGGGACGGTAAAAAACTATGCGGATTTTCAGCGTAGAGACGGCATTCGATCGCCGCGCCGTGCAGGTGGAGAGTATCTTGAGAGAAGGAGAGTTTTTGTCCGCCAGCGACTAGCAGCTGCTCTTTCACAAGATCAATGCCCGTGATCATCTCGGAAACGGGATGTTCCACTTGGATGCGCGTATTCATTTCTAGGAAATAGAAATTGCGATCGCCGTCCATCACGAATTCCATGGTGCCCGCATTCGTATAACCAATGCGTTTCGCGCCTTCCACGGCAACTTTGAATAAGCGTTCACGCACTTCATTGTGACCATGAAGAAATGGCGCTGGCGCCTCTTCGATCACCTTTTGGTGGCGGCGCTGCACGGAGCATTCGCGCTCAAAAAGATGGCAAACATTTCCATGCTGGTCTGCGATGATTTGCACTTCGATATGATGAGGGTCTTTTGCGTATCTTTCCAAGAACACGGAAGGATCGCCAAAATAGTTTTGCGCTTCACTCTGCACGAGGGAGAAATTTTGCTCTAGTTCCTGCATGGAGTTTGCGATGCGCATACCCTTACCGCCGCCACCGGCTGCTGCCTTCAGGATCACCGGGAAACCAATTTGCGTCGCCACTTGCTTTGCTTCCGAAAAATCTTTGAGTGCGCCATCGGAGCCAGGCACGATTGGCACGCCTGCTTTTTTCATCGCTTCTCTGGCGGCAAGTTTATCGCCCATGAGATCGATGGCTTCTGGTGTGGGGCCAATGAAAGTGATGCCTGCTTTTTTGCAAGTGCGGGCAAATTCTGCATTTTCCGATAGGAATCCAAATCCTGGGTGGATGGCATCCGCGCCAGTTTGTTTCGCGGCGGCTAGAATTTTTTCGGCCACTAAATAACTTTTCTTCGCTTCTGATTCTCCGATGAAAACGGCTTCATCCGCAAAGAGCACGTGGGCATTATTGCGATCTGCTTCAGAGTAAACAGCTACTGTTTTTAATTTCAGTTCGCGTGCTGCACGGATCACCCGCACGGCGATCTCGCCGCGATTTGCAATCAGCACTTTAGTGAAGGGAAGTTTTGTCATAGAAAAAACCTACAGTGGGATATTCCCGTGTTTGCGGGAGGGGCGAATTTCTTTTTTATTTTTGCAAGCGTCTAGGGCGCGAGCGAGCTTGCGGCGAGTATCTTTCGGATCAATCACTTCGTCCACATAGCCTAAGGAGGCTGCCAGATAAGGGTTAGCAAAGGTATCGCGATATTCTTCTACAAGCTTAGGTGCTAGAGACGGATCTTTTGCCACTTTTTCTTTGTGCAAGATATTGATCGCGCCTTCCGGACCCATCACGGCGATCTCTGCGTTGGGATAGGCAAAGTTAAAATCGGCGCGGATATGTTTCGACGCCATCACATCATAGGCCCCGCCATAGGCTTTGCGGGTGATGAGGGTGATCTTGGGCACTGTCGCTTCTGCTAATGCATAGAGAAGTTTTGCGCCGTGGGTGATGATACCGCCAAACTCTTGATCCGTGCCGGGAAGGAAGCCAGGCACATCCACAAAGGTGAGAAGCGGAATATTGAAGCTATCGCAGAAGCGCACAAAGCGAGCCGCTTTGCGGGAGGCATCGATATTGAGGCAGCCCGCAAGGTGCATAGGTTGGTTCGCTACCACGCCCACCGATTCACCATTGAGTCGGGCGAAGCCCACCACAATATTTTTTGCGTATTCAGCGTGCACTTCTAGAAATGATTCTTCATCGAACACGTCTTCCAGAAGACTTTTCATGTCGTAGGGCTTTTGCGCAATATCAGGAAGCAGAGGGAAAATTTTATTGGTATCGCGATCCGCGCGTTCGGCATCCACTGCGCGGGGAGCGAGCTCTTTATTGTTGGAAGGTAGATAGCTTAAGAGTTTTCTCACGTGCCTTAAGGCTGCTGCATCATCGCTCGCCACAAAGTGAGCCACACCGCTTGTTTCCGAGTGAGTGCCTGCACCGCCGAGATCTTCCTTCGTTACTTCTTCGTGGGTCACGGTTTTGATCACATCTGGGCCAGTCACAAACATAAAGCTCGTACGATCCACCATGGTGATGAAATCGGTGATGGCAGGAGAGTAAACCGCACCACCGGCGCAAGGGCCGAGGATCACGGAGAGTTGTGGAATCACGCCAGAAGCCTGCACATTGCGCCAGAAAATTTCTGCGTAACCGCCGAGGGCTTCCACGCCCTCTTGAATGCGTGCCCCGCCGGAATCATTGAGACCAATCAGGGGAGCGCCATGTTTCACGGCAAGATCCATCACTTTGCAAATTTTCGCGGCGTGAGCGCCGGAGAGAGAGCCACCGAATACAGTAAAATCTTGGGAGAATACATACACCAAGCGACCGTCTACTTTTCCATAGCCAGTTACCACGCCATCCCCAATGGGTTGCTGCTTTTCCATGCCGAAGTTTGTGCAGCGATGGGTAACGAAGCGATCCACCTCTTCAAAACTGCCTGGATCAAGGAAGAGCGCGATCCGTTCGCGAGCAGAAAGTTTTCCTGCTTTATGTTGTTTCTCAACGCGTTCTTTTCCCATGGGGAACTCAGATTCGGCGCGCTTCTTCTGGAGTAGGCTTAAGGCTTCTTGTTTGCTTTTCGACATGGGCCAACCATACTAGGAAAAAGCGTGTAGTGCGCAGTGTTAAAATGGGCCTTTGCTTGCTTGGGTCTCCCGTTTATGAGAAAAAACCGCCGGGGGAAATTCCATGCAAAAATATCTCGTATTGAGCTTCGTGGGCTTATTGCTCGCGCCATTCGCTTGGGCGGATCGCAGCGTGCGCGTGAGTGACAATCAGCTGGTGATTGATGGGGTAAAGCAGCCACAAATCTTCGGCGCTGAAGTGCAGTATTTTCGCCTTCGTGGCGGCTATGGACCAAACCAATCCCGCGATCAGGTGATGCAGCTCTGGAATCGCGCCCTAGATAAAGTGGTAGAAGCCAAGATGAACGCAGTGAGCTTCTATATTCCCTGGGATTTCCATGAGTACCAAGAGGGGAAATTCGATTTCACCGGCACTGTGGATGAAGATGGCGATGGCAATCCGGATTATCCCTCTCGTGATGTGCTTACCTTCATTCGTCTCATTAAGGAACACGGAATCAAGCATATCATGGTGCGTCCCGGCCCCTATATCAATGCGGAGTGGGGATTCTTAGGCTTCGGCGCTGTGCCCGAGTGGTTTCACAATAAGTATCCGAGCAGCCATATGCAAAGCTCATGGGGCTGGAATACGAAGCTCTACGATTATGGCAATCCGGATTTACTGCGCTCCACAGAGGCTTGGTTTAAAGCTGTCTATGAGCAAGTGTTGAAACCCAACATGGGAGAGGGTGAGCCAATTGATTTCGTGCAAATCGATAACGAGACGAATTATCAATGGCAATCGATCTATAATTTAGACTATTCGCCCAATGCGATGGCGGCCTACCGCAATTTTTTGCAAATGAGATATGGCAATGATCTGGGCAAGCTGAACCAAGCCCACCAACGTTCTTGGAGCGATTGGAGCGCGATTGCAGCTCCCACGAAATATGGACAAAACTTGGGCGAGGACCAAGATTGGTATCGCTTTCACGATGAAACAATTCACAGTTACCTCATCAAGCTTCGCCGCATTTGGGAAAAGCTAGGCGTGAAAGAGCCCAATATTCTTTTCACCTTAGCGGAGAGTTATAATGCCCCCACGCAAGGTTTGCTGCCCAATTATGTGCTTCGCAATGATGCGGGAAATACGGGATTGCAGACAGTAAATCTCTACCCAAAAACTTTCGATCGCGATGACCATCCACTCTACAACAATCCCTTCAAATCTGATCTCGATGTAAAGTCTGCGATTGCGGCGAATGCCGCCTACTGGGGGGCAAAACAAGAGTGGGCGATGGGCCCAGAAATTCAGGCGGGCTGGTGGCATGGCATTTATGTGAGCCCCGCGGCTCGCAAACAAACGTATCTCAGTGTGATCGGCCACGGCCTCAAAGCTTTCTTTGTGTACTACTTCAATGAGGGCGATAATTTTGGCGTGCACTGGCCGCAAGATAAGGTGCTCTCACTCTACAATACCCTACGAAACGAGCGATCCATTCCCGATACATGCCCTCTAGATGAGCTTTCCAATGCCTTCTGGGGCGAATTGCAAGCTCGTATGAATCGCACTAATTTGATTGGCTTCGATGCACGAGATTTGGCGCAGCGAAATGTGGCCCAGGATGAAACGCTGTATTTTGATGCTCCCCTAGATGGCAACGCAAATCCCCGCAATCATTTCTATGATTTGAAAACGATCGGAGAAAAATTGATTGCTCCCTACCAAGATTTCTTGGCGAGCTCCGTGGAAATTCAGGATGATGCGGTTTTTTTAAAAGAGGCAGCCAGCAATGTGCCCAATGGCAATGGCATTGACAATGTGTTTGCGAATGCGGATTGGAGTGCAGGTCTACTGGGCTATTTGATGACAGCCAATCTAAATCCTGCCATCGCAATCGGCGAGAATTCTGCCCTCCAAGAGTTTCAGCACAAATTGCTCGTGCATGTGGATACGGGCATGAGCACAGATCGGAGTATGGCGATCCTACAAAAATCTCCTGGGGTGCTCAATTTTCTTGGCAACCAATTGGCAAAAAGCAAAAACCTGCCACAGGGAAAATTGCTGTCTGGATTCTCAAGTGCTCGCCAAGTTTTGAATTTCTCTTTGGATCAGAGTGGGCATCTCGCTAGCGCCGGTGGACAAATTTTTTCCCTCACGAGTGCGGCGAGTCCGCTTTTTGTGTATGACCAAAATGAAGTGAACGCTGCGGGCTGCGATCCAATCTTGTTCACAGCCGATAAGCACGTTGCAGCTTACCGCTGTCGCAAGTCGGATGGTACTCTCCTTGTGCAAGTAGGAGCCTTACTATTTGACGACTATAATTCCAGTGACTATGGATTAGTGACCGATAGCATGCCGCGGAAAATTTTCCTGCGGGCTATACTGAGTGAGTTTGGTCTATCGCCAAAACTTCTGCTCTCTCAAGATGCAGATCGAACAGTGGCATTTGCGCGCACTAATGCGGGAAGAGATAAGATTTGGATTACGGTGAAGACGGTTACTAAATCTGCGCAGAACTTGCAGTTGCGCCTGGATGCTTCTTTGTTGCCAAGGCTCAGAAACGCCAAGTATAGAGTAGCGAATCTTTTGCAGGATGGCGATACGCAATCCCTAGATGCGGATACCTTAGTAACGCAGGGGTTTAGGATCAATCTCGATGCCGAGGGAAGCACTGTGTATTTGTTGACGCCTGAAGCGAAGTTAGAGCGCGGGCAGGATTAGGTGGCTACGAGAGAGCCACCTAACTCTATGAACTCTAATTTTAGCTAATTTTTTTGGAAAATGAATTGCACCAGCCGGCGCCATACACAAGCACGCCCGGAATCACCAGGCATTTGCCCATCTCGGTTTTTGCGTCACCCTTTACTTTTGAATAAAGCTGGCAGCTAGAGCAGGCCTCGCCAGCGTGCTCTTTTCCAGAGCGTACAGGGCAGGCAGGATTTTTTGCTTTGCTTCCATTTGTACAGTAATTGAGCGCTTTAGCGGAGGCATCGCTTTCTTTTACGGCAGGCAAATCAGCGTCTGCGGCACGGGCCACCTTGGATAGGCCAGATAGAATATTGATTGCTAATGGTAAAGCAGCTAGCGCGCCAACGGAACTTTTTAAAAAACTACGACGATTCATATATTCTCCCTTTGTTGATTTTTATAGAACTTAAAAACGAAAACATTCCCTTGAGACATTATTTCTCAATCGTAACTTTACTGACCCAATCACTTCATTTCCGAGAAATACTCGGCCAAAAGCTCCATGTCCTGATCAGAAAGTGTGTTCGCCATCGGATTCATTACTAGGTCTCGGCGTTCACCGCTGCGAAAATCTCTGAGCTGCTTTACTAGGTATAACTTTTTTTGCTTCGCTAGATTCGGCCAGATCGGACTATTGCTAATTCCGTTGAGGCCATGGCAGGCAGAGCAGGTGATTGCGAGGCGCTTTGCTTGTTCGTGATCAGAGGCAAACGCGGGCAGGAAGTTCAATCCGAAATACATCAGCACAAGTAACAATTTCATAACAAATCTCCTGCATCATTTGGTTTCTGAAAGTTGTTTCTATAATCATGCGTTCACAATTACAACGAAAGAAAACTTATTTTATTTGCACGAGACTCTTTGAATTTTGGTGAGACATTTTTTATCATAATATTTTATTTATAAAAAATAAAAAAAGAAAAGCGCGAGAAGTGCTTGCGCGTGGTACGAAGGGCGCACTTATAAAATTTAGATCTCGAGGAAATGAGCGATGGGCATTTTTAAAAATATACTTTTTTTTGTTGTCGTCTTTCTATTCGCACGAATCGATTCGTCGCTAGCTCGTCCAGAGTATGCAGTGAAATATGGAATTGTAAATTGTACGGCCT
>CAIPTA010000178.1 GCA_903867855.1 Oligoflexia bacterium | reverse complement strand
TTCTTCTGGGGCGTGAGTGGCAAGGAGCGCTTTGCCCGTCTGTATGTGCTGCTGGATATACAGTATTTCTTCTGGAGAGCGTTTAGGCATCGAGGCGGGGCTTCGAGCAAACGAAGAGTTGCTATTCAGTGTGAGAGCCAGGCCTTTCATTTGTTCCCCAAATTGAGAGACAAAAGCCATCACCTCTTTTTTCTCAAAATGACTATAGCCCAAAAATACAGGGATCGATGTGACCGCCAAAGTGATGAGGCTCGCCACGAAATGCTTCAGGCCGTATTCTAAAATAGATTCTTTGTTCCCGTTATTTTCTCCCAAGCACACTCCTCACCGAAAATCTTTTCGGCCAAATACCCGGAAAACTTTAGAAATTAGGATGCCGAGGCCAGTCAGAATTGTGGGATTGTATTCAGATTCGACTACCTTCTCTAATAGGAAAAAATACTCTACACTTCCAACAAGAAAGGGTATTTCCATGTTTCACCAAATTATGCATTTTGATGTTGAGCCACTAAATCTTGTGATTCGCGCGATCGTTGTCTTTTTTAGTGTGCTGCTTCTTTTGCGTATTTCCGGCAAAAAACAAATTGGACAAATGGGCGCCACAGAATTTGTGGCCATTCTTTTAATCAGCAACGCAGTACAAAATGCCATGAATGGAGGAGATAATTCTCTAAGTGGCGGAGTACTGCTAGCGGCCGTTTTAATTGCGCTTAGTTCAGGGATATCCTACTTCAGTTACCGAAGTGCACGGTTTCGCATGATATTCGAGGGCACGCCTACACTCCTGGTATTTCATGGAAAAGTAATTCCTAAACATTTACATAAAGAGCAACTAAGTGAAGCTGAACTAAAAGTATTATTGCGCAAGCAAGGAATTCACGAATTTCGCTGCATTCAATCGGCTATTTTAGAATCAGATGGAACTCTAACTGTGACAAAAATAGAAGAATGAATTCACGCCGTCATAAAGCGAAAAATCATATAACAAATCGAAAAGTGGCCTAAGCTATTTGTCTCCCATAGCTCGACTGCGAGACAAATAGCTTTAAACTCCTATCGAGCTTCTGGCAGAGAGCAACCAGGGCTCCAAGGCGTTAGGGAAGTCTTCGCAGGATCATTGATTGGGCCAAAGCCTTTTTCGATAACAAGTCTATGGGCAGAGCCGAGTTTCGTATTATTTTGCGTAAGTTTCATCTGGTAAATGCCATTGGCATCAACTGTTAGATCTAGATCAAGAGTACCCGCAACACCAGTATCAACGGTAACGGCGTCATTTCCGTCAATATACCCGTAGGAAGCATTGCCAAAGGCATTAGGCGCACGACAATGAATGCCTTTTAGACCTTCTCTAGTGCAATCACCAAACGAAACATTCATATGTAAATTCTTATCTGTTGTTTTGGGATGTCCCTTGCGATCAATCAGATTTTGCAAAAAATTCGGATCATAGTCATTTTGAAGATCGACTGGTTGCATGTAGAACTCGCTAGGATCAGGGATGGTAAGTGTTAATCCGTCGGAAGCTACACAAACGACTGTGATATCTTTTCGATCCTTCGCATTCGCTGTTGCACTGTGACTGCATACGGATAGGGCAAGTATACCCAAAAGAAAAGTTCCCGGCTTTATTGTTACTTTCATGTTTGCTCCTAATGATGGATAAAATGAAAAAATTTTCATTTCTTTCGCCTTCATTAGATATACGCAGAGCATAACTATAAATATAATAGATTATGTGTATTGTTATGATTAATAATATGAATATCTGGAGCTTTTCGATGCGCGAAAAGTGTCTTACAAAAGGCATGGAGTGGATCACGTCCCGCTCGACAGGCGCGACGTGATCACCGTTTTGAATCGGAAAGATTATCGAGAAGCTTGGCAGTAAAGACCAATATACTGATAGCCAGAGGAATCGTGGGTATCGCCACCAGAGGTCGCGACCAAACTAATGTAGCCACGGCCAGAAGTTTCAAGGCTCTTGTAGACCTTGATATAGTCGGCCCAGCAACCCTGCGATTTGCCATCAAAGTAGACGAAGGCTTGTTTTGCGGCGATCGCTGGATTTTTTACGGCGCGCTGCTCGTATCGGCACTCGTTCAAGCTGATAGATTCTGGCGAAACCTCATTATCACTGAGGCGGCCATTTACGGAACAAGTGGTACCAGTGCAATCAACGGTAACTGAACCGCTGGCAACCAAGGCAGGATCTGGGTTTTTCGGGTCATTGCCAACGCTGCATTCATATTTGGTGGCAAAGGCGCTCGAAGTGCTTAGGGCCAAGATAGCTAGTAAGAATAAATTTCTCATCGGAATTTCCTTTATTGTAAATTTGACTTGACGCATTAATATGACGCCGCCATGCATTATTCAAGTCAAAATTTTCCCTAGAAGCGAAATCGTGACGCCAAGACCAACTGAACCGTAAACATAAATAGCACTTGGGCGGGCTCGATTTTTTTTGGAATAATAATAATCGTAGGCATTTCCCGAAAATCCAGTAGCCTTTACCAAATGACCTAATTCAATGGAGGGCGCAATGCCAAATCTTGCTAAACTTTTTGGGCTATTTTTTATTTTGAGCTTCTTACTGCCGCAATCGAGCATTGCCACGGAAAATATTCCCTTTAGTCGCCAGATTTCAAATGCTGCCCCAGACAACGTGCAATATTTTGGCGGCCCCCTACTCACCAATGTGAATGTGCAATTGGTATTTTGGGGCGAAGGAGTTGAAGCAAACCTACAAGACACTCTTGAAAAATTTTATCGTGGAATTGTGAATAGCAATTATATGGACCAACTCGCTGAATACTCTTCGCCCACTCAAACAATCGGGCGCGGAAGTTTCGGTAATCGATACACCATTACTCCATTTAATAAATCGAAATCCTTAACTCAGGCGGATATTGAAGTGGAATTGGATGCGCAAATTGCTGCGGGTGCCTTGCCTAAGCCGGATGCAAATACTTTATTTATGTTTCATTACCCCAATGGCTATAGCATCCAAATCAGCTTTGGGGATTCTTGTAGCAGTTGGTTTGCCGACCACGAAGTGTATGTGTCTAAGAAGTTTGGAAATATTTTTTATGCCATGTTTCCCTGTGATTCTGCCAATTCCGACAGTTTATCGAGCCTCACGGAAGGCGCATCCCATGAGCTAGCCGAAGCCGTTACAGATCCCCTTTCGCCTCTGCAAGGGGTGTCACCAGCCTATCCCGCAGGATGGCTCACGCCTAATGACGAGCAAGAAATTGGCGACTTATGTGGCTGGCAAGAAGACACTCTAAGCATCGGGAAAACGAAGTTCACCGTGCAAGCGGAATGGCTAAATTCCAAGCGAAAATGCAGCAAAGGCCCCTTTAAGTCTGATAATTAAGCGGCGTTAGCGGAATGGAACAATGCATTTTGTGTAGCCATTGAATTCTGAGGATTCTTCAAATAGTCAGCGACAGAAAAGAGTCTTTCCTAAACCGTTATTTTCTTGTTTTCTTCGTAGCTCTGCTGAGAGAGAATTTCGAATGAATAAAAAATCGCTGGAGGCAGGTTTCACGATACTCGAAGTAAGTATAGCTGTTGCGCTGTTAGGCGTGGTGACTTACTTTCTCGCGAGCCTATTCGTGCAATCAGGCAAGAGCATGGCCTATGTGACGCAAAAAACGTCGTCCCAGCAAGTGCAGCGCCTGCTTGGGCAAACTTTGGCCACGGCCTGCTCGTGTCAATTTTACGGGCAAATCATTGCCACTACGCCAACTAATATCCCTCCTCTTGGAAACCAAATCACCGCCGGATGTGATACTTCCACTCCGCCATTGCAGACCGGCCAAGTGATTATTCAAAATGGGGTAGCGATTCCGAGTTCCAATAATTTAACAGTAAGCGATATTGAGCTAACAAATATTGTTCCCACTACTACAGGGGCCACTACTTATACTGGGAACCTTATGGTGAGCTATTCGGGAAATTCGGGCCCGAATGCCTCTCTGGCGCTGGCAAGCATAAATATACCTTTGTTTATTCAAACCTCAGGCGGAGCGATTACTGGCTGTAGCACCAGTTCTATGGGAGGGGGAACCACCTACGGAAATTCAGGCGGGATCTATTGGAAAAAAGAGGCAAATGGCCTAATCACCGAATGGGGAAGAGGTACGGACAACGTAACAAATATTAGTTTTCCCATACCATTTACAATTTTAGCCTCGATGTCGGTTCAGGTTACTCCTATCAATAATCCAGCCGCAGGAAGACCTTCCGGTGCAAGTAGTGTTACCGTTAACGGATTTTTACCAACAAATCCTGGCGGTAACGATAATGTTACTTGGATTGCAATTGGATACTAAATAGAAGGTCAACTACTTAGGTTGCTCGCTTAAGCATTTCTTCGTGGGGCCTTTCGATCGCTCGCCCCACATCGCCCGCAGCCATCCCAAGCCCCTACAAATCCACATGAACAGGGGTTTTCACCACAGTAACTATCTTGGCATGTCTGCCTGGCCCGCTTAGTTCATAGCTTCCTGGATTTACGACTGCGTGAAAAGTACCATCCTCGTTCACCTTAATATCTTCCGAATAGCGGCCGTTCACTTCGGCGATTCGAATCGAACTAGCGTGAGATGTGCCAGTGATCAAAGTGCTACTCATTTTGTTTAGCAAGTATTGCCACGCCGGACGCACGCGCTTCACCGTAGAATCGCGCCAACGATCGTATTTCGGCTGAAACCCCTGGCTGCCCGCATTCACTTCGATCGTATAGGCGATTACATGTTGCTCATGATACATCCAATCATTATCATCTCCGTCTACGGAGTAGAGTAAATCAGGCGCGATGCCCGCCGTATATTTCGATCTACCGTCATCCGCGGTGATTAGATCCGCCATAGCGCGCCCAATCGGCTCCACGATGGTGCCCGGCTCGGTGTGAGAGCCACAGCCATAGGGATAGATCACCAACTCTCCAAAAGAGTGAAAGGAGATATCAAATACAGGGTGAATTTGAGTGACGAAATTCATTAGCGCATTCGTTTCTGGCTCTGAAGCAGGGCTCGGACCGCGATAATCATCTGCATTCCGATTGGAACTAGAGCCGTTACAGGTATTCCAAGCGAAAGGATAGTTGCGATTGATATCCACTCCTACTCCATCGCGAGCATTTTTTCTCCACATGCTATCAGAAGTCCAAACCAGGTGATTGCCATCCACATTTAACATCGGGATGATGTAAATTTGCGTAGAGTCAACCCAGTGAGTAACGCTCGCATCTTTGCCATAGTTAGTGAGTAAATAATCCGCAATATCTAGAGGCACCTCCGTGCTCATCACCTCTCGCGCATGGTGCATTCCATTAAACAAAATGGCGGGCCGTGAATTGGGCGTTTGAACTTTTCCCGTAATTTTTAAGGCGAATATATCGCGGCCTTCCAAGGATTTACCAATCGGGAGCACTGCGGCCAAATCCGGAAAGCTAGCTGCATAGCCCAGCAACTTAGTAGCCACTTGATCAGAAGTTTTATATTTAGCATCGGGTCTATCGCTGGAGAAAATCTGTTGCACTGGCTGGGCATGCAGAGCAAGGGGAACCAAATCCGCATCCCTTGATAGCAAATAAACAAAGTGGTTTTTCAGATCAACGCCCGCATAATCCAAGCCTTGCTTGCGAATATCTGCCTGACGATCACGAAATTCCTGATCCGTGATTTTGATCATGTATCTGTTACCCACTTTAGCAGGGCTCATTCCAAGAAAAAATGGGGAAGCTGTAAATAACAGAGCCAGTAGCAATTTTCTTTGGCTAAAGTGCCTTTGAGATTTTTGACTCTTGTTCATTCTCTTCCTCTTTCATTTTCTGAAAAATACGTCGCTACTTCATGTTTTCTTAAATGGAACCAAACACGTCGAGCGGGTTTCCACTGCGCCATGTAAGCCAATCGAACAAGCTGGAGTCGAGTCGTTTCATCGGATCTTTTTGAGGACACTTTCCAACATCTGTTTTTCAACGCTTTGGTCAGCCATCCCGCTGGTGGTATTGCGATCACACCGAATAATTGCTCGGTTGATCATGTTCGTAAGCATTTGAACTTCGAGTGGCGTAAGTGATTCGCTCATAAACACCATCTTATACGGATTTCGGAACGAAG
>CAIPTA010000177.1 GCA_903867855.1 Oligoflexia bacterium | reverse complement strand
TGCGGGATTCGCGATCAAAGGCGCAGCCTTTTTTGGTGAGCACGCGTTCAAAAGTGGAAGCAGCCAAGCCCCAATCATCGGGGCAAATATTATTAAAGCCGGCAGGAAAAATATTAGAATCTACAGGACTTACCTTAAATCCTGAATCCCTTAGATCAATGCTGGTATAGGGAGGTGCAGGGCTCTTGCGACACTGATCCTTAAACCATTCTTCGAGCTTATCTTGTTTAGAAAAAATCTTATCGACGAGATCGCCGCGGAAGGCTTGGTAGTTCATTTTGCTTTTTCCTCATGGGATGTTGCAGGAGATGATGGTAACGCTAAAGAATAAATCAAGTGGTCGATCTGCCTTTGTAACTGCTTTAAGGGTTCTCTTGTAAGTCCTTGATTCTCAAAATTTAAATTGGATTGTTCGGAGAGGTGTAGGAAGCCATAAAAATTTTCTCGGATTTTGGTTTCCAGTTGATGGCGCAGTTTTAGTGGGAGTTTATTATCACTCAGCAGAGTGCGGATTTTTCCGCAGTGAGTGTCGAGGGCTGAATAGAGTAATTGCGCCGAGGATCCAAGCCAGGAGCTTTCTGATTTGCCGAGCTTGTCGATCAAAAGGTGCATGCTTTCGAGGTAACAAGATTCCGTGGCATCAAGCCAGCCGGAATAAAGGGGAAGCGCCTTCTTCTGCGTTTTCGCTTGGAGGGCAGCGCAGCTGCGCAAGGCGGATTTTAATTCGGTAAAATGGTAGCGCCCCCAAAGATCATGGTTCGAATCTTCTTTGCCCAAATCTTGTTCTGCACTTTCGGGTGGCTGATTATTGAGAATACTTTCTGCGCTAGCCAAAATCTCTTTCCCGCCGAGGAGTTCATTTTGATCGAGCAGCGAATTGGCCCAAATCAGCTTCACGAGAATGCGATTGTTTTGGTAGAGATTTTTCTTATCTAGCTCCGCCGCCAAGCCATTTACCTTGTTCCAGGATTTGTCTTTTTCATAGAGATAGAGAAGATTGAGTTCAGCGTCTTGCTCAAGCAATGGATCTGGATTGGCTTTGAGTAGACGTTCTAACTGTGCAATGGCATTCGCACGATCGTCGAGATGGAAATAACTCATCCCCAGGTAGTAGGGAATATTTTGGTAGAGCGCAACGATGGCTCCATCGTGATCCAATTCTTTCATGCCTTTTAATGCGGCTTCGTATTCACCCACTTCAAAGTGCTGCACGGCCCATTCATATTTTGAAGCGTAGCGATGACGGATTTTATCTTGTTGTTTGGCGTTCAGTTGCTCTTGAGTGAGCGGGGTGCTGCTACACGCTGCGAGGAGGGCGGTAAATACGATGTATTTATAAAAGTTGGGCAAGTGAATAGAGACCTTGTAGTTCATGCACATCATGATCCAGTTCAGGCAGGGATCGCACCAGCTGATTTCCACCAGCAAGCTCCCGCACCAGTGTAGTGTTTTTTTCTTCCTCTTCCACGAGAAATCGAAGTTGTTGGTAGTTTTCTATGGCAATTGTATCGCCCACGCTATGTTGGCTTGCGGCATCCGGTGCCAGGTGACGCAAGCTTCGATTAATCAGGAAGGCTAAAATTTCAATTTTTTGTCGTTTCGCATCTTCCAAGAAGGGGCGCACCTCACCGCGAGCAAGATCCGTGGGTGAGCTCACGAAAATGGCTCCTGCGTCATTACTGCGAAGCAAGGCTTGGATCACTCGTTGGCGTTCTACGAAAGAATTTTTCACCTGATAAATATAGGGAGCAATCGCCACGAATTCCTTGATCACGCCCTCGCCAGTAATTTTCTCTAAAATTCTGAGCGCTGCCTTGGCTCCCTTGGCGCGCAATTTCTCGGTGAGCGAATTGGAGCGCGCATCCGTCATGAACCAGGAGAAAATCCGATCATCGAAAAAGCGGGCGATGGTATCGGGCGCATCGAGAAAATCTAGGGTGTGACGGGCTGGAGGCGTATCGAGCACAATCAAATCGTAGTTGCCGCTCTCGTGGAGCTCAAAGAGTTTTTCCATCGCTAGGTAATCGTGCGTGCCCGCGAAGTTTCCGGCAATTATTTCGAAAAGACGGCTATCGCGAAAATGATCATGCGCAGATTTTCCGCCCACCTTTAGCAAAAACTTGAAGAGAGTATCGTGCGAATCGAGCATGAGCGCGGAAAGATGGCCATCGAATTTCAATTCCTTTTTGATTTGCTTTGAGAGATCTTGCGGCTCCGAGGAGAGAGAATCTAGGCCAAGGGAAGTGGCAAGACGGCGCGCAGGATCTATCGTGATAAGTCCCACGCGTTTGCCTTCTTTTGCCGCGCGAATGGCAAAGGCTGCTGCGGTGGTAGTTTTTCCCACCCCGCCTGTGCCGCAGAAGAGCAATAATTTTTTCGCAAATAAATCCCGAATCATGATTGCTCCAAATGGGCAGCCACGCGCTCCACGAGCGGAGGGGCAGTTTCATCCGGGAAGAAAAAGGGAATTTCCAGGATGGGCCATTTTTTATTTTCGTTCGCAAATTCTTCGATGGCGGTTTCTTCTCTAGAAGCGCGCTCGCTCGAATAGTCGTATGCCGCTTGCAGCACTTTATCTTTAGATTTCTCTTTGAGTTTTCCGAGCTTCGGAAAAATTTTATTCACAAAAAGAAGAGGAAGCGAAAGCTTATGTAGAATTTGATGATGCTCCACACTTTCTTCCAGCGACATTTCCTCGGGCAAACTCGTGAGCAGCACGGCCACTTCTTTTCTACTTTCCAAAAACTCTTTCATCTTGAAGGCGTCGCGGTGGAGGGGCCCTTGACTCGTCAGTTTTTCAAAATTTTCTGGAGAGTGGAGGAGGCTCACACAGTGGCCACTCGCGGGGCCATCGAGAATCACAATATCTGGCCCATCTTTTTTTTCTACTAGGGCATGCCAAATTTTTCCAAGGGAAACCATTTCCGGAAGGCCGGGCACGATTTCGAGAAAGGATGCGGTGACGCGGTTATTGAGTAGAATTCCGGCTAAGCCACCGGTGGGCAATTTCATGTCGAGGTATTCGGCGAGGCTTTGGGTGGGATCCAGAATAGACGCTTCAAATGATGCGCCACCGCAAGAAATTTTTGTTGGCGTATGCTGTAATGCGTCTACGCTGAGTATCTCGGGAAGACGACTAAAATTTTTATCGCGTTTTCTGCCAATCTCCACGAGCCACACTTTCTTGCCTTGCTTTGCGTAGAGCAGAGCGAGCGCCGCGGCGAGAATAGATTTTCCCGAACCACCTTTTCCGGTGAGCACGAGGAGGCGGCAAGATTCGAGCGCGCGAAGTTGTTTGTGCATGCAGAGAGTACTATAGGCGAGCTTTGGGTCAGCTTGCAAATCAGCTTTCTCTGTGGCAGAACAAATAGCTCATCCACTGTAGTGGGCGCGTAGCTCAGTTGGTAGAGCACCACAATGGCATTGTGGGGGTCATCGGTTCGAAACCGTTCGCGTCCACCAAACTTCCAAAAATTCTCCCACTCTTCGTTGCCTTCGTTCGCGTCCCGTTCCAGCGGACTTGGTGTCCGCTTCACGGATACGCTCGCTCGTCGCCTCGATTGGGAGAATTTTTGGAAGTTTGGGCGGGGGAGAATCGGTGATGGAGAAGCTTATGTTCGGTTCACAATTTTAGCATAATGCTAAAATTGCACGCCGAAGGGCGAGGGGCTGGAGCCCCGGGTGAATCCCGTGCGCCCCACAGGCAGTGGGTTTATCGGATGGTTTGAAAAAAGATCCCAACTTAGCGGATCAAGGAGTGAGTAACTTGGTGTACTTCCTAGATTCAAAGAAAAAGACCTAAAATTTTGCTCATGCTGGGGCCTAACGAATACCGATGCATCCCATTTGGCTGGCCTCACAAATAGAAACGAAGTCGCCAGCGTAGATTCCGCCAAGGCAATAAAACCCGGTTGCGGAAGCAACGTCTCTTTCATAGTGTCCGCCACCAACCTCGCAAGCTTCTGGCATCACGTAGTAAGCGCTTCCATACCAAACATCACCGCACATAGGCTTATTATCGTATTTGGTATCCCAGGCAGAGCACACGTAGTCTGTGGGAGAGCCGGCATCGGGCACCATACTACCGCCATTTTGAATGCAGGCATCATGGCTCATCACAGAGACTCCGCTGGGGAGTCGGCCGCAGGCAAAAGCTCCAACACTTTGAGTTGCCACAACAAGAAAAAGAAAAGTTCGCAATAGAAGATTCGCTCGCATAGAGATCCCTCGCATTTCCCTTTATTATTAGCAGGAAAAAAGTTGCGTGGTCAAATGGGAAGGATAAATTATTTTTGGGATCGCACTTTCGTATCTCCCCAATGAACCCCAGCACTCTGCTGTGCAGCGGGAAAGCATCTAATTCCTGGCACATGCAGTCTTCGACATTGGTAACAGCGAATGGCTAAAACTATTTACATTATCTTTATGTATAAGGGGTTAATTTCCAACTTAATTGAATATGGATTCAACTAGATTTTTAGCGAATTGCCGGGCAGCGATGGTTGATGTTTTTTTGAGAGTATTATTTAGAAAATGAAATCGATAATTTTTTCTATCTTTATTTTAGTAACGCTTTCCAATCCTCTGGCGCATGGCGTTTGGGCAGGAGTAAATCCTTGTGAAAAAGTAGACGCCGAAGCAGATTCACGCATGAAGGATTTGAATAGTTGTATTGGTGAGATTAGGGCTAAAGGAACAAATCAAAAGGCAGCTCTTTCCTGTGCTGAAGAACTGAGAAGCGCTGAGCGGGCTCAACGCCTATTTCACGATTGCAATGTTAATCAAGCGGGCGTCTGGAATTAGTGGCTGAAAGCATCTAGACACGATCAAAGGCGCGAGATATGGTGGCGTTCTGATGACAATCGTAGAACTTATTTTATTTATTACCGCAGGAGCAGGCATCTATTTTCTATTAAAGCCATTACAAAGGCGTCTCGAAGCCTACCTATTAAAATTCTTTCCATCTAAGCCACGCAAGCGCGGCTCTGTGATCGACATCACAGACTATTCAAAAAAGGACAAAAATAATGAGTAACCAAGATTTCAATCCCGCCGAGTTTTTTGCAAAATTTGGCAGTCGCCTCGCCATTGCTATTATTTCTTTGCTGGCATTGCTGCTGGTGGTGGGCTCATTTTCCGTGATTTCGCCAGGAAATACGGGCGTTATTTTTAACGTATGGACTGGCTCTTTGCGAAGTGTTCCTCAGGGGGTAGCATTGCGCTTGCCTTTCATTACTCAAGTGCAGAGCTATCCTACAGCACTAAGAACCTATACAATGGTTCGCCGCGCCGGCGAGGGATCTGCAGAAGGTGACGACAGCATCGATTTACCTACCCGCGAAGGGCAGCATATCACGCAGGATATTTCTGTTACCTTTAATACCTCTGAAAGTCTGGCGGCCCAGGTTTTTAAGGCTTTTCGTGGTGCAGATATTTCTGATATCGAATCTACGTTTATACGCAGAACAATTATTACCGTTGCGCAAAACGTTGCTGGCCAGATGTCGCTCTCGGAAGTGATTTCTTCGAAGAGAAATGAGCTGCAGGATAATATTCAAAAGAACTTAAATACAGAGCTGGAGAAAATGGGATTTCATCTAGATAAGGTGAATCTTGGGGCAAGTCATTTACCGCAGTCGCTAGAAAAGCAGATGCAAGAAAAAATGGCCGCTCAGCAGCAAGCACAACAAGCCGAATATGAATTTGAAAAGCAACAAATGCTTGCGAAAGCAGATGTGGCAAAAGCGCAAGGTGAGGCTCAATCGATCTTGGTGCGGGCTAAAGCTCAGGCCGAAGCCAATAGGCTTTTGCAGTCTACCTTAAGCAATAATCTCATCCACAGTAAGGCAATCGATAAATGGAATGGAGTTTTGCCGCAGGTTTCTGGATCTGCAACGCCATTTATCAATATGAAAATGGATCGCGGCACAGAAAAAGAGTAATTTGCCCAGCTGCACCGTGGCATCATCAATTTTTTGAATAAATGCGCACCAAAGGCGGCACGTGCTTCCGCGCGAATTGTTCGATGAATTTGAGTATTTCCTTGTGAAAGTGAATACATCAAATACTATTTACAGCATATGTTTTCTAAAATTCGTTTTCAAAATGGCTTCACCATCTTAGAGGTGAGCATTGCGGTTGCTCTGCTAGGAGTGGTGGCTTACTTTCTTTCTAGTCTTTTTGTTCAATCGGGCAAGAGTATGGCCTACGTAACGCAAAAAACTAGTGCGCAACAAGTGCAGCGTATGTTGGGGCAAAGTCTTTCTTCCGCATGTACTTGCCAGTTCTACGGAGCTGCCATCGGCACGACTCCACCGGCCAATATCGCCCCCGCCCTAAATTAGATCACTGCTGGTTGCACTGCGGCCATGCCGCCCGTGCAATCAGGCCAAACAATTATCCAAAAGGGCGCGGCAATACCAAGCTCCAACAATTTAACGGTAAGTGATATTGAATTATCGAATATTGTGGCAACTAGCATGGGAGCGAGCACCTATACTGGAAATCTCATGGTGAGCTTTGGTGCGAATTCAGGAGCAAATACCACGGTTGGCTTGGCCAATATTTCCATTCCGGTCAATATCCAAACAACGGGTGGCGTAATCTCTAGTTGCAGTAGCAATGCGCCGAGCGCGAGTGATCTTTGGACGCTGAATTCTGGTAATAATAGCATCTATTACAATGGTGGAAATGTGGGAATTGGCACGGCGACTCCGGGAGTGACATTTGATGTCGTCGGGGGGGTGGTCAGGGGCACGATCGGAACCTATCCAATTCAGCTTGATTCTGACTCTACGGTTCTCCCAGTAGGTAGTTATCGCCGCATTTATACTCCAAATGGGGGTCTTTATCTTTTAACTGGGTCGGGTCATATCATTCTCTCGCCTGCTAGCGGCAACGTCGGCATCGGAACAAATAATCCAGGCTACAGTCTAGATGTAAATACTGGTTCCATTCAGGCTGCTGCTTTTTATTATTCCTCCGATCGTTCGCTCAAGGCAAATATTGAACCGCTCTCCGAGCAGGGCTCGATGTTGGATAAAATAGACGAGCTCAAGGGCGTTTCGTTTATTTGGAAAAAAACTGGGGAGAAGAGCATCGGCTTTATTGCCCAAGAGCTACAGAAGATTTTTCCAGAATTAGTGGATACTCGAAACGAAGGCCACTGGACTGTACAATATAGCGCCTTGATCCCCGTTGTGGTGGAGGCAGTGAAAGAATTGCGCCAAACTTTTTTCAACAAGGCAAGTGGCCTAGACGATCGCATGAACAAACTCGAAGTGAGACTTGTGGCATTGGAGAAAGAAAATCAGCGGCTAAAATTAGAACTGCAGGGTTTTAAGGCAGAGAGGGATCAGGGAAAATGAAAGGCCTTTGTCTGCTAGTGATGTCATTATGTTTACTCTGGAGCCGCCAAGCAGCCTCTGATAGCTGTACCCAAGTTACCAATGGAAACTCCTATACAGCGGGCAATTGTCTTGATCAAGCGAGTTCCACCTCCTCGGCGGATACTTTTTTTGGTACTTGCCAGCAAGTGGCTAACTCCGCAGGAAAAACTTTGATGATCCCATCTCACAGTTCAGTGGAATGGGGGAAATTTATTGCCAATCCTCCACCTTCCGTTACGCTTACGGCCTGTGCGAGTAACTGGACAAAGTCATGGTCAACCCCTTGTGGATGCGCGAGTACGAGTGGAAAAATTCGCCAAGTCGTTTTGACTTGGACAACCCTCACAGATTGCAACGTTACTAATGGCACTGTAAGCGGTACCAAGGTTGGCAAACAACTTACAATTAACTTTAGCGGATGCGCGGGCGATACTGCCAGCGTGACATGTACTGGTTATGACGGTTCGAATGCCCCCAATGAAGTTGAAACATATCAAGGCCCTGGTGGACCGATTAATTGTTAGCGGGATTTCTCAGAGGGAAAAATGAAAATTATTGTCACTGGTGCCAGTGGAATGGTTGGAGAGGGAGTGCTCCTAGAGTGTCTCCGAACTGAAGATGTTACGGAGATTTTAGTGGTGGGTAGGCAGCATTGTGGGATCACCCACCCGAAGCTCCGTGAAATTCTTCATGCTGATTTTTTTAACCTCGCACTCATTGAAGAGAGTCTTTCTGGTTTTGATGCCTGCTTTTTCTGTCTTGGCGTTTCATCGGTTTTATTGAGCGCTGAGAACTATAAGCGTATGACGTATGATCTCACTCTCGAAATGGCCCAACGTCTTGCCCGGCTAAACCCAAATTTAAGCTTTTGTTATGTAACGGGAATGAACACAGACTCTACAGAGAAAGGCTCAGTGCGGTGGGCGAGGGTAAAGGGTGCAACTGAGAATGAGCTACTTCATCTCTTCAAATATGCTTATATGTTTCGCCCAGGGGCAATGACTCCAGTAAGTGGTCAAAAAAACATAAAGTTTATGTATAAGCTGTTCTTCCCATTTTTTCCGCTTTTCAGGCTATTTGTTCCCAATATGTTTTGCACATTGGAAGAGGTGGGGCGCGCGATGCTCGCATGCGTTCGAACACATCCTGCCAATCGTATTATTGAGATTACTGATATTAAGAAGTTATCGCGCATTGGCGGGTAAAGCGTTTTGCTATCGTGGTCTTATGCGCACCATTATAGGCGGATGACGAAGCACCAAGATGCGAGGGCCTAAAGAAATTGGTGGAATATTACGCCTTTTTAAAAACGCCGACCCAACCAATGGTTGTGCCGAGATTTCCTGCACTCAAGCGAAACAATATTGCACAGAGAATATCGCAGGCTTTGATAAGGGGAGTGTACGCACTGCGCACGGCTCGGCCGGCTAGATGATGAAAGCAAAAGTGTCGTTTGCGATACCAGAGCTTTTCTAAGCTTAATGAGAGCGCAGACTCATATTGAATTTGTTTGGAGGCGATTCCGCAAACCATGAGAATGCCCGCAGGATGATAAGGCTTGATATGATCGAAATCATCCCAGAAATAGGGGCTATCGAGAGGGGTGGCGATCACAAAATGGCCACCCTTTTTTAGCAGGGCTCCGTAGAAATTTAGGAGCTGTAAAAGATCTTCCGGCCGAAAATGTTCAATGATGTGAGAGAGCAGAATTATATCAAATGGTTTTTGGTTCGCTCCATGCGCCTGAAATTCTTTGAGTGAAACGCAGGGTAATCCTGCCTTTTTGTTTTCCTCTACGAGTTGAGGGCTCACATCTACGCCTAGCGCATCGAAACCTTCCTTCGCGAGCCAGCGTAAGTGGCGGCCATAACCGCAGCCTACATCTAGCACTCTCAGCGGTTGTGATGAAGAGCTTTGCAGGTCTCGAATCCAATCATGAACCTTGCGAAACTCAAGATCATAGTCAAAAAGGAATTTTTTGAAATTTTTTATCATTAGCCTTTAGTTTGCCGTATGGAGCTTTGCATCACAACCATTAATTTAGACAAGTTGAATTCCTCCTCGCTATACTTCATTCATGATTGAGATTCATCCTGCGAAACCATCTGATGCGGCCGTTTTATCGGAATTGAGCCGGCGTACTTTTATCGAAACTTTTGCCCAATTTAATAGCCCTGATAATATGAATATCTATCTGAATGATGCCTTTAGCGAGGAAAAGCAATTAGCGGAAATCGAGGATCGAAAGCGGCAGATCTATATCGCTTGGAATACCAAAGAAGCCATAGGATTTTTTCATCTGTTTCATGGTTCGGCAGATGCTGCAGTGAAGGGCGATAATCCGATCGAGCTTTTGCGGCTCTATGTTGTTTCTGCTTGGCATGGCAAGGGAGTTGCTCAAGCCTTGATGAATCATTGTCTCGAACTATGCAGGCAGGGTGGCTATAAGACATTGTGGCTAGGCGTTTGGGAAAGTAATTTTCGGGCACAGACTTTCTATCGCAAATATTCCTTTATCTGGGTAGGGCAACATATTTTTAAGCTCGGGCACGATGAGCAAATTGATTTGATTTTTGCCAAAGACCTCTAAATTGAAAAGTTCTTTAGAGTGGTGGCTTCATGATGGGAGGCCTTGTTTTTTTGAAATGCGTCCTCTCACAAACTCAATGTTTTGTCGTAGGGCGTAGATATGATCTGAATAGACGAGGGGCACCTTTAATTGATTTACTCGATCCTCGATGGCGTCGAGCTTTTTCATATAGTCCGCGTGGGCATCGATTCCAGAGTTTGGGAGTATTTGGGTTTCTAGAAATTTTAGCTCGCCATAGCGTTTGTAGATACGAGATCTAATTCTCCAGGAATAAATTTTGGGTACCAATTTAATCATCGGAAATAAAATCGCCAAAGCGGGTAGTAGGAGAAGGAGAAAACGATCCAAGAGTGTAGCTATCCAGAATGGTAAATAGCGCTGCCAGAAAGGCACGCCAGATTTATAAAAAGTTTCTGCCTCTGAACGAAGCGGAAATTGAAAGGCTTTATCCATCGGAAATTCATTTTTCTTCTCAAATATTCCTGGGCTATTATGCACTTGCGAGGCAGCCTTCAGTAGTAAGTATACAAGGGCGGGATGCATATCATCTTTCACCAATAGGGTAGCTGTGGGAGAAACTAAGTCTATGTCTCGATCGGGAATCCCCGCTTGTAAATCCATCACTCCATGGGGCAATACTAAGTGGTGCAGATAGGGCACTTGGCGGGTGATCGCCTCCGCTTGATCCATGCTCATGAGTTTGATGTTTTTTTCTTTCATGAGGCCGATGATCAGAGGGTCTTCGGCCGTGGTGAGAAAGATGGCCGCATCGATATTTCCATTTCGGAGTTCAGCTGCAGCATTCTCAGAAGCAATAGAAAGAAAGTGAGTATTCTGTTCCGTAACTCCGGCCGCCTTGAGTAGCTGGGTGGCCAGGGCATGAGTGCCTCCGCCTTCACGACCAAGCGCAATCTTTTTTCCCATGAACTGGGTGAGGCGACGCAGCTCCGCCTTATCGCGGTAAAAGATCCAGATCGGCTCGTAGTATAAGCTACCCAGTGAGGAGAGCTCTGGAGATTTTTCTGCGTCACCCAGTCCATCTTGCACAAATCCCACATCAATATCGCTTTTCGTATCGCTTAAGCGAGCAAGGTTTTCTGCACTGCCAGTGGAGGGGCGAGGGATCAAATCAATTCCATCTTCTTTGAGGATTTCTCGGTATTGCTTCGCATAGGAATTATAGTCGCCCTCGCTATCTCCTGTTGATATCACGATGCGCTTCGGTGGTGCAGGATCGATAAATTTAAGCGCAATTACTCCGGCAATGAGCACGAAGAGAAATGGGGCCGAAGCGTAAAAAATGTCTTTCAGGGAGCGTCCAAATACTATTTTTTTATCCATGCGCTAGAAAGTAGCACAAAAAGAAATTTTCCCACCCGATTTTTCAATTCAATTTGGATTCACCTGTTAGCGAGGTTTTTGGCTGTATAAATAAACTATTTATATTTATGTTTACGTCGCGGCATTAAGCGGGTTTCTAATTAAGAATTACTTTGATATAGTCGATAAAGAAAGTAAGGGTGGGTATGGTGATGAAAGAAAAAAATAAGTGCTTGTATTTATTGGTATTTACGCTCTTTTGCGGGGTGTGCTTTTCCGTCTCTATGTCCGCTTTAGCGCAAGCCCCAGCCGGTGCCACCCAGTATAACTCCACGAATACTTCCATGGAGTATTCTAATGGCACGGGTTGGTTAACCTTAGGAGCGCCAACATGCAGCGTTCCTTTCGCTGGAGCTGTGCGCTACAATGCGACTACCGCAGCAATGGAATATTGCAATGGCACGAGTTGGCAGGCAACGGCTGTAGCAACCGTAACCGCGACTTCTACTGCGACCGCCACCGCCACTGCTACCCAGCCAACTTTTTCTCCCGGAGTTGCCTGTGGCGGTGCTTGGTGTATGGGCAACAAGACCACTGCCGATGGATATTGTAAATCGATTGGGATGAACTCGGCTGCTTCCTACACACAGCAAGGGCCCGGCTGCAATAGTTGCTCTGCTTCTAGCTGGACGGGTAGCGGTTGGACTCCGCCCGCAAATCACTGCAATAGCTGTAGCTATATTAATTCTATCACTTGCCAATAGTTCCTGATTTGGTCTGCCAGCGCTCAAAAGACTTGGCGTACTATCAAACTCTGTCTACCATAGGAGAATGCAGAAAAAAATCTTTGGTAATGTGAGTGGAATTGGTTTGATCGAAGTGATGGTGGCCATCGGTTTGCTCGCAGTAGTGGCGGTGGGTATTTCTGGTCTCAGCAATATACAATTGAAGCAGCAAACCCAGAGTAATATTACTTTTCAGGCTGATTCCTTTCGCCGTCTTCTGATTGGAAATATTAATAATGCAAAGGGGTGGGCCAATACGATCAGCGCAAACCCGGCTCTTTCTTGTTTAGCCTCCGGTGGAACTTGCACGAATGGCGCCGGTGGCGCCTTAACCGTGATCAAGGATGCCAATAATAATACCTATTATGCTGGCGGCGGTACCAATGGCTTAACCCAGAGCGGTTCGCCCTGTTCGAGCTTTAATGCAACTCCGGGGAGTGGCAATGATCAATGCCCATTTCAGTTTCAAATCAGTTGGACAGCTCAATGTACAACCGGCGGTGCAACTTGTGGCGCCAATAATACAATGCCACTGATCACTCTCGCTGTGGTGTATAATCCTTCGAGCCAAGCGAAGAGTGTTCCTTTCAATGCCTCACAATATGGCGCAAATTTTTATCAGGGCGCCGCAAACTCTAATCTAGCTTGCCAGTGGCAGAATAATTCTAATGCCACGGGGAATGGTTTGCTCACGGAAAACTGCGCGTATAACGTGGGCGTGGGAACGGTGAGCCCGAATGCTGCGTATTCTATGGATGTGGAGCCAACTTTGGGTGGCAGCGGACTCTATGTGATGGGTGATATTACTTTGGGTGGTTCTGCCACCTTGCACGCCATGTACGTGTATTATGCTTCTGATGCACGCTTAAAAACTGATCTACATGCCCTGCCGGAAATGCAGAATGCGTTTAGCTCGCTCCACCCGGTGCTATACCGATGGAACGATAAAGCCTCTAGTCTTGGTATGGCAGATTCCAATCAACACCTAGGGCTATTAGCGCAAGACGTAGAAAAAAGTTTTCCAGAAGCAGTGAAAACCGATGCAAACGGATTGAAATCTGTAGACTACGCCCTCATGGTGGTGCCCGCCATCCAAGCGATTAAAGATTTGCAGTCGGAGAATAAGCTTCTACACAAGCGCCTCGATGCTCTCGAAAAAGCGCTTGATGCAAAAAAGTAAGTTTCTAATTCAAGGCTCGCGGCCTCATAAAAGCGAAAATAATTGCGACGAGGAGAATTAGGCCGAGACCACCGCCTGGATAATAGCCCCAGTGTGCACTATAGGGCCACACAGGAAATGCACCTACTAGCATAAGTACCAAAAATATAAGTAAGATATTGCCCATAAGCACTGCTCCCAAAATAAAATAGAATTAATTTTGCAATCGCTAACTGTCTAGGAATGATCTTGCAAAATACACTCCAAGTAGCGCTGGCCTCTGAGCGGAGTTGGGAAGAGTGGCGTTCAAAAAATCCCTGAAGCGCGACTATATTTCCAATTGCTAGTTATCTTATTTTCGTAATTCGTCGTAGCCAAAATCTGGCAGAGAGATGGTGATGGGCTTCAACATATCAAAAGCTTGTAACCACTTTTCACATTTTATTACGTCGGCCATATTATTCGTTAAGTTGCAGGCCTTATCTCTTGCCCAAACGGCCTTATAGCGCTCACCTAACTTATCGTTGAGCTGCGCATAGTGCATGCAGGAAGACTTATCGCAAAGGTCGCATCCAGTTTTATATTTATCGAGCGCTTCATTAAATCTATTATTAGAGAAGGCCAAATTACCCATTCGTTCGCACTCTCTCGCATTTCCTCCCAAATGAGTGCAGCTATTTTGAAGATGCGGGGAGCTATCATTGAAGGCTTCTTTACAGGTGCTATTAGTAAGATCAAATTTAAAGTCACCCAAATCACTATTTACTTTTTGAATGGTGGCCTGAAACTTAAATACGGAATCTCCGATGGCAAATGGGGCAACCACAGTTTTTGGTGGAAGCGAAGCTAGGAGATGAGGCTGCTCATGAATGGAGTGAAGCACTGTCATGATATCGTGATTCGCTAAAACTTCAAATTTCCCGTAAGAGCTTGGGAGTGTTCTCATTTGGCCAAAGTGTTCGCCAATTAACGATACTACATCGTGATCCATTCTGTAGGCCACCATATCTCGCGTGGCTTGAAAATTTTTCGAATCAAAATTAAATACTTTTTCCCGCGCGTGCACCGCATAGGATTGAGTGGCTGGCACACCACCGAAACCATTAAAGGTAACAACGTGCACATTCATATCTTGGAAGCTTTTTAATATCCCCACGGAAGTTTCCGCTAGGCCACCTCCAAGGGAATGACCCGTGACGATTAATTCATGATAATGTTCCGCGTGAAGAGTGCGAACCCACTCTTGAAATTTAGGTAAAACATTTTTTATTTGATTTGCACCCAGAGAAGTATCCGCAAACCATGCTTCTTTGCTGCTAGTGCCACGAAACGCAATGATCGGTGGAAGATGATTTGGATTCGGTGCCTTTGGACGAATAAGGTAGGCTTGCACTTGGGTTTCAGGAAAATTGAAAAAATCCGTGCGGCGATTTACTAATTCATACCCAGGGGGCACAGAATCGTGATCGAGGCTTTGATCATAGATATCTTTGGAGGCAATCGCTGCCAGCTTATGATAGGCCTCCGTTCTTGATTGGCAGCTAGTCAAAAGCGCGTTCAATTTTTTTAATCGCTCGGCATGATTTGGCAGGCGCATCAAATTGTCGGCAAAAATAGCGCGGTCTACTTTTGGGAAGCTATTTAGGAAAAATGCAATTCCATCTCGCAAGCCATTGTCTAAAAGTTCGTGATTCATTTCCTGTTCGCAGCTATCAGGTGTATTTTGAATATTATTACTACGGGTAAGTTTTGCCGCCTCAGAGGCACTAAAAAAACTTAAGGGAATCTCAGGATCCATTTTGTGAAGTTGGGAAATGCAAAATGGATAGGGATATTTCACGCTAAATTCTAAATCGCTAGCCGCGATGCTGCGTGCTGATGCCAGGCTCACGATTGCGCAAATGAAGAGAAAGTACCCGAACTTAAGCATCCTTACTTATCGTCCGTTAGTAGCGCTTTCTGTAGCCAAAACGGAGCCTGTGTCTGAGTGGATACGGTAGCGGGGCCGTGCACGCGCACAATCGGTGAGCGCGGAGTTATAGCCCAAAATAGCTCATCGCTACATCGCAACGAGTATATTCCGCACCGAACTTTTCCATCACCGATGGATCATGTTTAAAGCCAAGGGATTCGTATAAGTGAATGGCCGCTTCGCATTTTTTATTGGTGAGTAGGTATAGATGTTTTGCCTCGATAGTCTTTGCTTTCTCAATAATGGCCTTTAGTAAAAATCTGCCCGCCCCGGTGCCTCGGGCTGATTCAAGCACGCCCATTTTTGTGAGTTCGTATTCGTTTATGCCCGTTTTTAACAAAGCACAGGTGCCTACAATGCCGAGACCAGGGATTTCCACAAAAAGAATATGCCCACCCGAATTGAGAATAGTCGTTTGAGGATCATTCAATACTTTTTCATCCTTGGCTTCTAAATGGAACATTGTGGAGATCCACTCTATATTTATCTCTTTAAATTTTACCGCTAGGTGGGGTGAATATTCGAGTAATTGAAATGTTGAATTGTGCATTAGGGACCACCAAATATTTCCATACTTTCACTGATGCCTTTTACTTGTTGCTTTCCAAAGGAGCGGAACTTCAATTGTGTGGTCACATCGAGTGAGTGCCAAATCCAACCTGAGATCACAATAGGCACGGCAAGTTCTTTGCATAGGCCTTCTAGGCGCGCAGCGCGATTCACTGTATCGCCAATAATGGTGTGCTGCATCTTTGTTTCTGTTCCAATCAGTCCCAGCACTAAAGGTCCGCGATAGACACCGATGCCTATCTTAATTTCGGGTAATGTTTTTAACAGTAGCTTTTGGTTTAGCGTTTCTAAGTTTGCTTCTGTCATTTGGGTTTCTTATTTTCTAATAATCAAGGCTATACTTAGGCGATGCTGCGAGACAAGCTGAAATATAGTTATTCCTTTCTCTTTTGGATTGGTTTAGCTGCCATTCTTAGCCTGCTTTATTTTCCATTGCTTGTTATCGATCCCTTATTGAATAGGGATGATACCCTCCTAGTATTGCCACTTCTGAAAGTGCATTCGCTTTCTGAGTATTTCTATTTTTTTCAATCCCCTGGAAACTATGACCTGCAGCCGATTCGAGATATTTCCTATTTTATTGATATACTGAACCTTAGGGTTTTCGCTCTAAAAACATTTCACCTCCAAAATCTATTACTCTGGATAGCTTGCAGCTTTCTTTTTTATCGACTGTTATTGAAGTTACGCGTTGAGAATTTTGTGGCGAAGCTATGCACTGCTTTATTTGCCCTACACCCTGCCTATAGTGGTTCGATCGCCTGGGTGGCCGCACGGAAACACTTGCTAGCGTTTTTCTTTTTGCTTTTGTGTTTAAATCGCTTTTTCCGCCTCAAGGAGAAATTTTCCACAAGCTCTCTTGGGGTGCTCATTTTATTTTTTGCGCTCTCTTTATTTTCGCAGCCGATTTATGTGCTGTTACCTCTTTGGCTTTCCTTATATCTAGTGTTGGAATTTTCAACCCAAGCGTGGATTCGAGAAAATATAGGAAAGCTGATTTCATTCTTGGTGCTCTTATTTTTGCTCGCGGGAATCGTGTCTTACGTGAATATTGCGCACTATAGCTATATTTATGAAGTAACAGGGGATAAGCTCGAGAAAGTAAATGCGCTTAAGCTCACGAAGTTTACTCCCATCGGTGATTCTCTGCTTGCCCTTGGTAGGTATTTTTATCAGTTAGTGATTCCCTGGAGTTACTCCACGAGTTATGCAAGATCATCGATCAAGAATCTAGT
>CAIPTA010000176.1 GCA_903867855.1 Oligoflexia bacterium | reverse complement strand
CAGTGAACAAAACCACTCCTTGAGCTGCGCCACTCACAATGCTTGTTCCCATAAAACAAATATTTTTTATATCTGGTAAATTTTTCGATTCTTCCTCGCTCAATTCACTATCTTTTTCTACAGGGAATGATTCTCCTGTTAGGGCAGACTGACTCACAGAAAGATATTTTTCGCTTATTATACGTAAGTCGGCTGGCACCATATCACCAATGGAGAGCTGAACGACATCCCCAGGAACGAGCATAGAGAGCGCTATCTCCTCTTTTTGACCTCCGCGCAAAACCGTTGTCTTCGACTGTACCATCTCAGATAGTTTTTCTGAGGCGCGGCTGGCTTTCAGCTCTTGAAAGAAAGTGAGAAATACACTGAGCACTACCATGATGGCCATCAGGATGGCGGCACGATAGTCATCCGTTAGATAGGAGACTATCGCAAGCATAGTGATAAGATAATTAAAGGGATTGCAGAAAGCTCTCCATAAAACTTCCAGCCAAGAACTTTTTTCGTTTGTGGTTACATGATTAGGGCCAAATTGCTTAAAACGTCTCCCCACTTCTTCGTTATCCAAGCCGTCTAGCGACGTACACAATTGGCGTAATACTTCTTCGTTCTTTGTTTTCGCATACAGAAATAGATCTGCACTTTTTTGATATCCGGAAATCTTTCTATTAGAGATATTCTGCATATCAAAAATCCTATTACTTAGCGGAGGCTACACATTTTCCATTTCCACACGACGCTGAGGATTTTTTACTTTCAGCATGGGTAAACCCGCCTTCATTTTTTGAAAAAAAGCAATCTCAACGAGTGTAGGCCATATTTCAAAACTTGCCTTAAACTGCGTGATCACATCGTCCACAATACGGCTCACATTTTGCTGAAAAAAGTCTGGCTCGAAGCCGTAGAAAGCCTTTTCTAGATTAGTAGAAAATAGAGTGAGCGTTTCTTTTCGTAAGGGGTGATCAGAAGACGTGGCAGATTTCATAAAATGAGAGTGGAGTCTTTTTACTCTATCTAAAACGAAGCTCGCATCTTCCATGCTAACTTGGCCGTCATAATCAAAACCAATCGTGAGCTCATCCACAGAAACTAGAGAAGACTTGATCTTCCGTTTTAATAGATTTGCTATCTCTTCATTAAAAACCTCAGCCGCTAGAGGATTTCTCATATAATTACTCTTCATATGTGTTTGCACCGCATCCACATGGGCTGAAGCAATACCGTCCTGCTGAATCCAGAGACGATACACATAGTCTTCGAATCGTAAACGCGTAGGAAAAAATGGTGGCAGCCCTGTGGAATTATCATAGGCGGCCACTCCGCAGTCCATGCGCCAATTCACTTTCGTAACGACTGGCCTAAAATTGGATAAAACGTAAATATCATTTAGGTGTTCAAGATCATGGCGTTGATCATCATGAAGGAACATTTCTGCGTAATCCAAAGCATCAATGTCGTTTGTTCCTGATCGATATGTCTGTGCCATTTTAACGATATGATTTGCTGGAATTTTTCCATTCTTGAGGAAGAGCGAATTTTCTTTAGCTACGCCTCTAGAAACATTCGTCTCTAAGTCCATAGAGCTATCTTCTAAATACTCCCCACGCTCAAACCCAGTGGGCACCTCTGATACTTTTTTGCCGATCACATCCGCAAATGCCCTATACAAATCGTAGGATCGCTCAGAGTAGCCCTTACTCTCTTTGGAAAGCAGCTTGCCCTTCGAGACTTCTCTTTCTTCGAGAGAATCTGAACGGTCTTCTATGCAGCCGTGGGGCCGCATATCATCATCGGAACTGATAAAGTGATCGCCGAGTGTATACATAAGAGCGCAATTTCGATTACCGCCGTAACTCGGACGAAATAGCCCACGAATGATCCCCTGAATACTGCGATTCCCTACCCTCGCGCCCAAATACTCAATGAACTGCTCTTTTTCTTTCGGCCCCACATAAAATAGAGGATTGTAGGTAGCTGTATTTTCTAGGTCAGAAAAATACTTATTGTGATTGGCTACACTTGAATCATCAAACACAATCAGTTTAATCGCATGGCCATTTCGCCAAAAATGTTCATCGTAAGCTCTTACAGTATCCCCAACTTCTTTGAGCCGATGGGTTGGAATGACAAAGACAGTTTCTCTATTGATTGGCATACGCAGAAGAATACTTTTCTTAGTATAAAATTCTCATAAATATTTGGAAGCCCCGTATATGCTGAAAAACTTAGCTGTTTTGTTTGTCTAGCAGGTGCAGAAGTGAAAATATTACGACTAATATAGATGCGCTATCTATGATTTTTATCTCAGCGCCTTACGATACAAATATTTTTTGTTTTGCGCAGGATCGCTAAGTTAACGATAACGTCTTGATTTCAAAAGGCACTTTGATTGGTACAAAAATTCGACTTTGCTGGAAAAGTCGCATCAAAAAAATCGCCAAAATCATTTTAAATAGCAATGGGATAGTGGGTGTTGGCTCGAAAGAGTTGATGATAGAGCATCTACTTTGATTCCAAGTCTGTTTTCAAAACGCATATCCCCAGCCCTAGCTTTAATTTGATATACGAGAAGGCTGACGCCTTATATCGATAGGCAGCGGGCTAATATATAGATATAAATTATTTATGAAAGATTGTTTCTCTGGCTGAAATTTGATCACAGAATAAACTCTCCCTGCTCTACTAGATTGCCAAGCAGGGAATGCTCAATTAATTGCTTTCAGCAATTGGGTTGCAACTTTTGCTGTCAAGAGTATCGATAATACGGTTAATGATAGCGAATGGGCCAGCTAAGATAAGTTCAAAAAATGTAGCCACGGCCACTAGGGGCGTTGCAGCAAGGTAAGCATCATAGTCGGCCATATTTCCTGCATCTTTTGCTTTCTTTAAATTGGCCTGCCAATCTGTATAATGAGGAATGATACTTTCTGAATTCTGCATTTCATTCAGTTGAGCTATTTCCGCTGTAATGATCTGATCACGATTGTATTTTGCAAAAATAGCGTTAAAAGAATCTTCATCAATCGACAAATTTTGGTTTTTTAGTGAAACTCCATTGTCAGATAATAGAATTCTATGAATATCTTCCACCACTTGATCGTGTGAAAGGCAACGATGGTAATTAATGGCATTCGTCATTAACCCGGAGGCGTCAAGTGAATTTCCTTCGGCTTCCACTGCTTGTGGAAGCGTAGAAATATTCTCGGCTGCGTTGGCAATAGATTGGCTGGTGGTGATCAGGAAAAGACAAGATAAACCACTTAATATGATGCTTGTTTTCATAACGAAAGACTCATCTTAATTAGATTGATCCTGAAATACTGAATTTTGGATCTGCAGCTGTGAAACGCTATCGTTATAAAGTTTGTATAAAATTTTTAAGAAGACGAGCAAAACGAGATGCATGCGGTTAAATGTATCCCGCGCACGTGAAAAGCCACCATAAACAAGCAAAAGCAGAGTAAGTAGAGCAACTCGATAGTACTAAGAAACGAAAAAAGTATAGATGAAGTAGATACCAACCAGCAGAAAAGTAGAGATGCTCAGCTTGTGTAACAAAGCCTAGGGTGGCTCTATAATTGATATGGCGACCAGATCGCCCAGATTTGCCGCCACACCTCGAAAAAGCCCTATTGATGGGAATGGTTATCTAACAATAATAGGGCTTTCTTGGCGATTTTAGCTGGCCTAATGAGGCGGGCTTTTAATGCTTCTCTGTAACGAGCACGTCGGCAAGCCGCTTTAGCGCGAGCATTGTATTCCCAGCTCTACCGCTAAAACGATATTCACCGTGGGCACGCCTAGCCAGCAAGGCGCCCATTAATTTAGCATTTTTTCTAAATTAGCAATTTGAACACTTATGACTTCTTCGTGCCCGCTCACGCGCATAACAGGATTCACGTCGTCGAAGACTTCTCCATCCCCTGCGGAATAAGTTTCAAGTTGTTTTCCCGTCGTGGCTTGCCATTCGATCAATTTTTCTTCTGGGGCGTGAGTGGCAAGGAGCGCTTTGCCCGTCTGTATGTGCTGCTGGATATACAGTATTTCTTCTGGAGAGCGTTTAGGCATCGAGGCGGGGCTTCGAGCAAACGAAGAGTTGCTATTCAGT
>CAIPTA010000175.1 GCA_903867855.1 Oligoflexia bacterium | reverse complement strand
CCTGACCATTACCATACTCAGCACGAGTTTCGCTCTGGGGAAAAAGTTGATGTGGTAATTCGCTTCGGTGATTCGCTCGTTTCCATCGATTCAAAATTCCCACTGGAAAGCTTTATTCGTCACTTGCAAACGCCTGACGATCAGCCCGAGCAAAAGAAAAAGGAAAAAAAGGCATTCGTTAGCGCGGTAAAAAAGCATGTGGATGCGATCGCGAAGAAATATATTCTACCCGATGAAGGCACCTTCGATTTCGCGCTCATGTATATTCCAGCGGAGAATGTGTACTACGAAACAATCATTCGTGATGACATGCTGGAAGACGAAGGCTCGCTCTATGAGTACCTGCTCAAGCGCAAGGTGATCCCCGTATCGCCAAATTCTCTCTATGCCTACTTGCAAGTGATCGTGCTCGGACTCAAAGGCATGCGCGTGCAGGAACATGCACGCCAAATGATCCAGGATTTGCAGCGCATTGAAGGGGATCTCGGTAAATTCAAGGCCGACTATGATGTGCTCGGTAAACACCTGAAGAACGCTGGCAATACCTACGATGAAGGCTCTAAGCGCCTTGATAAATTCCAACAGCGCTACTCTGTACTCACCGAGATGGGCGATAAGATGGCGCTTCCGGAAAAACTGGAGTAAAGCTACTCCAGATACTGCATATCTGTCATAGCTTTTCCTAAATCTTTTTCATTTACCCAGATATTTCCGTCGTCATAGATCCCATTGGCAGGCTTTGGATCTTTCGAGGTTATTTTGCACTCATATTTATCTGTATTATATTTATCACAGCTGGGTCCCCACGAGTTTCTCACTAGATACTCACATTGATGTGTATTTTGGTTAAAGCGTCGAGCCACAACCGTAGACGCATGCGAGGAATTTGGATCACGCCAACGTTTTCCTGATTTGCCAGCCTCTATCGCCGCTTCTTTTAAGGTTTGAATATACGAGTTACCGTATAAAAACTGTGGGTCATAGCCTATCGAAACAATATTGCCGCGATTCAATTGTTCATCAATTTTATGAAGAAAAGCGTAGCCTGCCTTATCAGGAGTTTCTATCTCTTTTACCTTTATTCCTGCCAACTTTTGCCTATGACCATCACAGGATAGAATAGCTAGCCACGCTGCGAAGCTTGGCATCTTTTCATCTCTAGCCAACTCAAAAATTTCTAGAGGATTAGCATTAGTAAACATTTCCTGTGTACCAATCATGGCGCCACAAACCGGGTATTTGGGATCATTCAGATGCTCCATAATGGAAACCATGGTGCTAAGACCATAGTTCGATGACCAACGCTTCCAAAGCTTCCATTCTGGAGTCAAAACAAGATCAGGATTATGCAGTGCTGTATAATAAAAATCGTCAGATCGGATAAACTCCTCAGGGCATGCTCCCACTATACCAATGGCCTGAATGGCCTCGTTCACATCCCCGCCCACAGTAGTATATCCCATTGGGTCGCTATTGTTTTTTCCGAGCTCCTCTCTAGCCTCTTTTTGTCCACCGGGAGTTCTGCCATTAAAAATAGCAATATCTACAGCGGAAACAGGAATGCCTAACTTATAACTGAGTAAATCTGCCGATGCGTATGCATAGCACCAGCCAAGCTCCCCTTGATCGCGAACTCTGCCTAATATTTCTGTGCGATTGTCTCTGTTTTCACAGGAAACAGCCTCTTTTCTTGAATTAAACAGTTTTCCTTTAATGCTTACCGATTCTTTCTCCGTCGCCACCACACTCTGTTGCGTTGGCTCACTATTAAAACTCGCAGCCTGACTTTCACGCTGCTGCTTTAAGACATTCAACATATCTAAAATGTGAGCAATATCGTCTGCCGCGAAAGTTGTGGCAGGCCCAAGTAGCACAGCCGTAAGTAATATAATTGACTGCTTCACGCTGCCTGGCCGCCACCAGTTGGCCCAGGTTTTTTGGGTGCCATCCCCATAGGAGGCCTTGCAGAAGTTGGAGCAACTGTTGCGGGCCTTTGGGCTACTGGCGCCGCAGCCTGAGGAGCCATTGCTCTCGACGCAGCCACCGCAGGAGCTGGACTCGCAGCCTTCGCAACGGGAGCAGCACTTGTTATCACAGCTCCTGGTTTCGCAAAGATACTTCTAGGCAGATGGTGGCCATTCACTTCAATTTCTTGCATGAAGGTTGGCAGCACTCCACAAGGCTCCATCTCGCCGAGGATTTTGCCATCCGCAGTTTTCCCTTTTTGCATAAATTTAAATAAATCCTGCACCTTATAATTTCCATGTTCATCCACACCGAGCACTTCAGAAATATGAGAGAGTTTTCTTGATCCATCGTGCATGCGCTTCGCTTGCACCACTAGATGCACAGCCCCAGCAATCTGGCGGCGCAAGGCAGAAATCGGAATCGTTGTATCACCCATCATGGCAAGCGTCTCGAGACGCACTAATGCATCCATTGGAGTATTCGCGTGAGTGGTACCCATGGATCCACCGTGGCCCGTATTCATCACGGTGATGAGATCGAGGGCTTCTGGTCCGCGCACCTCTCCCACAATAATTCGATCCGGACGAAGCCTCATCGCGGAGCGCACTAAATCACGAATCGCGAGCGCACCTTTACCCTCAAAGTTGGCAGCCTTCGTTTCAAAGCACACCACATGGGGCGCCTTGATTTGCAATTCGGAAGCATCCTCTACCACCATCAAACGCTCATGGGCGGGAAGTAAGCCACCGAGCAAATTCAAAATGGTTGTTTTCCCTGAGCCTGTTCCTCCAGAAACAATCATGTTTTTTCCAAGCTCCACACAAACCGTGAGGAACTGTGCGCCGGCGGCGGAGACTGAGTTGAAGGAAATTAGTTTATCAAAAGTGATCTCGGCGGCTTTCGAAAACTTTCGAATCGCTACTGTGGTGCCCGAGCGAGCGGAAGGCGGAAGAACCGCATGAATCCTGGATCCATCAGGCAAGCGTGCATCTAGAGTGGGATTCTCGGCATCAATTTTTCTACCCACGAATTGAGCAATATTTCTCACGGCAGCCTGCAAGGCAGTTTCATCAGTGAACGCAGCGCTCGTGCGCTCGAGCTTTCCTTTTTTCTCCACCCAGATTTCTTTTGGTCCGTTAATCAGAACCTCAGAAACAGCTTCATCCGCCAAATAGTCGGCAATGGGAGCAAGGAAGGCGGCTATACTACTCTCAAAAACACCCAAGGTTGTCTCCTCTAGTCTCGTACCACGAGCGAGCCTGAAATTTCCTGCACAGGACAATAGAATTTATATTGCCCGGCCTTTGTTGGTAAAAATCGCACTTCTTCCATCACCTGCGGCGATACACCTTTACGAATGGAAAAATCATCCATCACAAAACACAGCGCGCGGGCGGAAGAGCTAGTGAGATAAAGTTTTACGGGAATATTTTTTCTCACGATGATTCGGGAAGGAAAATATCCGGTGTCGCTCGCAATGAGAGCGAACTCTTGCACACCGTATTTATACACTTCTTCTGGGCGCACACTTTCTTCGCGAATTTTACTCGGATCATTCGCGCTTTGAGCAGCACTCCCTCGCTTTTGCGGCACATCGGAATAGCCACTTTCTGGTGACGATGCCGCGGATGCGACTAGCGGTAAAAGTAAGATAAGCCAGAGAGTCTTCATGACAAATTCCTCCACACTACTCTTCGGAATCCCACAAAGAATGATTGAATATTTCGTACATGAAGCCTTAGAATGAATCACACAAAGGAATTCGATGAAAAATATTATCTTTAGCATTTTACTCTATTTTATCTGCATTTTACCTGCTGCCGCTAAAACGGATTGCCACATGACCTGGCACTTACCTGAGGGCGATGGATCGAAAGACATTTCCTTTACCGGAAAAGGAGAAACGAGAATATTCGATCACCTTCGAATTAAAATCGAGGCGGATGGCCAAAACTCGAGCTTTCTTGTCTACCCAACCTTCAGCGAAAAATGGGCAAAAAATGCGGCCTATTCCATGAGCTGCACTCAGCACTATGCCTGCACTGGTTATCACGCCCTGCCGATGGGGAATGGTAATATGGAAAAAGTGAAAAAATTCTTTTTTGACCCGAAACACCCTGGCGTGGCTCGCATTCGGGAGCGCCCCATTTTGCGATTTCGCCCTGGACCATCCAATTTTCGCTATGATTTTTACCGGAATGAAGACGACACAAAAAGCTACTTTTGGCACCTAGACGTAGTCTGCCACTGGTAACAAAAATCCTATTGACGCTCCGAATTAAGCTTGCTAGAAACAAGACATGAAAACAATTTTATTCGCCCTTAGCACCATACTTTTTATCAACACTGCTGCTTTTGCTGATTGTCTCAATTATGCCGGTGAGTACGAGCTCGTTCCTGGAACAAGCACCTCAAATGGCTGCGACGATACCATCAGCGGTTGCTTCACCTACCCTGCGGATGCCTTCAAAATCGTGGAAAACGGCTGCGATGATATTCGCATCCTCGCTCCAGGCACATGGTCGGGAGAACTTGCCCTCGCCGTTCAATCCGATGGCTCCTTGGTTGGCAAAAGCCATTCTTTGGGTCGTACGATGACCACAAACCTAAAGCTCAACGCTGATGGCAGCATGGATCTCGACTATACTCAGGTCACTGATTTCTTCGGAAATTGGGCAAAAACCTACGAGTACACTGCTAGCTTCCGCAAAGTGACCCAATAATATTCTTGTGACGCATCAATTTTTGATGCTATAAACTAGCCTTACGTTAGCGCGTCTTCGGGCGCGCAACTTGGAAGAGGAGCATTTCCGTAGAAGGAAACCGAAGGGGCAAAACCCGAAGATGGTTTCTGGAGGCGAGGAGTGCCGAAAGCGAGTTTCAGTTTTGCCACAACTCGCTTGGTGGAACTAGGGTAAAGCCTGGCCATTGTCACGGTGATCCGTGGAGTGCTTTCAAGATAAGAAGCTTTATTACTGCGTTCATTTCTTTGAGCGCTGTTTGCTTCCATCTTGCTGTCTCCTCGGCCCCCGATTTTTAGAGGAGAAGATCATGAAAAAACAAGTTGCTCTATTAGGTGCCACCGGACCCGTTGGCCAGCGCGTGATCACGATGCTGGAAAATCACCCTCACTTTACGTTGCATGAAATCGCGGCAAGCGATGCCCGCGTCGGACAAAACTTTGCCGAGAGCATTACCTGGCGCAACGAAATACCGATGCCCACTTCAGTGGCGAAGATGAAGTTTCGTCCTCTCCTAGAAATAGAATCTCCCTATGTGATTTCTGCGCTCCCCACGGAAGTGGCCACAGAAATTGAGCCCTTGCTTGCCGCTCGAGGCCACTATGTGTTTTCTAACGCCGCTAGCTTCCGCATGGATCCTCTAGTGCCCCTCATGATTCCAGAAATTAACTCGGCCCACCTCTCTCTTCTTGAAAAACAACAAACAAAAGGAAAAATCGTAACGAACCCGAATTGCTCCACTGTATTCTTGGCGGCGGCGCTGGCTCCCCTTCAGGAACTCGGCACAATCGAGCATGTGAGTGCAGTTACCATGCAGGCCTTAAGTGGCGCGGGATATCCTGGCGTATCGGCCTATGATTTAATGGGCAATCTAATTCCCCACATCGGTGGTGAAGAAGCGAAAATTCAGAGTGAAACGAAAAAGATTCTGGGTGCGGCGGGAATTGCGGCTAATTTTGGCGTTACGGTGCATGTGCATCGCGTGCCTGTGGTGCACGGGCACACAGTAGCGGCCCATGTGCGCTTCAAAGAAAAAGTGAGCATTGAATCTGTGCGCAGTCGCTTCCAGGCTTGGGCGGACCGCTCCCCAAATCTCTTCGCCTTGCACGAGGAGATGGATCGTCCGCAACCGGCTAAAGATTTAACCCCGCATGAAATGCGCATACATCTAGGACGCTTCAAACAGGGCGATGATCCCCACACGATCGGCTTTATTTCTCTCGGTCACAATCTCGTGCGTGGAGCGGCAGGAGCCGCCATCGCGAATATGGAATCCACACTTCGTCACTTAGGAGCTATATGAGCAATTTCATCGATACACTCACCGTGGCGAAATTTGGTGGCACGAGCATGGGTTCCGTGGATGCCATGGAATCTGCAGCCAAGATCGTGAATGCGAATCCAACGATTCGTCTTGTGGTGGTGAGTGCCACCTCGGGCACCACGAATCAGCTGCTGCATGTTTACAAAGCGGCGGTGCGCGGAGAAACTCTCGTGGTGAATGATCTGCTCGGTGCGCTGGAGCACCGTCACCTAGAGATGGCAAAAAATCTGAATGCTCATCCAAGCACGCTAGATGAGATCTTCAGTGAGCTAAGCAATACTGCCAAAGAAATTACTACGGAATCGCCTCGTCAACTTGATCAGCTCTTGAGCTTCGGAGAGCGCATGAGCGCCCAACTTTTTCGTGCTGCTCTAGAGAAGAACCACATCACGGCTCATACCGTGGATGCGCGCACCTTGCTGGCCACAAATTCTTTTTTCGGAAAGGCCGAGCCTCAAATCGAAGCAACACGGGCTCACTGCGCGAGAAATTTACTAGCTCGGCTCAAAGAAAAAGAGGTGCTGGTAACAGAAGGCTTCATCGGTGCGGATTCTCACGGGGCCACTACTACACTCGGTCGCGGTGGAAGCGATTACTCCGCTGCTCTCCTCGCCGAAGCGATTGAAGCCACCAACCTCGAAATCTGGACAGACGTGAGCGGCATCCTCACCATGGATCCACGCACAGTAAAAGAAGCCAAGATTATTCGCGAGATTAGTTTTGCAGAAGCCGCCGAGCTCGCAAACTTTGGCGCGAAAGTGCTTCACCCCGCCACACTCCTGCCCGCCATGCGCGCGGGCACGATCGTGTTTGTGAAAAATACTTTTTCTCCCTTTGATCCGGGCACGAAAATCTATGCAGAGCTCGCCGATAAGCCGCTCTTCCGCGCCGTGGCCGTTCGCAATAATCAAACTCTAATTACGGTGAGCAGCCTGCGCATGTTGAATGCCCACGGTTTCCTCGCGAAAATCTTTGCCGTGCTCGCCGAGCATGAACTCAGCGTGGATCTTGTAACCACGAGTGAAGTGAGCGTGGCGCTCACGATCGATGGCACAAGCCTCGGCTCTTCAGGAAAAGGGATTCGTGAAAATAAAGCGCTGTTCGATGCCTTGTCTACTATTGCAGAAGTGCGCATCGAAGAAAATCTTTCCCTCATCGCTCTTATCGGTAACCACCTCACGCAAAGCGCAGGCATAGCAGCACGCGCCTTCGCTTGCTTAGGAGATGTGAATGTGCGTCTCATTTGCCACGGAGCGAGCCACAATAATCTTTGTTTCTTAGTAGATTCCGAGCAAGCGAATACAGCCGCCCAACATCTACATAGAGCCTTCCTATGAAACTCGCAGTAATTGGAAAAGGCAAAACAGGCTCCAGCGTGATTGCGCTCGCAAGTAGTAATCATGAAGTAACTGTATTCGATTCCAAGAATCAGCCTACCGTAGCCGCTTTACAAAAATGTGAGGCTGCCATTGTTTTTGTCACGCCAACCATATTAGCCGATATCGCCCCAGTGCTGATCGACGCAAAAATCCCCTGCGTTGTTGGAACAACTGGTTTTGATTTTTCCAAGCTCCACGGGCTCCAAGCTCCTTGGATTGTAGCCAGCAATTTCTCCAAAGGCATGAACCTGCTCTTCTCGATCGCGAAGCTGGTAGACAATTTTCAAGCTCAGCATCCAGAACTGAATATCGCCATTCGTGAAATTCACCACACGGAAAAGAAAGATTCTCCGAGTGGAACAGCCCTTTTTTTACAAAAACTATTTCAGAGAAAGCCCGAGATCACCGCTCTCCGCAAAGGAGATATCAAAGGGGTGCATGGCTTAGAGCTTCAACTGGCTGGAGAGCGCTTAGAACTTCGCCACGAGGCTCTCGATCGCAATGTGTTCGCTACAGGTGCCATTTGGGCGGCGGAAAATCTTTTGCGTAATACGCCAGGTATTCACCAGTTTGAAAATTTACTCACAAAGGAAAAACTATGACACGTCCAAACCCAAAATCCTTCCCACTCTATACTGCTGTTGTTACGCCTTTCTTCGCCGATGGAAAAGTGAACTATTCTGAACTCGCGAGTCTCTTAAGAGAGCAAGAAAAAGCCGGCAATGGCGTAGTGATTCTTGGTAGCACTGGCGAAGGCCTCGCTCTTCGCGATGAAGAGAAGCGCGAGATCGTGAATTTCACCGCAGCGGCAAAACTCCATGTACCAGTACTAGTTGGGGTAGCAGGTGCCCAGCTCGACGAAACAATTCAGTTCATCCGTTTTTGTGAAACCCAGGCGATTGATGGCTACTTGATGCCCGTGCCGCTCTATGCGAAGCCTGGCGTAGAAGGTCAATATCATTGGTTTAGCAGCCTGCTTGATACTGTGTCGCGTCCGGCGATGCTCTATAATGTGCCATCCCGCACCGGCGTGAAAATGCACGGAGAAGTATTGCGCCGTCTCGATGGCAAGGCAAATGCCTGGGCAGTGAAAGAAGCAAGTGGATCTGTAACTGAATTTTCTGCGCTGAAAGCACAAGGCCCTCACTTTGCTTTCTATTCTGGCGATGATGCTCTCACTCCAGAATTCGCGAAACATGGCGCTGTGGGGCTCGTTTCTGTAGCGAGCAATGTGTGGCCTGAAGCCACGAATCGCTTTGTGCGTCTCGCGATTGCAGGAAAAACAGAGGGCCTGCTTCCTCTATGGTCAGATGCTTGCGATACCCTTTTCTTGGCAAGCAATCCCGTGCCTGTGAAAGCCCTACTAGCAGCCAAGAAGAAAATTTCTTTAGCGCTGGTGCGTCCACCACTTTCGGAAAAAGATCTATCTAATTTGGCGCCGCTCCTCAAGGCGGATGAAGCCATCACCAATTGGCACAAAAACGCCTAAGAGGATTTATGGAAAACTTTGAAAAAATTTTAGACCAACTGGAGAGCGGCGAAATTCGCTCTGTGATCATCAACGGACGCGATATCCAAGTGAATTCCCTAGTGAAGGAAGCCATTCTAGCAGCGTTTCGCGCTGGGGTGACCAAGGAAGAAAATGGTTTTCTAGAAAAACACACTCTTCTTCCACGCAAGTTTTCTCTGGAGCATAAGGTGCGCATTGTGCCTGGTGGTAGCTCCATTCGCCGTGGTGCCTATCTCGCGCCATCCGTGATTGTGATGCCTCCATCCTATGTGAACGTGGGTGCTTTTGTGGATGAAGGTACCATGGTGGATTCCCATGTGCTGGTTGGATCCTGCGCACAAATCGGCAAACGAGTGCATCTTTCTGCCGCCGTGCAAATTGGTGGCGTGTTAGAGCCCGTTGGCGCGGTGCCAGTGGTAGTGGAAGACGATGCCTTTATCGGCGCCCACTCGGCTGTGCTAGAGGGCGTGCGCGTGGGCCGCGGTGCTGTGCTGGCTCCTGGTGTGATCTTATCCAAGGCGATTTCTGTGTATGATGCAGTAAAGGGAGAAGTGCGTGCTCCCGGCGCGGCGATTCCCGATTATGCAGTGATCATTCCAGGCTCTCGCCCAGTGCGTGGTGCTTGGGCTGGAGAGCAAGGTTTGCAGCAGTATTGCCCAATCCTAATTAAGTATCGCGATGAAAAATCCAATGCTTCCCTAGTGCTAGAAGATGCGTTGAGATCCTAATGCAAAACTTTCCCATCGACATCGAAGCCACACAGAAAAAATTGGATGCTAGTTTCTTTCTCTATGACTTAGATGCCATGGAACTTCATTTGCGATCTCTCTCCACTCCCGGGATTCGCCTTTGGTATGCCTGCAAGGCAAATCCGCTCTCTCGCGTGATCGATACTGCAGCAGCAGCCGGAATTTCCTTCGATGTGGCAAGCGAAGGCGAACTCCGCCAAGTGCTCTCCCGCAATATCCAGGGCGAGAATATTTTGCTCACGGGGCCTGCGAAATCACGAAGCTTCGTAGAAACGGCGCTCGATGCTGGCGTGAAAACAGTGGTGCTAGAAAGTATTGAGCAAGCAAAGCTCGTGGAAGAATTGGCAAGCGCTAGGAATAAAAAAATTGATGTTCTACTGCGACTTCAGCTGCAGTGGGGCACGGAAGAAAAAAGCGTGCTGGGAGGATCGAGTACTACAGTGTTTGGTCTTGATCACGAGGGCTGGGTGCGCTTTGAAAAAAATCAGTATCCTCATTTGCAAGTTCGTGGCGTACATGTGTTTCAGTGGGGAAACTTGCTGGATGAAGCGCGCATCGATAGTATTTGGAATCGCATCGCTGATGAAGCCATGAAGTTGAGTGTAGCGCTGCAATTCCCCTTAGAGATTTTAGATCTTGGCGGTGGACTCGGCATTCCCTACTCTGCAGAAAAAAAGCCGCTCCAATTTTCTTTGCTGCAGGAAAGCTTGCAGTCCATTCGTACGAAGAGTGGGGCCAAAGAAGTGTGGCTCGAACTGGGCCGTTACGCCGTAGGGCAATTTGGCATTTATGTTACGAAAATTTTGGAAAAGAAAACGGTGCGGGAGAAGCACTTTCTCCTTTGTGAAGGTGGCGCCCATCATTTAGTGCGTCCTGCGCTGGTGGGCGAAAGCTTTCCTTGCACCGCTAGCAAAGGCGGTAAAAGCCTGGAAAAATTCGCAGTACACGGCCCCCTGTGCACGGCGCTCGATTGTCTCGGCGAATTTGCTCTGCCTGGTGATACCAAACCAGGAGATTGCCTCATCTTCACCCAAACCGGCGCCTATGGATTTACGGAGAGCATGCCCTATTTTCTCTGCCATGATTTGCCCGCTGAGTTAGTATGGAATAAAGGAAAATTGGAGACCGTGAGAGAGCCGCTGAAGGCTAGTTCCTGGCTTCGATAAAATAGCATGAAGAAAGTAAAAGTTCGCAGCCTCGCCTCGGGTGACAATCTCTCCATCAGCTATTTTGATTTTCCTGGCACCAAGAAAGGCGCGCCAACAGCCTATTTACAAGCGGCAATGCACGGCTCTGAAGTGCAAGGCAGCTTAGTGCTGCTCAAGCTTCGGGAGTATCTCAAAAAAAATCCGCCGCTCGGTGATATTCGATTCGTTCCCTTCGCCAACCCCGTGGGCCTCAATGAAAAACAAGGCGAGTATAACCAGGGCCGTTTCGATACAAGCACGGGCATCAATTGGAACAGAGCCTATTTTCTTCCCAATAAAGAGATTGATTGGGCGAGCTTGCTCGCTCACCGCGATGATGTACCGAAGTTAAAATCCCTGTATCGCGCTCAGCTCCGTAAAAATCTACTCGGGCGCAGCAAAGAAAGTTTGGCCTATGCAGAAAGCTTGGCCATTCAACTGCAATTGCTTTCCATCGACTATGATCACGTATTAGATCTTCACTGCGCCAACCAAAGTGTGCGCCATATTTATGTGCCGAGTTTCGCGAAGGAAGATGCTCGCTTCTTCACGAATTCTCCGTTTCAAATTTTGATGACGAATGAATTTGGCGGCGCCTTTGATGAGGTGAGTTTTGTGCCGTGGTGGATTCTCGCAGAGCGCTGCAATCAAGAGCCGCTAGTGCAAGCCTTCACCATTGAGCTAGGGAACCAAGAAACCATTTCCACCAAGGACGCCGCAGCTGATCTGGAAAGTATTTTAAACTATCTACGCCATCGCGGCGTGATTCGCGGCAAGGCGAAGGCTACTCGCCCCACTCAGTGCGAGCAGGAAAAGTATTATTGCCAATATGCGCCGATTGGGGGGCTTGCCGAATTTGTCGCACCCTTAGGCAAGAAGCTCGCGAAGGGAGCATTGGTGGCCAATATCTACCATCCAGCGAGCGAAGTGGCTTGCACTCCGATTCACATGCCCTTTGCCGGCATTCCGATTCTCTATCATAGTTCCGCCATCGTGCATGAAGGCGCAGAGCTCGTGAAATTTTTTAAAACCGGCCCCTATGGCTGTTGATGTGTATGCATAGTTACATAGAGGGAATGTGGCAGCTTCTTTGCAATTCCCTATGTTGCTATGCCATCAAACTGCCCTAACTGCTCTTTAAGCGAAAATTCTGGTTCAGAGTTTGTACGATTTGGGTTCTTTTATAGAACCAGCGATTCTCGGTGGGTTCAACGCTTTCGCTGTCAGCGCTGCAAAAAAACGTGCTCAAAAGCTACATTTCATCGCTGGTTTCGTCAAAAGAAACGAATTAAGAACGAGGCCCTACGCAAACACTTTGCAAGTCATGGAACCATTCGAAGAGCTGCGCGGAATTTTAATTTAAATCGTAAAACAGTGGTTAGGAAACTTTTGGTCTTGGGGTTTGAAGCGGAATGTAGACTTCGCTTAGGTAACGCGTTTAGTCCCAAGGTTCATGAAGTTGAATTTGATGATCTCGAAACCTTTGAGACAACAAAGTGTAAACCTCTTTCTGTAACGCTTGCGGTAGAAAGCGGAACTAGAAGAATACTTGGTCTGGAAGTGTCTTCAATGCCGGCCAAAGGCTTACTGGTGGGGAAGGCTTGGAGGAAATACGGACACCGTTCGGATGAAAGAGGCCATGGGAGACGAAAGTTATTTAGCGGTCTGCGGCACCTAGTGGCAGAGGACGCCATCATTAAGAGTGACAGCAACCCACACTACCCAGGAGACGTGGCTGAGTTTTTTCCAAAAGCCAGTCACATTCAATTTTTGGGAAAGCGAGGATCCCTTGGCGGACAAGGTGAGCTTAAAAAAGTAAGATTTGATCCACTATTTAGCTTGAACCATACGTGCGCGATGTTTAGAGCTAATGTAAGTAGATTAACCAGAAAAACCTGGGTCACCACAAAGAACCCAGCGCACTTGCACGCCCACCTCATGCTCTATGCGCAATACCACAACGAACATTTGGAAAAGTAATTGAACCAGTCACTCAATGAATTCGCTGATTCCAATCTTTAGATTTTCCATCAACAGCCATAGGGGCCGGTTTTTAAAAAAATGATTTGAGGGCAGCGGCGGCTTGCTTAATCCAGTCATCAGGCACCGCAAAACTCACGCGCACAAAGCGTTTTCCATTTTTGCCAAAAAATTCACCTGGAATCACGAGCACATCTTTTTTCGCTAGGAGCGCCTTGGCAAACGCCAGAGAACTGGAAAACGTTTTCGGAATCGGTAGAAATGCATAGAATCCAGCTTCTGGTCTTACTAACTCGGTATTTCCTAACTCATGAAAGAGTAAATCTCGCTTAGCCTTATACTCGCTGCGATAGCGCGCAATGATGGAACGAAACAGATTGCGATCCTCTAATAACTCGCCCACAAGGCGCTGCGCAGGCACACTAGCGCAAGTGCTAATATACTGGTGTGCCACGAGCAAGCGCTTATAGAGATCTGGATTGCGCGCGGCCACCCAACCTATGCGCCAGCCTGTGAGTGCATGGCTTTTGGAAAACGCATTGATGCTCACCACTTGTTTACTCTCTTGCGCGAGGGGAGCGTAAACGCCCTCATACACCAGCTCTCCGTATACCTCATCGGAAATCACGAAGATGCCTTTCTTCTCCATAGCTTTTAGAAAAATGCAAAGATCTCCTCGCAGCGTGGCCACAGGATTTCCAGGTGCATTCAAGATCACTACTTTTGTTTTCTTGGTGATCGCTTTTAAAATGGCTTCAGGATCAAAATGAAATGAGTTTTTCTTTCTTGCGAGCGCGTAAAATTTATCTTTCCCACCGAGCATACGCACCATGGGGGCATAGGCCAAAAATCCAGGGTCAGGAATCAGCACCTCATCTCCCCGATTGAGGAGAGCTAGTAGCGCCGCAAATATTGCTTCTTGTGCGCCATGGGTAAGCACCGCGCTGCTCTCACTCAAGCCGTAATGCAGTTCTAATTTCCGCCTCACCTGGAGAAGGCCGGCATTTTCTGTATAGTCAAGACGCTCTTTGAGTATGCGAGGCACAAGCTCACGCAGCTCAGGGGGCATATCCTCCCATGGCTTGCCGAGTCCTAAATTAATTGTATTTGCATTAGCTTGTGAATTGAAGGCGCGTAGAGGCGAAATTCCTGTTGGGAGGCCGAGATTAAATTTACTTAGCTTCACTGGAGGTGGGCTCTTGAAGGGGATGGCCATTTTCATCGCAGGGAGGCGCCAAGCTTGCTCCGGTTTGCACCCAAATCCCTTCGTTTTCAAAAGTTGGAGAAGAGTTTGGTCGGCACATAAAATTATAGGTGTCCACTGCGTTTGGACATTGATTCACGGCCGGGATCATCACATCTGCTTTTCCCGGACTACTCATCTGCGCAGGATAGTTATTGCCCTGTACGGGAATGGTTTGAGGACAAACGAGTCGCTCATCGCCTGGAGTCATGCCATTCGGGGCTTGTTGCGCAGGAACAACCACATTGGGGTTATCAGAAGAGGCAATGGCTCGATCAGAGCCGCCGGTTACGCAGCTTGAGCCACTCAGCATGCCACCAGAGCGCGCGCACTGCACTTCAGCGGATAGCCTCACATCAGGAGTAACTAAAACCGAATCAGACTTCCAATCTAATACTGGAGCATGGTCATTAGCGTCGTATCGCACGGCTACACTCATTTGAAAACTTTTTGTGTCTACGCAGCCACCCGCTTTGCAAACAGGTTCCCAGCTGGCTTCAATATGAAGCGGACAATCTTTGCTTGGGTAAGTATTGCAGGCATCGCCATCTTCACTGATGCCTGCATTATTCGGCAACTGGGAAATGGCTAACGCATTCTGACTTGGGTAAAGCACGAAGAGGCCCGCCTTGCTGGTGCAATCGGCCGTAACAGAAGAAAGACAGGCAAAGGCATTCGGATTACGCGAAACGGACGCATTGAGAGCTGCGTGATCGCCGAGAATAGCTTGAATGCGCGATTGATAGCGCTGCACTAGCTCTTTCGGATTCACAATTTTTTTCTCCGCGTTATTTTCTACCGCGAAAAAATAATAGCCCCCACCAAGTGCACAGGCACCGGCGAACGCGAATAAGAGCATTAGTGTAATATTTCCTTTTTCCTTCACCTGTGACGTGTCGGAAATATTCTTGATGAACTAAAGAAATTATTGCGTGCGCCTACACGCTATCAGGATCGAAACGCTTGCTGCCATTCCGCTTCTTTAAAGCCCACCAGCGCTATATCTTTGGCGATTAAAAACGGGCGCTTCACTAGGCGACCATTACTCGCCAAGAGCGCAATCATCTCTGCTTTCGATAGCTTTGGGAGTTTCTCGCTAAGATTCATTTCTTTGTACACCACGCCAGAGGTATTAAAGAGTTTTTTGATCTCTCCCACCTTTTCGAGCATTAACTCTAGCTCTTTTTTTGTAGGGGCTTGTTCCGTGATATCCAGGAATTCATATTGAATTTTTTGTTGATCAAGAAAGCGAAGCGCCCTTCGGCAGCTATCGCATTTATTGTAGGCATAGACTTTCATGATTTCACTCCGCGAGCTTCCAATAAGGATTGAGTTCCAAAGTGGTGGGTCTAGTAGATTCGCTCAATCCATTTTGCCAAGGTGTGAGAGCGCCAAAAAAGAGCTGCTCTCCGCTCAACTCATAAATACCAAAGCGCCCATCGTTCTGTTTGGGCACATGAACGGGAGAGCCAGTAGCAAAAAAATCGCAAGCAAGACCCGTGATTTCCCGTCGAGCATCGAGCGCCCAATCTGAAAATCCGCACATCCCACTACGTTTGTAAAAGCTCACTGCCTCTAAGCTATGAAGCGTGAGAAAAACCGCCTGAAAATGAAAATCAATCGCATGATATTTGGGAAGCGAAATGGCATCTAACTCGAAGCTTCCCATACTCTCGATCTCGAGAGAGGGAATTGCGCAGAATGCATCCTTAAAGTTTTTTTCAAAAAGCGAAACAGTAGTATCTTGAAATTTTTCTTCACGGATCACATTCTGTGCGCAGCTCGTATGCCAAGCCCCATCCAGTGGGCTGGCATTTGCAAGGAAGGGCAAGAGCAGAAGTAAAGCTAGCAAGCGTAGATCTCCGCAGTGCCGAGCTTTTCTACTTCCACTGCCACATGATCCCCGATATTCAGCGGAACTGCGGCTGTTGCCGCACCCGCGAGCACGATACTACCCGCAGGAAGGCTTTTGCCTTGTTTTGCCAATAGCTTCACAAGCTCCACCAGCGAAAGCACAGGATCCCCAAGGAGCGCCGCGCTCGAGCCAAATTGCACGGGGCTACCATTCACTTTGAGCACCATGCCGAGATTATCCACCGGCACAGAAATTGGATGCCAAGCGCCGATCACAAATCCAGCAGCGGAGCAATTATCGGCCACCACATCGGCGAGTGTGAAGGAAAAATCTTCATAGCGGGAATCAATCACTTCCAAGGCAGCGGCTACTGATTCACACGCCGCTAGGGCTTCTTCCCCACTGGGGTTGCCACTGAGTTCACGCTTCGTGAGGAAGGCAATTTCTGGTTCAATGCGCGGGTGAATCAATTGAGAAAGTGAATATTGCGCACGATTAGCAATCAGCATTTCTTTAGTGAGCACACCAAAAATGGGAGCATCGATTTTCATCTGCAGCATTTTTGCTTTCGATGTCATCCCCATCTTTAAGCCCACCACTTGGCCAGCCTGGAGCTTTAAGAGCTCTTCCTGAATTTCATAGCCGACAGCAATAGAAAAATCTTCCTCCGCGGTTAAGCGTGGGATGGCCTTGCGACTTTGAATGGCGCGATAAAGTGTTTCTGCTTTTGCTAATTTGCTACTCATGAATTTCCTCCCGAGAAACGGCACTCCACTTTTCCTAAGCCCGAAATTTTCACGAGCACATGATCGCCCTCAAACACAGGCACTACCGGACCAAAGGCACCGGATAAAATAATCTCCCCGGGCAAAAGGGATTGTCCGAATCTGGCCATGGTATTGGCAAGCCAGGCCACAGCATCCGCTGGATGCCCAAGGCAAGCCATCGCAACGCCCGTGGAAGCCACTTCTCCGTTCAGAAAAAGCGCCATGCCAGCCAAAGCAAAATCGAGTTCTTTTATAGCATGACGTTCTTTCCCCAAAATATAGGCGGCCGACGAGGCATTGTCTGCAATGGTATCTACGATTTTAATTTTCCAATCACGCACACGAGAATCAATGATCTCGATCACTGGGAGTAAATAATCCGTAGCCGCGAGCACCGCTGCCCGGTCTACGCCAGGCCCCCTCAGCTCTTTCTTCAGAACAAACGCCACTTCGCCTTCTACTTTTGGCGCAATCAGAGTGGAAATGGGTAAAATAGCCTCGTCAGCGAATTGCATATCCGAGGTGAGATAGCCAAAATCCGGCTCAAGCACCTGTAATTGCTTCTGCACAGCCAGCGAAGTGAGGCCAATTTTTTTCCCCACTAAGCGCACAGCGCCTTGCGCCACACGCCGACGCATATTAATGTCAGAAATAGAATAAGCATCAGGAATAGTTAAGGTAGAGGCTGTATTGCTCAAGGGCTCACAAGGTGAGGCTTGAATTCTAGCCTCCCAAAGTTGCTGGGCTAATTGAGTGTGAATGGGCGATTCTTGCATTCGCCCACTCTAGCGATGCTCTGGAATTTTTGCAAGGAAAGGGCTATGCGATGCCAGACTATAAGAATCTAGAACTCAAAGAACTAAACTATAATTCCTACCTCAAGATCCCTGAGCTGCTTTCCCTACAGCACGAGCTCTCCTCCCCCACTCACCATGATGAATTATTCTTCATCATTATTCATCAAGCGGCGGAACTATGGTTCAAGCTCATGCTTCACGAAACGGAAGCTCTCTGTGAAAACTTTCGAGAAGGATCTGTCTCCCGTGCGCTCAAAAAATTAAAGCGCCTCACCGCCATCGCCGATTTAGAGGTAAAGCAAATCAATTTATTGAATACGCTCACGCCTGTAGAATTTGCGGGCTTTCGAGATCACTTGCGCCCGGCGAGCGGCTTTCAATCCATCCAATTTCGCTTGATCGAATTCACCTATGGTGTGCGCGAGAGCTTCTTTTTAAGCTTTTTTGAAAAAGAGAAAGATAAGCTTGGGAAACTGCAAAAGCTCCTAACTCTCCCCAGTGTCTACGATGAGTTCGTGCGCGCTGTAGATAAAGCAGGATTTGCCGTGCCCGCTGAAGTATTGAATCGCGATGTGAGTCAGCCCTGGAAGGAAAATGCGGGTCTCATTCAGACTCTAAAAAGCATCTATGAAAAGCCCGATGATAATTACCATTGGGTTTTGCTCTTCGAAGCCATGATGGATTTTGACGAAAAATTCTCTCTCTGGCGCACCACCCATATGCTGATGGTAGCGCGCACCATCGGCATGAAATCTGGTACTGGCGGTAGTGATGGCTATAAATTCCTCGCTGCTCGTATGGAATATAAATTCTTCCCGGAACTATGGGCTCTGCGAACCCACCTAGGCACGGGTTACAAATGAAGTTTGATCTCTTTTTTTCGATCTGCCAAACGCCAGTGGACGGCTATACTCCATCCGAACGAGTGATGTTCCAAAATTTTTTTTCTCAGGTGAAGTTAGCCGATGCGCTCGGCTACTCCACGGCCTGGGTGGCGGAGACTCACCTCTCCTGCCAAGTGCAAAAGCGAAATCCCCAAGCGGTGATTCCTCACTTTGAGGGCGAGATCGGGCTCAATACAGATATTTTGCAACTCGCACACATCGTGTTCGCGAAAACAAAAAAGATTCATATGGGCTCCGCCATTCGCAACATCATTTGTAATGGTGGCCCAATTGCTCACGCGGAAGCAGTAAAAACCTTCCTGAACTATCATAGCATGGATAGTTCGGAAGCGCGCCGTTTGGAGCTTGGCTTCGCCGCCGGACGCTTTCCCTTCTCAAATATTCCCTATGGCTTCACTCCACGCAACGAGATGGAGAAAGCCGCCTGGCCCGTGCTCAAAACAAAAATATTCCAAGAGGCTACCGAAATTTTCTTGCGCCTCTTACGCGGCGATATTCTTGGGAGCAGCGAGATTAGCCCTAAACTTCTCTCTGCCAAAGATTTCCGCACTCAAGAAGATTGGCAGAAAGTTCGCTCCGCCCATGGAGAGAAAGTGGATGAGATCCGCGTTCCTGCATTTTGGAAATTCAATCCTGTGGGCGTGATTCCTTTCGATGCTCCGCTTGATCTCCTGCGCCTCACCATCGGTGCTCACGATACGGAAACGCAAGTGCTGGCCAACCAATTCTATCCCGTTGGCGTTTTCAATCTTTCGATCACGCCGGCCGCGCAAATCGAGAAAACTCATGAGATCATGAAAAAAGCCTATCACCCAAAAGGTGGCGCGTGGAATCGGGATCTCATGCCGCGCACAGTGCTTGTATTCCTCGAAGATTCGGAATGGAAAGCCAAAGAAAAAGCGAAGAAGGCACTAGAGACTTATTGGAGAGCCATCGAAGGCACCCTGGATCCGCAAAAAATTGCGAACGCGGTAGATAATGCCTTAGTAGGAACTACCGAATCCATCACCGAGCAATTGAAATCTCGCTTCCACCAAGAGGATCGCCTCATGCTCTGGTTCGATTTTAATAATCACGACACAAACGATGTGGAACGTGCCATGCACAGCTTCATGGAAAAAGTAGCGCCGGAGTTTGCATGAAAAAAGATTTTGCCGGAACGGTGAGCTTCATCACAGGGGCCTCCTCTGGAATTGGTGAGGCGGTAGCGAGAGAATTAGTGGCACGCGGCGGAAAAGTAGCCTTGGTAGCACGCCGCTTGGAGCGCTTGGAAACTTTAGTGCGTGAACTTGGGAAAGATAATGCAATTGCGCTTGTGGGCGATGTAACCAAGGATGGCGATCTTGAAAGTGCGGCGGAGGCCACAGTTAAGAAATTTGGCAAACTCGATATCACAATTGCCAATGCCGGATTTGGTATCTCTGGAAAACTCGCGAAAACGAGCATCAACGACTATCGCAAACAGTTTGAAACGAATTTCTTCGGCGTCTTACGAACTATCTACTCTACTTTGCCCCAACTGATTGAGCACAAAGGTCGCCTCGTTATCATCGGCAGCGTGGCGGGCCATATTGGCGTGCCCGGCACCTCTGCCTACTCGGCAAGCAAATTTGCGGTGCGTGGCCTGGCAGAATCCATCACAGCGGAACTACAGCCCAAAGGCGTTTCGGTTGTTTTGATTAGCCCTGGCTTTGTGACGAGTGAAATTCGTCATCTAGACAATGAAGGAATTCTTCACTCCGATAGCAAAGATTATGTGCCACCATGGCTAGCCGTGCCTGCCCATGTTGCCGCCAGAGAATTGGTAAATGCGATCAAAAAGCGGAAACGAGAGCGCATACTCACTGGCCATGGAAAAGCACTCTGGGCTCTAGATCGTTATTTGCCGCAGCTCACTCCATTACTAGCGAAGTTTCTTCCCTAAGCGCACCCTTTTGAAAATTCGCCGCCTGCACGCTCTCATAATCAGCATAGCGAGTAGCATGCCATTGATCGAGAAATGGCGTGAAGAGCCCGTAGTGCCCGCGATAGCGCTGGTGATGCATCGTATGATAGCTCGTGGTGTTTAAAATTCTCCCAAACCATGACTGCACATAGCTTGGCGGCATTACTTCTGTGTTGAGGTGACCATATACATTGAGCGCATAGTTTACAAGAAAGTAGAGCGCAAAGGCAGGCAAGGGAATTGGATACCAAATGGAGATAAGAGCTGGCACCACGCTTAATCCCAAGAGGAGCAATAGTCTTTCAGGAATGGAGAAAGCAAGGCTTGTCCACGGGTTTACTACCGCAGATTGATGATGATGGCGGTGAATCCAAAATAGCTTCGGAATATGGAATAGGCGATGAGAGTAGTAAAAATAAATTTCTCCCCAAATGAACATCGCAACATAGGTGGTGATAAATTCTAGCGCAGTAAATTCCGTACTAAAGTGAAAAACTCCCGCTTTAATGAGAAGCACCACAGAAGAAGCATCTAAAAAAATAACTAGGAAACCATTCGTGATTTCCTTAACCATCACCTGGGGAGAGTTTTCCCCCGCCACAATCCTCCTGGCTTTCGCCCAAGCAGAGAAGCGAATCCAGAGGGAACTTCCACCGGCGATCAAAATTGCGCGAGTGGAGAGCACCGTAAAAAGTAAGGCTAATTGGATCCACCACGATTGACGCAAAAGAAATGAGACATTCAGCATCTTATTTTTCCCTCTTTGGCTTCTTAATTTGGGAACGCAATTTTTTCATCGAAGCATAAAATTCTGTTTCTAACGTTTTCGGTTTATCTGCGCGTAAAAATGCGAGCAAGGCAAAGCCCGCTAAAGTGGCGTGCACAAGGGTGATATCGGGATCCCCCTCCTCCAGGCCCAAGGCTGCAGCGATCAAACTCCTGCCTTTTTCTTCCTGCATGGCTAGGCGCTCGCGAACCTCCGGGCTCTCATCCGTTTCCACCACGAGCCCGAGCAGCGCGCGACTCCGCGTGGGATCGCTCAAAAATTTCCAGAGCATGCGATCCATTTTTTCGGTCACGGCATCACGACTAAAAAGGAAGGAGGCTAGTCGATCGAGAGAAAGATCAGTTACGGCGAGCACCAGATCGGCGCGGCGCGGGAAGTGATAAGTGAGCTGCCCCTGAGGAATGCCCACGAGTTTGGCAACAGCGGGCTGGGTAACGGCTTTGATGCCGCTCTTTTCGAGGAGTCCAAGAGCGGCTTGCAGGATTTTATCTTTTGTGGTCTGCGTACCCATATTAGGTATAGTAACCTAATACTTTAGGTAGGTCAACCTAAATTAAAATGCAGTGCTATCGGTTGCAATAAGCTGCTGACTGGAGATTGCTTCCAGAGTTACAGGGCCGGTCACGCCTGCATTAAGATGCAAGTTCGTGAACACAGCATGGCCATTCACCACAGGCACAGTGGCGGTGCCGAGGAGCATGCAGCCTTGCGGGTCAACGCACTTTAGCGTTACCGCGGAGGCGTTATCGTCTGCGATCAAGTTTCCATAGCCATCCAAAACGGCCACCACCGGTTGAGTGGAGAAAACCGCATCGTAGCCACTAAACCAATCCTTCGATGGCTCGATGCTAAAGCTCAGCTGACGAGGCGTTCCATACGCATGCACTGTGAAGGGCAAAGTTTTAATGGGCGGATAGCCAGCAGCAGAAATCAAAAATTGATATCCGCTACCAGGAGCGGTAACCATCAAATCCGTGAACTTAACGGCGCCATTTACCATGGGCTTCGTGAGAGTGCCTTGCAATTGGCCTGGGCCGGATGCCAGAGAGATAGTCACTTTTGTTGCATTATCATTGATGTGCCCTAAGGTGAACGCGTCGAACGCTTCCACTGTTACAGGCCCGATCGCTTTATTCATCACTTCCTGGTTAGCTTGCGAAAGAATAAAAAGGCGAGGCGCAGGCACGAGCAAAGAGTCCTCCGCTCGCAACTGCACAGACAAGGCAAATGCAGCAAAACAAACAGCAAGAATCATTCTCATACCTTTATTCCTCCCTAAAAATTTTTGTCACAATTTATTTCAAGCTATTTTCTATAATTTGGAAAGCGAAAAATCTTTTTGGCTTTTCGAATTCAAGTTACTCTCACAAGGTTAAAAAAGGAGTATGCCCTTGCTAGTATTACGAAAGATGACCGAGGAAGAGTTTCCAGAGTATAAAGAAAATGCTGTGGCGAATTATGCCGCTGATTTAATGCGCGCAGGGGATCTCCCGGAGGCCGAGACAAAAAAGCTAGCGGAAGATGCCTTTCAAACGCCGCTTTCAGAGGGAGTGCATTCCCTTGATCATTATCTATTTTCCATTTTTGAATCGGGCACAAATACAAAAGTGGGCAGCCTATGGCTTGGCAAACGGAAGACTGCAGCTAGAGAGTCTGCCTTTATTTATGATATTTATCTTTTCGAAAATTTTCGCGGCAAAGGCTATGGCGAAATGACGATGAGACTAGCGGAGGCTGAAGCCATTCGTCTTGGTTTAAAATCTATTGGCTTGCATGTATTCGGACACAATCAAGCAGCCAAAAGACTCTATGATAAACTTGGTTTCCACGTGACAAACTTGATGATGCGCAAAGAGCTCTAGCCTCTACCAGCGATGCGCTAGCCTTGGTCGGAGCGAACTGTGATTGTCTAGGTATTCATTATAGGTGTCTCGGAGACTCTCTAAGCTCGCAAAATTTTTCTCGCCCAAGATCTCCGTCATTGCGCGATCATAGTAAAAACCAGTTTCTACAATTTTCGCTACCAGACGATTGCGCTCCTCAGGATCCGCAGCGGCACTCAAATTTTTGGCTAGTACGTCTACAGTTTTCGCATTGATCGCTCGAGCCTCTTGAATATGGGCTTGTTGCTCTTCGCTGAGATTGAAGCGAGCGTAAAGCTCTTCTCGAGCCTTATCCCAGTCGGCACCGATATGTTCCATTTCGGCTTGAATATCATTGGGCACCACGCTGGATTTAGGAAGCGAGTGAGCTGCTACTTTTGCACTAGGCGCAGAGCTGGGTGCTCGCTCTCCCTTTAAGACTGTGGAGCTTTCTATTCTCTCCTCTAGCCGAGGAGGATTTGTCACAGCCTTTTCAGAGCGCTTGAAGGAAAGAGGGCGGGCAATCGCTAAAAGTAAAATGGCGAACAAAAAAACGGCGATACGCCTCACTTTTTGAGTCCGTGCATGGCCACATAGGCGGCCCCAATCACTCCTGCTTGGTTCTGAAACTTGGATGCCGTGATCGTTGGCATGAGTGGCAAGGTTTTCAAGCGTCGCTCTAGCAGAATTTTTAGCTCCGTTTCTACCGTTGGCAAGAAGAGTGAGGCGCCTTCCGCGAAACCGCCCGTTAACACCACTTCTTCGGGATAGTACAAAACAATATAGCTAAGCAGAGCCTGAGCCATGCGCTTGCCGTAGTCTACAAAGAGAGCTTTCACTTTTGCATCGCCGGATTTGGCGCGATCGCGAAGGATTGGCGAACGCAAGCCTGGCTCTTTAAGAATCAGACTCGCGCGCTCTTCAAATTTTTTGCCGGCGAGAAATGCTTCCGCACAACCGTATACACCGCATCCGCAGCGAAGCAGACGATCACTCGGATCAAGCAAGATATGCCCCGCCTCGGGATGCAGCCCGCGACCACCGCGAAGGAGTTCGCCATTCGCAATCACACCCACGCCCAAGCCTGTGCCCAAGGTGAGCACCAAGATATTTTTCGATTTCTTGCGGCTCCCCGTCCAGCCCTCGGCGAGCACCGCAGCAGCAGCGTCATTTTCCAAATAAACGGGCATGCGGATTTTTTTCTTCAAATCTTTTACAATCTCGATCTTGCCCCAAGTTTTATTGCCAACCTTATAGTTGGTGGGGTCGAGGAGCACTCCCTTATCACTATCTAGCGGACCCGCAGAGGCAATCCCCACAGCCTTGATGTCTTTATGCATCTCGCGATAGTTTTTTACGAAACGGGAGAGCTGATCCAGCACTCCAGGCCAGCCCGCCTTGATTTCTGCGTACTCGACGGCAAAGTCCGTCATCCGTCCGCGCTGATCCACCACGCCGCCCGCTAATTTTGTGCCACCTAAATCAAAACCGATTACTTTCATGGGTCCGATCCTAACGCGGGATCTTGGCGCGGTGAAGCGAAAAACGATGCGTTCCACACTTTGACACGCTAACGCTAGCCGCCTATAGTAATGCCAATGGAAAACAAGAATAGCCAATGGATGCCCCTCGTGGACTATCGCCGCAACGGCGTGGCGGAGTGCACGATTCATGGTTCAATCGCCTGGGTGAGTGGTAAAGAACTCATCCACTCCCATGGTGGCGAAGTGCTTTGTTATGGACGCTCCATGATGAAGCCCCACATGGTGAAGGTTTTCGCGAAAGAATTGGACACTGCGCTCAATTGGGAACAAAAAGCCATCGCCGTTTCTTCTCACAATGGCGACACCGAACATATTCGCGTAGTGCAATCGATTCTCGGGGAGAGTGAACTAGGTCTTGTGCAAACTCCACTCGCGCTTCCCCTCATGCAATTTGGTGCGCAGAGAAGACGTCCGCGCCGTCTCTACCATTCTTGCTCTGGCGAACACGCCGCAATCTTGAAAGGCTGCAAACTCAAAGGCTGGAGCCGCGTGGGCTATGTGTGGCCACACCATGAATTTTTCTTACACTATCTTGCGGAAGTGCGCAAAGTGCTTGGGGCAAACTGGGAACCAAAAGTTGTGGCCAAAGATGGCTGCGGACTCCCCACCATCTCCATGACCACGGTGGAACTTGCGCGTCTCTATGCCGATCTCGCAGTTCGCAAAAATGAAGATTGGATTTGGGAAGCGATGACTCGTCACCCTGATTTGGTGGGCGGCTTTAACCGTCTCGACTCCACGATCTTGAAATCCTGTGAAGGCAAAGTGATCGCGAAAGAAGGCGCCGATGGATTGCTTGGTCTCTCCATTCTCCACCCTGACTATCCCAATGGTCTCGGCATCGTGATCAAAGTGGCTCATGGCTGGGACATGCGTGCTTCTTGGTATATTGCGCGCTATACACTCGGCGTGCTCGGCTTTGATTTCCGCAATCCCTATCCGCTAGAGCGCCAAAAGGCGTTCATCGTCACAGAAAGTATTCCAGAAAATCTACGCCACAAAATCAGCGGCATTCAACCCTGGGACGATTGGGATCCAGATCGCGACCGCTGGAATTTTACCTATAAAGATTTCCCCCACGAAGGCACCTTAGCATGACGCAAAAATTAGCTAACTATATTGGCGGTCATCCGCACGCCCCAAGAAACGGCAAGTATCTCGACAATTTCGAGCCTGCCACAGGGAAAGTTTATTCCCTCATTCCTGATTCTGGTGCCGAAGATATCGAGCTCGCTGTGCAAGCCGCAAAAACAATTTTTCCCTGGTGGAGTGCGCGCACCGCAGGCCAGCGCTCGGAAGTGCTCTACAGCATTGCCAATAAAATCGAACAATATGCGAGTGAGCTCGCCTACGCGGAAAGTAAAGACCAAGGCAAGCCCTTAGCCCTCGCTCGCGAACTAGAAATTCCCCGCGCCATCCATAATTTTCGTTTCTTCGCCTCCGAAATTTTGCACCAGACGGAACAAGCCGTGCACGCGGATGCATCCGAAACTTTGAACTATACTCATCGCTCTCCCCTCGGCGTGGCCGGACTCATCTCACCCTGGAATTTACCGCTCTACTTGCTCACCTGGAAAATCGCGCCCGCGATTGCGGCAGGAAATACAGTGGTATGCAAGCCTTCCGAGCTCACTCCGATGACGGCCTATATGCTCGGCGAAATTTTAAATGAAGCGGGCGTGCCTCACGGGGTAGTAAATATCGTGTTTGGCCGCGGTGCCACAGCAGGAGCCGCGCTCACTGCCAATCCGGAAGTGCCCATTCTCTCTTTCACTGGTGGCACTGCCACCGGGCGCTCCGTGCTCACCAGCGCTGTGCCGAAATTTAAAAAAACCAGCCTCGAACTCGGCGGAAAAAATGCCGCCGTAGTGTTTGCGGATGCGGATGTGGCGGAAGCGGCGATTCAACTCGTGCGTTCTGGATTCCAAAATCAAGGCGAGATCTGCCTCTGCAATTCCCGCATTTTTGTAGAAGAGAAAGTCTATCCAGAGTTCGTGGAAAAATTTTCTCGCTATGCTTCCCTTCTCCGTGTGGGCAATCCAGAAGACAAAGAAACGAATATGGGCCCCCTTGTTTCCAAAGAGCACAAAGAAAAAGTGCAGAGCTATATTGAGCTGGCAAAAAAAGAAGGCGGCAAGATTGCTTTCGGCGGCGACACCCCCACTCTTTCTGATTATTTTTCTGGCGGCTATTTCCTAAATCCTACAGTGGTAACTGATCTGCCACATACTGCTCGCTGCATGCAGGAAGAAATTTTTGGTCCCGTGGTTTGTATCGCGCCTTTCAAAACAGAAAAAGAAGCCATCGAATTCACGAATTCTACGGAGTATGGTTTATCCGCCTCGCTTTGGACGCGTGATGTTTCCCGCGCACACCGAGTGGCGCAAGCCCTGCAAGTGGGCACGGTGTGGGTGAATTGCTGGATGGTGCGTGATCTGCGCGTTCCCTTTGGCGGCATGAAGGCTTCGGGCTTAGGTCGTGAAGGTGGCCGCCACTCTTTAGAATTTTATACTGAAACAAAAAATATTTGCGTGAAATTATGACAAAACAAAAGGGCAAGATCATTGCGGGCGTGCTCGCTCCTCACCCACCCCACTTAGTGTACGGCGAAAATCCGCCACAAAATGAACCGCGCTCGGAATGCGGCTGGGAAGAATTGCGCTGGGCCTATGAACGTTGTCGAAAAAGCGTGCTCGCCCTAAAACCCGATGTATTGCTCGTGCACTCCCCCCATTGGATGACTGTTGTAGGGCACCATGTGCTCGGCCTACCGCACTTCAAAGGCATCAGCGTGGATCCGATTTTCCCTCACCTCTTTCGCTATAGCTACGATCTGAAAGTAGATGTGGAGCTCTCCCTCGCCATCGCCGAAGCAGGAAAACAAAAAGGCCTCATCACTCAGGTGATGAAGAATCCCGATTTCCGCGTGGATTATGGCACCATCTGCGCTCTGCACCTCATGAATCCAGCCTGGGATATTCCCATCGTTTCTATCTCTTCCAATAATTCGCCTTACTATTTCTCCAATGAAGTGGGCCAAGAACAAATGCTGCAATTAGGTGATGCCACTCGCGAAGCGATTGAAAAATCAGGCAAACGCGCAGTGCTGCTAGCTAGCAACTCTCTCTCTCATCGTCACTTCACCACGGAAGCAGAGATCCCGGAAGATATGTCAAAAGAGCATATCTATCACCACGGCCAATATTTATGGGATATGCAGATTCTAAAACTCATGCGCGAAGGAAAAGCAAAAGAGCTGCTCGCCGTATGCCCTGAATTTTTTGATATGGCTTCTGCAGAAGTGAAGGCGGGCGCTCTCGCTTGGATGCTCGGCGCGCTTGGTATTCCAGACTATCCCGCTACTGTGCATGGCTATGGCTCGGTGATTGGAACTGGTAACGCTGTGGTGGAATGGCGCGCTCCTGAGGTAAGATTATGAAAAACTCCATCATCACAAAAGCGCTGATTGTTCCGGGGCTCCCTCATCCCTTATTGGCTCCTGAAAAAAATCCTGGCTGGCAAAAGCTCCGCCACGCCTTTGAGGAAGCGCGCAAGGAAATTGAAAATTCTGATGCGGATCTTATTCTTTATTTCTCCACCCAATGGCTCTCCGTGCTCGGCTATAGCTTCCAAGCGGATCCGAAACCCTCGTTTACCCATGTGGATCATAACTTTCACGCGCTCGGCTCGATGAAATATGAATTTCGAGTAGACACAGATTTCGCCAAAGTTTACGCCGCGAAAGTGAAAGCCCTTGGTCATAATACCATGCTGCCCAATTACTACGGCTTCCCCATCGATACGGGCACTATCGTGGCACAAAAACTTTTGAATCCGACAAATCGTCTGCCCGCGGCCATGGTGAGCTGCAATATGTACGCGGAGAAACAGGAAACAATTTCCATTGGCCGTGCCGCAGCGACTGCGCTCCAGGAATCCGGCAAACGCGCCATTGCCGTATTAGTGAGCGGACTCTCCAATCGCTTCTTTGTAAAAGAAGTGGATGCGAAAGACGATCATATTTCCTCTGCCAAAGACGAAGAATGGAATCGCAAGATTTGTGAATTGCTCAGCGAGGGCCGCCTAGAAGATGTGGCCCAAGTGGCCCGTGAATTCGGCAAAGAAGCCAATGGTGACATGGGCTTCAAAGGCATCTGGTGGCTAAGCGGACTCTGCGGTGAAACAAATGCATTCTCTGGAAAATTGCATGGCTATGCGCCGATTTACGGAACAGGCAACGCGGTAGTAACTCTTACACCAAAAGAGCCCGTGCTCGCTCGCACGCCCGATACCACTTCCAACGCCATCATCGATGCGCCAGGAGCGCCAGAGCCAGTGGGAGCTTACCCGCACGCACGCCGTGAAGGAGACTTTCTTTTCTTGTCTGGAGTGGGTCCGCGCGCGCGCGGGAAAAAAGAAATTCCCGGCGTTACTCAAGATTCGAGCGGCAAAGTGATTTCTTACGATATTGAAATTGAAACTCGCTCCGTGATTCATAATGTGAAAGCGATCTTGGAAGCCTCTGGCAGCTCCCTTGATAAAGTGGTGGATGTGCAGGTTTTCTTAACCGATATGCAAAAAGATTTCCCTACCTTCAATAAAATCTACGCAGAGGTGTTTGGTAAAATTCAGGCCACTCGCACTACGATTGAGATCAATCGCTTACCCACTCCGATTCACGTGGAACTGAAAGTGATCGCTCGCGTATGAAGATCTGGGATATTTCACCCTTGGTTAGCAAGGAGACAGCTGTTTTCCCTGGTGATGTGGAGTTTTCGCGCGATGTGAGCCTGAATATGCAACAGGGCGATCATCTCACTGTTTCAAGCATCGCCACCACGCTGCATATTGGTGCACACACGGATGCGAGCAATCACTATCATGCTAGTGGCAAAGGCATCGATTCGCGTAATCTCGAAATTTATCTTGGCCCCTGCCAAGTGATCGAAGTGAGCGTGCCAAAGGGCGCAAGGATTGTACCGAAAGACGTTTCTTCTCCAATTAGCGCCCCTCGTGTGCTCTTCCGCACTAACTCTTTCCCGAACCCCAACCAATGGAATAGCGACTTTAACTCGCTGTCTCCAGAGCTCATCGATTGGCTCGCCGAAAAAAAAGTTTGTCTCGTGGGAATTGATACGCCTAGCGTCGATCCCGCTGATTCCAAGGGCTTAGAGAGTCACCAGGCTATCTTCAAAAACGATCTCGCCATTTTAGAGGGAATCGTGTTGGATAAAGTTTCGCCAGGAAACTATACTTTGATTGCGCTGCCACTCAAGCTCCTGGATGCCGATGCCTCCCCAGTGCGCGCCATACTCTTAGAAAAGGAACTTCTAAATGCATAAGCTAATCCTCCTCGCACTTTTACTTCTCTCCGCTTGTAGCCGCACTGTGGTGAAAGAACCCACGGATCCTGCCATGAAGCCTGAACCAAACGAGGCCTCCCAAGTGCAGGATTGCCTCACCAATACGGCCCTGAATCGCGGCTGGGGCGAGTGTAATGTGCAGAAAACAGTTTTTGTAGCCCTACCACGACTCAGTGAATGTGTGCACCATGCGAATCCAGGCAGCTACCCAGAAAATGGTGAGCTACGCTTCGCGCTGAAAATTAAGCCGAATGGAAAAGTAAAAACAGCGAAACTCCTTAGCGGACGCACTCCTAATAAGGCACTCAATATTTGTCTGCAAAAAGAATTGAAGAAACTCCAGTTCGCCGCCCCACCGAAAGGGAAAAAACCAGAGCTCACTGTGCCGTTAGCCTTGAGCGATTTGAAATAAACGAGATCTATTCAATTTTTAAAAACGCTTTGAAGTCTGCCTCGAAGCCTGGAAACCAGAACATTCCGCAATGTCCGCCAACGTCTAATAATAGAGCACGGTCCTTAAACGTCTGGCTGAAAAGTTGATTATCCTCAGGCCGTGAGAGTGGATCATCCTTAGTCAAAACGATTTTGATCCTTTTATCGGCGGCAATCGTTTGTAAGTTGTATTTTAGGCTAAAGCTGTAAATTACATTATCTGAGCTATCTGTGTTCTTCACTCCAGGGATCATGGGTAAAACAAATTTGCCGAAGTAGTCGTTAAATGAAATCTTCCGAATCTCATCGTTCCGATCATCTTGATTCCATTCATCGTCCTCATCAGATAACTCTGAGGTAAATAACTTATCTCGATCCGGATGCACCATGCTTGTTACATAGAGCACTTGGTCTAGGCTGTCTTTAAATGTGCCTCCGATTAGGGCATCACTTTGCGAGCTGTTTAATGGGAAGTGTGAATAATAGTAGCCTTGACGTTCACTGTGACCTACAAACAAAAGCTCCAGCACCAGACCAAACAAGCTATTTCGCAACGATTGGTAATGCCACCATGGATCGGACATGGCTTGCGATGGCTCATTGATACCATCGTACTTCTTAAGAGAATAATCGATATCTAAAAGAGGATTTAGCATCACTACTTGTTGGAAATGGAGTGTCTTCTTTTCATCGTCGATTTTCAAAAGATCCTGAGCATATTGAGAGCCTAGGGAGTAGGTGACGAACCATACGCCCAAATAACTCGGCTTATATTTCTTAGTTACAGTGCTAAAAACTGATTCAAGGTGTTGGTAGAGAATTTTTGCATCATTAGGGAAAAATCCAGGAACGCCATTTGGATTTAGCGTCAGCGCAAATTTCCAAGAGAAAGGATCATCAATCGTTAGTACAAAAAATCCCCACTTGTGGAACATCCTTGCCAAATTCATCAAATTGCCATCAGTAGCTGTACCACCAATGCCTGGCATGATAATTACAAATGGTTTACCAGACTGGCCCTGAAAGTAGAGAGAATTTAAATGTGCCTCTCCTTCCAAAGTAAATACATTGTCTCGATCCTCATTTTTAGTTTCTATTGTTTTGTATCCATTTTCCTTTGAAGAAAATAAATCAGAGGAAACAGTGGCCGCACCAAACGTGCGAAATGGATAATTTTGATTTGTTGCCTGACCGATGATCGGATCATTTACGCCTGCAAAGGCTTCGCTACCTAAGAGCAGCAAAATAAACAATCTTACGATCACACTGTGCAGCGGCATATAGCACGAGCCTCCGAAGGATCCGCAATCATTGCTAGACCTAAAAGAGAAGTGATCAAATAACTATAATTTATATTTTTTCCGAAAGGACTCCGACCTGATCTACTTCTCTAGATTATGATCAGCAATTTATATGCCATCGAAAAACTATTTCCTCATGCGACAAGTGTTATCCTTTATGCCTTTCCTTATCATTTCTACTAGCTGGCGACGGCCCGCAATATTTATGGATGATACTCATCAGATAGTCCAAATCCACTGGCTTTTTGACAAGGCATTTTATTTTTCCCGATGCCTTCAGCACTCTTTCACTTGATTCGTTTGGAGTGGCGGATACGACAACAATGGGGATTGAGGCAATTGTATAGGTTCGAGTTGCTAACTCAATAAATTCATAGCCGTTCGCACTTTATAGCCTTCGAGCTCAATCGCCTATTGCAGGAGTTCGCGAATCATTTGTTAAATGGTTATACGCAGAAGCGAAAAACTCTCGTCTACTTAGATCTCTGCTTAAGGTAATTTCTACCCATAGAAATCTAACTAAGGCTAAAGTGGGCGAGCATATGAAGGTACCCTGCAGTTCGCGTACCAATCAAATTTTCGCCGCCTCGATAAGCACGTGATGAGCCTAGGGTTACTCCATATATTTTTTAGAAAGCTCTAATTCAACGCAGCTGAAATCGGGTGAATTTGGACGCAAAGGAGAAAAATTCGTTCATGCTATGTTTATGGCAGTGCCAGATCATTCAAGAGCTACCCTAGCAGCTCTTACAACTGGAGCAGTATTTGCAGCAGTGAAGAATATATAGGAGAAGACAACTTCTATTAATGAATGGGGTGAAACTTATGAACAATATTCTACTAGTAGTTTTGGTGCTGCTTCTCGTGGGCGCCTTTCCCGTTTGGCCATACAGCGCGAGCTGGGGCTATTACCCCGGTGGTGGGCTTGGCTTGATACTTTTAGTAGCAATCGTATTTGCTTTTATGAGACCAAAATCCCTAAATTAAAAAGGTAGTGTTATGAAAAATATAGAAAATAAGTTGAATGCAGAAAAAAATAAAATTGTTGGAGCCGTCAAGGAAAGTGCAGGTAGAATTATTGGCAATACCAAACTCGAAGCTGAAGGTACGAGAGTTCGAACTAAGGGCAATCTTCAAAGCGCCGTAGCAAATCTGAAAGATGCCGCCAAATCCAAGCTTAAGAGCTCTAACCATTAAGGAGGCAGTATGAAATCGATTTCTAAAGCTTTAGATAATGCTAACGGGCGGATAGCCGGACCCATCATCATGTATGCCCTAGGTGTGCCTGGATTTTTGTGTATACTCGCTTGGCTATTTTTCTTTAAAGGAAAATAATTCCTCGGAATGAATATGGCAACACGAATTAATTGAGCACCATAGCTGTAAGAATAGAAAAATGTTGAAACAAGCTAGCGTACAAGATTTGAGGGTTGGAAACATCACTAGGAACGATGGATTTATAGTGATAGCAATGCGTTTTTACCCGCGAGGTATCAGAAAAGAGCTTCGAGATGAATACCGTGCAGACTTGTCGCCAACCAAAGCGCTCTTCCGTGACTTTAAAAATAACCAAGCCGCTGGTCACGACGTAGCATTCGAAAGATCAGAATACGAAAGACGGTTTGAATTGTCAGAGCAAGCAATGGAGCATCTTGATTTACTTGCTGGTATTTCAGAAGGAAACGACGTGTATTTAATTTGCCAATGCCAATTAGGGCAGCGTTGTCATCGAGAAATGCTGCTATTACTTGCTCAAAAAAAATTTGATGCCCCTATTGATACAATTTATAATGAGTATTCCTGTTGGGTAAAAAGGCTAGAAACTTTTAAAGCAGCATAAATATCTACCGTCTTCACCTTAACCAAGAATAAAAAAACTCATCACCAAGATCACTTACGTTTTCTCGCTCATCGAACCTTTGGTAAAATTCTTCAGAAGTTACCTTCGATTTCATTTTTAAATGTTGCCTGAGGAGTATTGGATTACTTGTAGAAATTGAGATTACATTTTTCCCAAAAAATTCGGCTGTAACCTTAAACCCCTTTTTATTGACTACCGCCTCGACATTATCAAGGGCCTTCAAGGTTGCGTAGTTCCTACTCTTGCCACTCGCCAGGATTCCCAAAGGGTCTATTTCGACTATCCAATATTTTCGATTTTTAAACTTAGTTGGTTGTACTTTTCCTAGAAGATTCATATTTAACTATTTTGGCGAATAGCTTTGTCAGATTGGGACATTGAACTTTTTTCATCTGTCAAAAATTCGACATTTGAGAGGTCGACTTTAGAGGTAATTGGCTAGGGTTCAATTGGCTTGGTACTTACCATTTGTTGGATACAGCTAGCGAAAATATAGCAAAATAAAAGACTAATAGTTTAGAGGACATAACTATAAGTTCCTAGATATGATGATGGGCCAATTAACTAATATAATTGCACCTATCAACATTTTTATGTAAAGCATTAGCGGAAAATTTTCTATATCGGCACACCAAAAACTGGCTCAATTCAAATATAAATTGTTTTGAGTAAAAGCTATTTGTGCCCTAAAACTCTGAGGCAATATCAGAAATTTTAATTTGTAAACCACGCTGATCCAGCTCTTTTTTTAGGATCTGCAAGTTTCGAAGGTGAGAAAGATAATTATTCTTTGAGGCAGCATCTTGCCAGAAGGGCTCTTCGCTTTGCTTTTCCACAATTGGCTTTCGAAGGGCAAGGGCAATGTCGATTGATTTCAAAATTTGGTTAAATACATTTTTTAAATCATCTCGGCTTAATTGAGAATGAAATTGCTGAGCAAAGCCAAGTAAATCTTCGGATGCATGGATTAGTTTTTCAGTAAGCGCAGCAGAAATAAAGCGAGCGGTACCTTTGATGGAATGCAAATCTCTATAGAGGCTACGCATAATTTCTTCAAACTGAAGCTTTTGCTGGGGATCACTCGCCATTTTTTCAAGGTCTAGTAAGTGCCCCTCTATACTTTGTGCGCACCTATCATCAAAAGTTTCCGCAAAATCGGCTGTGAGGCCGGAGTCCATTATTATAAAATGCACCTCGAAGGATTCCGCTATCTGTGTCTTTGGCTTGTGCTTTTCACCAAGAAGATTCTCCTTTGTAAGCGAATTAATAAATACATCCGCTGCCTTCTGATTATGGGAATTGTATTTTGTCGCGAGCTCGTCGCTCCATAGATCTAATTTTTTGCAGGCCTCTACAAAAGTAGAATTGCTCGCGATCTGCTCCTGTAAAACTCTTAGGATTGCTTCTTCTTTTAGCCACTGTTCGGAAAGGCAAGCTCGATCGGGTCGATTATAAGAACTCACGAATTCCGTCAAAATCGCGTTTAGTTTAGCCGTAGGAATTATCCCATTTTGTTTCGATAGGAGTTCGAGGATCTGTCGTTTCATAAGTTTAAATTTTCGCTAAAAATTTGGTGATTACGTTACTGAATCCATGAGTTAGCATTTCTAAATTTTTCGCTTGGTCGTAGGGTTTTCTCATATAGCCGCAGGCACCATATTGTTCCGCCACCCAAATAGGATCGAGAGCTAGTTTTTCGCAACCGGTGAGAATAGAGTTGATCTTGCCTTCTTCCACTATGCCCTTGCGTAAGCGATCTGCCGTCTTGTTGAGAAGAGCGATCTTTTGTTTTACGTCGGCAGCTTTTTGCTCATCGTTCGCCGCGCTAGCCTTGGAAACCGTGGCCATATCTTCTGAGCTCACCATGATCACGCGTTGGCGCTTATTTATACCTATGATTTTTACTAGAGCACTTAACCCATCAAGATTGGGCGCGGATATCGGCAAGTACCAAATCGATAGGTTGCGCGCTATGCCGCTTATAAAGCTCCACGAGTTGCGCGCCATCTTCTGCTTCGGCAACGATGTCTAACTCAATTCCCATTGTCTTTGCGGCGTCCTTTAGATTGCTCCGGACAAAATTTCGATGCACTAATTTATCATCGGCGAGAAGAATTCACTTTTTTTCAGGTATGGATCAATTCCTCAATTGGCTCAATTTGGCTCTCCTTTATAGTAGGGGAACGGGTTAAAAAGTCTCATATTTTTTCAACAAGATTAGCCCATCAGGCGTTTAATACACGGTCTTTGTGAGGATACCGTTAGCGAAGGAGCTATTTCTTCTAGAAGAGGCAGGGAATTCTAAAGATTGCGACGCGAATGAACGCGCGAATCCCAAACCCACTTCTCTATGAAATATGTTCCAATCTGCCAATTATCCACTGCTTCAAATATTTTTCAGGAAAGCCCACAAAACTGCATTCTATTTAGGGCAGTGATCAGCATTATCGAAAGAGCCCAGCCAACTTTGCTTTCCATAAGCCAGCCCCCGTCAGGATTAGAGTGGCGAGGAAAATCGCCCTAATAGTAAGATTTTCTTTGGAGTTTATCGCGAGATTGTAAGCAGAAACACCTATCAAAAAAATCAATAGTAGAAGGCCAATATAAAGAGCCCAAATTTTGGCCTTCCTGATCCCACGTGCAGTCAAAGCGAATAGCACCGACCCTATGAAGAAAAAAGCAATTGTCAGAGGAGAAAAAGATCTCGCTTGGCTGTCAACGTGAGGACCCACCGCCAAACCGAAGCCAGCAACACTTGCACCGAACGAAAGGAAATATAAAAAATACTCTGTAGCCTTCATCGCAAATGAATTCGTTGATCCCATCCAATTATTATTAGGCCCAGTAAAGGGAAAGGCAATACGCGCTTATTTCAAAACACGAACTCCCCTGGGGAAGAGTTCGTGTTTCCGAGGTCAATAAATATGATTAAGCGCCGCCGTCGTAGGTAGCGATTGCGCCTTTACAGTTGTCTAGATCATAGAAATCCACATGGTAACTACAGATATGGCCACCGCCAACCACACCGCAGTCTACTTCTACTCCGCCAGCATCCTCGCCTTCACAAGCTAGGGGTTGCTTCCAGTTGCCGCCTAGTTCTGCTAAGGCAGCCGCCTTCGCTTCTTCACAACAGCTACGGGCAGCGTGGGCGGAATTGCTAAAGGCTGAAAAGCTTAGTGCGAGTGCCAAAATTAAGAGTGGTTTTGCCAATAAATTTGAAGAGAATTTCATAGATAACTCCTAGTTTAAATCAACGTTACTTGGGTCGGAGACTGTTTTACGCCATCCGCACCTCTCTTGCGATTGATTCTGGCCTAACTGCTTTCAGACAGAAAGCATGCTTCAAAAAATACCTTAATTTTAGATGCTTAGCGCACAAATGGATTTATAGCCAAGAAACGCCTATGGAAAGTAAGAGGCTAGCACTTTAGCTAACCAAAGCTAACCAAAGATTAACAGACAAATTCGGCAGTTTGGGTTAGTGATTCGCCCCTGAGCTTTCGACAATAATTCTTTGGAGTACCTATGATTTCCGCCAGCCGAATTCTTCTAACAACTTTCATATTTTCCACAGTCTATCTCGGAGGGAGCGCCTTCGGTGAATCAGGGAATTGCTCTTTGGAAGCCGCCCAAGCTGCTGCTCATTTTGCGCAGCTAAATAATAACTTCTATCATTGCATCCCACTCAGCACGAAGGATCAAGGCTCTGAGGGCTTCGTTGTGGAATTGGTCTGCGTCGCGGAAACAGGCAGCCATGCTGTTACAGTAAACGTTAACTATGAAGATGCTAATAGTTGCTCAGGCCCCAATTTTGTTCAGACCTCTGTAGAGTAGCCGAAGAGTAATTTGCGTCCTCTACAGGTTTACTGGCAAGCCCTAGTAGCTAAGAAATCAACTTCGAGAATGTCGCTCGCTACCTTAAAGCTGCTTTCGCCTTTGCCATTAAACTGCAAAGCACGAGGATCAAATACGGGGCGCCCGCTTTCATAGGAAGAAGGCACTTCTCGATTTCCAAAATTGCGCACATTAAGCAAATATTCATCATCAAAAATTAAACGACTCACGAAATTTTGATCCACAATGGCGATCACATCCATGCCCTTTAAGGCACCGTCTTCAAATTTGATGAGTAAATCAATTTGATCTACATGAACTTGCACTACCGGCTGATGTTCAAGTTTTAGCTCAGCTCCAGCTTGAACTCCGCCGCCTGTGCTAGCGCTCGTTTCTAGAGCCCAAAAACCTTTATCTTTATTGCTGGGGAGACCCACAGAAAGATTCACCCTTACGTTTGCGGGAAGATTTTCTTTGGCTCGCACGCTTTGCAATTTCAATTGATAAGCACAAGATGATTCCGCAGCGGAAGCAAAAAGCGGGAGAAGAGCCGTAACACAAAGAATGAAAAGTTTGCTGGTGGTCATGAAAGGGTTCCTCTATAAAAAATAGGCTTCAAGGAAGAGGAGCAAGCTTTATGCCGTGATTATAGAGCTAACTTTAGGCATCAATTTGATGCCTAAAGTTAGCTACTTAGCCTTAGGCAATTTATTTCATCTGTTTCAAGCTGAGATGGCAGACTGTCTAATATCTATACAGTTGTCTAACGCCAGACATTACCCTCTGGCGCAGCATAGAAGCACATCAAATGTCACTGCAGAAAATTCACATACTCGGCAACAGCTTTGATATCATCATCCGTCATGCCTTTCACTTCATCAGGCATAGCCAAAGTAGAGGCGCGATAGCCACTGCGCCACCCCTCTAGCTGGCGTATAATGTAGCTCTTATCTTGATTAGCCAGACGAGGAATTGAATCATTTCCCTTGGCATCAAAACCATGGCAGGCGGCGCAAGCGATCACATTATGCGTAGGGATGCCGTTGGTGAAAATTTCTTTACCTCGATTTGCCAGGGTACTATTTGTGCCATCTGACCTACTCAAAACTTGTTTAGAGTAAAAATCCGCCAAAAGAGGAATGAGTTTGGGATCAAGACTTCCAGTTGCACCCCACATCAAATCGGCATTAATACCATCTCGCTTATGAGCCATAAAGTCTGTTAGCTGACTCGTAATATAGGAAGCCTGTTGACCCGCCAAACGTGGTGCTAGCGAATAGGCTTCGGCTCCAGTCGAACCATGACACCAGGCACAGTAGTGCAGTTTATCCGTGAGTTGGGCTTGCTGTGCAGGCGTTGGAGGCGATGGAGGCGTTATCGGTGGCGTGGGAGGCGTAGGTGTGGTTCCGTCGGGTGTGGTAGTACCGGAGGGAGGAGTTGATGCCGCTACTGGATATCTGGGTGCTCCTGCATTGATCCAGGCGCCAATCAAATCTCGATCCGCTTGCGGCAGATTTCCGACAAGAGGCATATTTTTCAGCACCACGATACGCTGGTACATAGCATCTTTTTTCGCAATTACATTGTCGTAGTTTTGCCAATCATTTGGATTCAATTTTCCAGCACCATGACAAGAAACACAATTCGCCAAAAGTATGGGCTTAATATCAACCTCATACGATAGCGAAGTGCTAGAACCGGGAGCACCGCTTTGCGCAGCCGATTGCCCGGAGAGTGAGCTGGAATCGGTTACAGGCATTCGTCCGCTACCGCAAGCACTGAGGAGCAAGAGAGAAAAGAAAATAGGAGGATTAGATAAAAATTTGAGCTTTTGGTGAATCATGGAGAAGCAATAGCGAAATCCATGCCACATCAGTCCTTGTAATTTTCGATTATTATGCGTGAAATTCAATTGAGTCATCTTGTCTCATCCCTTTTTTTCTAGAGCCATAAATGCATCATAATATAGAAGTCATTCCGCGCAGCTTGCGAGTCGGTATAGTAAACTCCCGGTCTTCCCGCGATCGACTGCTCGTAACGGGTCAAAATGTCTATGTTGCTGCTGATAAAATATTTGAAACCGTAGCCGTAACGAATGAATGCATCGGATGCATATCGGCTATTAGGCATGTACTCGTCTAGCTTATAGACAAGCGCGAGACGACTCGTGAGATCGTAGTTGAACAACAAATACCAGCCAAACGATTGTGTATCGAGAATAGCGTTCATAAAGCTCGTTTGAGTGCTAGGAATGAAATAGGTGATATTACTATTTGGCGGATTAGCATTCCATCCACGAGCCCAAACCACTTCCGTTTGAATCGATCCATTCAATCTATTTCTAGTGAGGCGATCGAGGGATAGCGCGGCATACAGCACATCTGCATAAGGGTTATAGCTTTTGGTTGTTAGTGTGCGATGAAGCGCTCCGCTTGCCCCCACGAAGAAGGGCATGCTTGGAGGGTTCCAGCGTACATTTCCAATCAGAGCATAGGAGAGATCATTATTGGTGAATGCTCCTCCAGATTGAAATCCATTCGTGAGCGCAAAATCATAGTGCACGCGCTCATGAGGATCTCCGGAAATCGCCCCACCCATCTCAAAATTGTTTTCCGTAGTCTGAGTCATCATTTTTGTATAGGTGCGATGCTCTTCCGTTAGCAGTCCGAACGGGGCGACAAACTTCCCAACCGTTAGGCTATTTAGCCACGCATTTTCTTTTTCGTCCGCCGTATAAAAGAGAGCATAGGCTTCCCGCAAGCCGGGCGCCAAACCACCGAGGCCGTAAGAAATCACCACACGAGAATCCACTTTATCCCCAGTTTTGGTAATCGGAATATTACCCGTAGGAGCAACTTCCATCAGTGCAAGTCCATTTTGAGTTTGTTCGGCCTTAGCTGGATATAGGGCGATGGCGCGCATATCTAGGGAGGCTATATCTTGATAGGATGTATAGCCATTCCCGAGATTATGCTCATCGTATTGCTTACCATACACATTGCGAACTCCGCCGCCGAAAGGGCTGGTGTGGCAGGCCGTACAATTTACAATTCCATATTTCACTGCATACTCTGGACGAGCTAGCGACGAATCGATTCGTGCGAATAGAAAGACGACAACAAAAAAAAGTATATTTTTAAAAATGCCCATCGCTCAT
>CAIPTA010000174.1 GCA_903867855.1 Oligoflexia bacterium | reverse complement strand
CTCAACAATCATCATTCAATTTCTGAATTGTAAGGATAATCTTCCTCTATTTCTCTTCTACGAAAACTTGCGATAGCTTACATCTATGCTGAACTCCGAAATCAGAGCTATCTCCAAAAACTTTCCCCAGGGCCTGCGCCGTGATTTCGATGCCCATATTTATTATGCTCCCTCACAAAGAGATCTTGCCCTTTCACTACAAACAAAAATGCGAAAATCTTTTTCCTCTCAGCCCATTTTTGTGGGTGAACTCATTGATCGACTCGTTGGTCCCCACCCCCAGTGCATGTTCGAAACAAATTTTGGCGCCGAATATCTTTCTCTAGTAATGGATTGGTTGAGAGAGAATCGCCATGAGCTCACCGTGCTGGTTCACATCGTAACTGGCAACGATAAGCGCGATCACTCCGAAGGCGCAATTTGGCTAGGAGAGGCTCTAGCACTCGACGTAAGCAAACTCGATCCTTAACGATGAAAAAAATTGCGTAAGAATACTTGCATCATGATCATGGAAATCACGATCAAGATCACAATTAACGCGGGCGCCTGCTTGATCGCCTGAGAACGATCTCGGCTGCTATTTAGATTCTGCACGAAGCCAGCTCCGTCTACCTCATTCACAAAAGTATCCTGATCCACGATCACCGCTTGTGGCGGCAAGGCTGGTGTGAGCGTGGTGATCCCTTCGATTTTTCTAACTGCGGTACCGATCGCGAAGAACTCCACTAATCCACCGCCAATTTGATACACATAGGTGCGAATGCCGAGCACATCATCCGCGCCGTAGGAGCGCGCTTCTTTATGCATTTGTTCAATCGCATTTTCGCGAGCCTCATAGAGTAAAGAACTCACCATATTCAGTTCGCCACGGCCCAACGATTGAAACGCGGAGATAATTCCACCGGCGATACCAATAGAATACACCGAAACCCCCATCACTAAACGAATGGGCATATAGCCCATGTGAACGACATTCCAAAGTTCTTGGTTCGTGAGATCGCTAGTTACAGGATGCGCAGCAAAGGAATCGAGTGCTGGGTGCTTCGCCGCTGTACCGATCATGAGCATTTCCTGAAATCCACCCATCGGACGAATCGAAGTTTCAATCCCAAGCACCGCATTTGCGCCAGCCTCTTTTGCCTCTGCGCTGATTCGCTCCAGCGCGAGGTGACGAGTGGTGCTGAAAATTTCGGAATATTCTGTTACTTCACCGCGGGCAAAGCTACGAATAAAACCACTCAAGCCCCCGCCGAGTCCCATCGAATACGCCACATTACCGAACACAAATTTTAGCGGCTGAAAACCGGCATCGAGCTGGCAGTAGAGTTCTTGTCCATCAGAGGAACTACTGAATTTTTTTTCCAGCAACTCATTCGGCTTATGCACGCAGGAACCGATGGATAGAAATTCCACATTTCCCTGGTGAAATACGATATCGCTAGTTACGCCCGTAATCCCCGCGCCACCCAGCTTGTTAGCCTCCGCAAGCATGCGAGAATAGGAAAGCTCTCTACCCTCTTGCACGAGTGATGTGATCTGAGTGATCTCGCCGCCAAGAATTGTTTTCATTCCCGAGCCAAGGCTACCAAAAAAACCAAGGGAGAAAACGCTATTACCCACCACAATATTACCTGGCGAATAGCCCTTTAAGGCCAGGCAAAACATTTCATTGCCCGAGAGACCGGTAGTGATCGCTTTATGAGGATTGGGTGGCGTTACAGGATTTTGAGTTTGAATCATGCATACTATAATCCCTTAGCACTCAAAAAAAGCCAAAGCATTTCCGAAGCGTTCGGCCCCGTCGTATCGAAGTACTTAGCCTTCTCTGGGCCACCACTCCAAGCATGGTCCATTCCATTCACTTTTACTTCCGCTAGCATTGGCTGCGAGGCACTCACACCGAAATATTGAATAGAATAAGAGCGTCCGCCTGGCACTTGCCCCTGCACCGTGTTTAAAGGATTACTTTCTGCGGCACCACCGAGTGAAGCATTCATCGTATTAAACTGAGTAACAACCTGAGATAAATTGATCGGGCTCACCACCGTATCCGCAGTGCCCTGAATCGCAAAAACCTTTTGCATGCGAGCGTGATTTCTCCCAGTGCAAGCTATTGCATCATGAGCGGCTTGGTGCGGATTCATACTCGAACCATTGTCCATCGCCGAATAAGCATCAGGCACATCCATCGCTGCCTCATATTCCAAACCGGAGGCAATCCCAAGCCCGGAGAAAATATCCGAGTAGCAGGAGCCAAGCACTGCCGCCATGGCCGCTCCGGAAGAAAGTCCGGCGGCATAAATTTTCGTATCATCCACGGCAACGCTTCTCTTAAATGCATCCACCATACCCACGATGATCGCAGGTTCACCGCTACGAATTTGGTTTATAGGGAAAAAGAAGTTCCAGCAATTTTCTAAATTCGCGAGACTATCCTGCTGCGGATAGAGCACTAAAAATCCATATTTTTCGGCCAGGGCATTCATGCCCGTATTGCGAGCAAAGTCTGTGGCATTCTGGTGGCAGCCGTGCAGCATCACCACGAGAGGGGTAGCTTTGCCTTTATAGGTGGAAGGCACATAGGTAAAATAGTCTTTGGTCACAAAATCTAGCGTATAGCTCTCATGCGACCATTTCCCCGGCAGAGAATCTGCAAATGCCGTGGCACCAAAACAAAGTAGCAACAAAACAAATTTCATCTATTCCCCTTGTGAGCGATTAAACGCCCATTCCCCAGCCACCAGTCATATTCAATGCTTCACCCGTGATATTGGAAGCCCCAGGCGAAATTAAGTAAGAAACGAGGCTCGCCACCTGATCCACGCTAGTTAATTCCTTAATGCACTGGTCTTTCAAAAAGATTTTATTGAGCACTTCTTGCTCGGAGAGATTGTTGAGCTCCATTTGCGACTTCACTTGATTGCGCATAAGGGGAGTATCCACAAAGCCCGGACAAATCGAATTCACGGTGATGCCATGCTCGGCGCCTTCCAAGGCAATCACTTTCGCCAGACCCAGCACGCCGTGCTTCGCCGAAACATAGGCCGCCTTGAACGGGCTTGCCACTTTGCCGTGAATAGAGCTGATATTCACGATGCGTCCAAACTTACTGGCCTTCATATCTGTGAACACTTCGCGAGAGCATAGAAAAGTTCCCGTGAGCAAAACGCCAATCAGCGTATTCCATTTATCGGTGGGAAAATCTTCGATGGGAGAGAGAAATTGCAAACCGCAATTATTGATCAGCACGGTGCAGGCCCCATGCTCCGCTTTAACTTTGGCGTAAGCCGCCTTTACGCTCGCTTCTTGGCTCACATCGCAGTGATAGAAGGGAATGCCTGGCTCGGTGGGCGCTTTGATATCCCAACAAATGCTTGTATAGCCTTCAACTTGAAGGTGCTTCGCAATGGCGAGACCTATCCCGCTGGACGCTCCAGTAATGATCGCAACTTTTTTGGCCATGACGCCCCCTCCCAGAGGACAATGCGGCAAACTACCACTGGGCTTGAAAGCTGTCTAGGCAATCTGCTACTACCAGGCTTGGAGACTCCTTTGATCGCTCTTATTTTGGCATTTTTGTTATCGATTCCCTGTCTAGCCAGCTCAGGTTTTGCCTTAGACACCATGAATATCCCCACGCCAAAGTTCCAAATTGTGAATGAGAGCGGGGAAACAAAATCTGTAGATAGCTTTCCGAAACCGCTCCTACTTCATCTTTGGGCTAGCTGGTGTGAAGGTTGTAAAATCGAAATCCCTGAGCTCGCTAAACTAACAAACTCCAAGCTTACGATTCTCGTGGTGTCGGTAGACGATCAGCCCACCAAAGCAGCAGAATTTCTCCACAAGGTGGCACCACAGCTCACATTTTGGCGCGTGGTGGATGAGTCCGCTAGCAAAAAATACTGGGCCTGGGGATTACCCACGAGCTATCTCTTTGGCGATAAAACCGCTCGCGCGCTCGGGCCCCGCCACTGGGGTGCCTTAAGCAACGAGCAGTTTTTGGCTCTATTCTCTAAAGCAAATAAGTGAGCGAGAAATTCAAACGAAACTTCTCTGCCGGGTCCGCATCGAAATTCGCATCATAATTCATCTGGTGATAGAAGGCCTTCGCATAACCCAAGTTTAGAATCGTGTTCGCGCTAAGCGGTGCATAGACACCGAGATTCGCAAAGAGCACCGTTCCTCCAGTGGATGGATTTTTTGTGCTAGTGGAATAACTCGAATCAGCTAATACAGCGCCAGTTTCCTTGCCCGTTGTCTCGCCAGAAATTCCAAGGAAAGGAAAAAAGCTGGCGCCCGCTTCTGTGCGCAGCACGCGCTGATAGAGCTTCGCTCCATAGTTTAAACTATCCCCAAAGCGGTGCTCTCTGCCAGCCCACAAGCCTTTGCCCGCAAAGCGGTAAACAGCATCCAAAGTTGCCTGGAAACCCGAGGCCTTCGCATAACTAGAAGAAATTCCCGTATCGAAATCCCACGATCCTGTGCCTGGCAGCACATGACGATCCACCGCCGCACCGCCAATCGCGTAAATGGAGGTGGAGCCAGTTGGAGCCTTCACACCGCCAAGAACGCCCAGCACAAAGGTAGATTCAATACTATGCTCTGTGAGGAGCGTATAACGGCCCGTCACACTCACATCCCCAAAGCCCTCCACCACTGTGCCCGTATTCAAGCTACTGCCGCTGTCATAATCAATATTTGTTTTTGACGCATAAGGAAGCGTAATCAAAATAGTGAGATCCGAAAGCGGACTAAAAAATCCAGTTAGCGAGTAGGTATTCCAAGTTTCTTTTTTCCCATTCCCCGCCACCTCACTTTTTCCAATATAAGTAGTATCCGAACTAGCATAGTCTGCAGCGATCGTTAAACCCTGATTACTCCCCGTAAGATAGGGATTCACTCCCTGGCCAAGCATACAAAAATTGCAGGCGAAGGCATTTGTCGACAATAAAAATAAAAAGATAAAAAAACGCATGAGCGCACTCCTTACGATAAAATTTTGTTAGTTAGATTTGGTACAGCACGCGTTAGGCGCGCGGAGGCGGCAAGGGTGGCGCTGCGAGCACGGTATTCCACGATTCTGGCAAACGAAAAAACTTCCGCTCCACAGTGCCTGCGAAGAAATAAAAATGCTGCTGCTGCAGAGTCACACTTTCGCTGCCAGCAAGCAGCACCGATGTGCCAGCTACTTCCCTCGTTTGCTGAATTCTTTTGCAGATACCGCAAGGATGCTTGCCATCAAAGGTTCTCCGGGCGGCCTCAGAGAGAGAATAATGTTTAGAATAATTAGTAAACATCGTGCCCCAAGCAATTGATTGCACCAAAACAAGGCGCGCACCATTGGCACTACCGATCAAAAAGGCAGGCAATAAGAGCCAAAGTACTGCAAGGCGACATAGTATAGGCATGGTTTAAGAGGAGCCTAGCGAAGCCGACGGAAAATTTCCAGAATATTGCAGATTTTTCCCCACCGTGTATTTACACCCAGCAAGAAGCTGCGTTAGAAAGGGAGCATGACAAAACAAGCCATTACTTACGATGACGTTCTCCTAGTGCCTAACTACAATAACTACGAATCCCGCCGCATGGTGGATACCGCAGTTACGGATCGCCGCGGCCTCTTGAGCCTCAAGCTTCCAGTGATGACAGCCAATATGGATTCCGTCACGGAAAGCACCATGGCGAATTTCATCGGCGATAAAGGCGGTATCGGCGTGCTCCACCGCTTCCTCGATGTGGATGCGAACGTAGCTGAGTTTAAAAAATGCCGTCACCAAGCTTTCGTTTCTGTAGGCTGCTCCGATGCCGAATACGCTCGCGCAGAAGCGCTTCGTGATGCCGGTGCGACTTATTTTTGTATCGACGTAGCACACGCTCATGGCAAGTATGTGGGAAATACGCTGAAGCGTCTCCGCGAAATGCTGCCCAATGCTTGCTTGATGGCCGGCAACGTGGCCACCTATGCAGGTGCCGATTATCTCTCCGCTTGCGGCGCAGACATCATTAAAGTTGGCATCGGCGGCGGCTCTGTTTGCACCACTCGCATCAAAACTGGCTTCGGCGTGCCAAACTTAACGGCAATTGAAGAATGTGCCAAAGTAGACCGCTCCATCATCGCAGATGGCGGCATTCGTTCTTCTGGCGATATCGTGAAGGCCCTCGCCTTCGGAGCAGATTTCGTGATGATCGGCGGCATGCTCGCCGGCACGCGCCCTACTCCTGGAAAAATTATTACCAAAGAAAACGGAAAAAAAGTGAAGCAGTATCGCGGCATGGCGAGCTTCGAAGCCCAGCAAGATTTCTTGGGCGGCGTGCCTGAGTGGAAAACTGCGGAAGGCGTAGCTGTTGAAGTGCCTTACAATGAAAATGAAGAAGCGATCCTCGCCGATATCATCGGCGGTCTACGCTCCGGCCTCACTTATGGTGGCGCTGCGACCATCAAGGAACTGCAGCGCAAGATGAGCTATGTGGTGATCACTCCGGCAGGAAGAACAGAGAGCTTGGCTCACAAAGCCCTCTAAAAGATCCCAAGCTCAGCGTTGCTCTTTGCGCGCTCCGTTGATCTCGGGATCCTGCCCTAGACCCACAGCTAACGCTGTGGGCTCGCCACTTTGATTTTGTGATTTTTTACAGACTCTTCACAGTCTGAATTAAAAAATCCTCAGATAAATAAACCTATAGCCTATTTATCTCCCGTTAATTTCGCTCACAATTTTTTGCGCCGCCTCAAGAGAGAATGGGCCGAACTGTAGCTTTCCCTCGTGGATAGGCGCTCGCATCAACATCTCTCGAGAAACGCCACCCACGTCAATCGTCAGCTTCTTCCCCACACTTGCTTCATTGAACACCTGAAACTTGGCCTGCCCCGAGTCACTCAATGTTGCAAACACGAGGCCTCCCCGCTCTTCGGCATGGGAAAAATCAGATCTGATCAAACGGAAATCGGCCGCCAAAGCTTGGATAGCCAAGAGAGAAGAAAGCAAAATAGTAGACGCAGTTATTCTTAAATTCATAGAATTCCTTTTAAAATAAGTAATGTTTAGAGTCGTGTTAAAGAAATAACCACTGTGGAGGACTCAATCCAGTTCGTATCCAATAGCGAGACGGAAAAATATTCGTCTCGTAACGGCTAGGCCTCATGATAATCACATTCGCGAACGAATCCATGTGGAAATAGCTTGGTAGAATGGCGATCGGTTGCCACTGCTTATCTACATGCCTCTCCACGCTGACGCGCAAAGCGGGGCCATGTGCAGCAGCAACAGCCACACGAAAAGTCTCAGCCCTAGCGGTAGAGCCAAATAAAAAATACGCAGCAATTAGAAAAAGTAAGGAGCGCCTCATGCAACTAAGATGGTTTTCAGTTATGCTTTGTCAAGCATGCAACTCCATTCTTTAGGCTTTCAATCGCAAACCATTTTTACGAGCTTCGATGGAAAGGTCGAGGATCGTGGGAATTATTTGGTGATGCGGAGTCTTACGAACCCGAATTACTTTTGGGGTAATCTGTTGATTTTTGATCGGCCACCGCAGCCGGGAGACTATGCCTCCTGGACGGCTCTCTTCAAAAAAGAATTTCCAGATCCGCGTATCTATCATGTCACCCTCGCTTGGGATTCTCCTCAAAGTGAAGTTGGCGACGTAACAGAATTTACAAAAAATGGATTTCTCCTAGAGGCTAATGCAACACTCTCCGCTAAATCGGTAACGCTACCACCAAGATTTAACGAACATCTCGAAGTGCGTCCAATCACGGAAATAGAGTGGGAGCACATGATTGAGATCCAAGTAGATTCATCTCACGACCATCTCTCTCGTGCCGAATGGGAAAGTTTTTCTCGTAATCAATCTGTGCGCTATCTTGCCATGGAGAAAGCAGGCTATGGGCACTGGTTCGGCGGGTTTTTGCAAGGCAGACTCGTAGCCGGGCTCGGTATTTTTCATCGCGATGGACTTGGGCGTTTTCAAACTGTCTGCACAGATCCACAATTTCAACGCCGCGGCATCTGCGGAACACTTGTCTATAAAGCTTCTCTCTATGCTTTGGAAAAAATGAACATCACAGAGCTCGTGATGTGTGCCGATCCAAACTATCACGCCATCCAGATCTATGAGTCGGTGGGATTCCAGCGTCGGCAACTAGAGCACGGCGTTTATTGGTGGGATAAAACCAGATGTTAATCCGCCCTATGCAGCCAGATGATGCCGCGATCGTAGCCATGATTCACACTCTCGCCTGGCAACACGCCTATAGCGGGATTATCGATCAGGGCTTCCTAGACGCCATTGATTTACAAAAACGCAGCGAGGGGTGGCGCAATGGAATCATCACAAATAAGCCAGACATTCTTCGCTTAGTTGCCGTAGTTGATGAAAAAATATGCGGCTTCGTAACGGGGTTAGAAAACCGTAAAGCGGATCTACTCCCCCACTGCGACAGCGAACTCTGGGCCATCTACGTGCACCCCACAAAGCTCCGAAATGGAGCCGGAAAAAAACTATTCGCTCGATTCAACGCAGATTTAGAAGCCTTTGGCAAAAAACGTTTTTGCGTCTGGGCTTTGGAAGAAAATACTCCCGCTAGAAAGTTTTATGAGAGCCGAGGCGGCATCTTGAGTTCCGTGAAAAAAGACATTGTGATCGGCGAGCAGACCCTAGTCGAAGTCGCTTACGAATTTTCAATTCAGTAGATGCGTCGGCGTTTAAAAAATTCCAGAGCCGAGGCGCACGACGAGCGCAATCGTGAGCTGGCCTGGTGGCCAGCGGACCGAGGCGTGAGGAGTGGCAACGAAGGATATGGGATTTTTTAGAAGCCGACTCTAGGCTTTCATGAGGCCGATGTAGGGCAGCTCACGATACTTTTGTGCATAGTCGAGTCCATAACCCACTACGAATTCATTGCCGATCTTGAAGCCGGTATATTCCACAGAAACTTGCGTCTTCAAGGCTTCTGGCTTTTCCAGGAGCGCGCAGCAAGCGATCGAGGCTGGATTACGCACGCCTAGGAGATCACGAATGAACTTTAGAGTAAGACCAGAATCTACGATATCTTCCACGATGAGCACATGCTTGCCATCTAATGGCTTGCTGATATCCAAAACCAATTTCACTTCGCCAGAAGAGGTTTTTTCATTGCCATAGCTGGATACAGAAATAAATTCGCAAGTTAGGGGCACATTGAGAGCGCGCACCAAATCAGCCATAAAAATAAAGCTACCTTTGAGCACACAAACCACGGTGAGTTCCTTGCCCGCGTAATCTTTATTAATTTGCGCCCCAATTTCTTGAATTCGAGCTGCAATTTTTTCCTTGGAAATCAACACATCCGCTACTGGGTTCATGAATTCTCCTATGCCTATGGGCTATCATGGCGAGGCCGATCTAGACAAGTTCTGCCCTTCCAGGGTATCCCTATTTTAATGAGCAGCTCGATCCTAGACCTTAAAAACCGAATTGACGCAGATACTTCGCTCTTCGCAATCCTCCAAGAGGTGCGCAAAAGAGCGGATGGGGATGCCGCTCACAATGAAGCGCATTTGCTCCGAGTGGCACTTTGGACCAAAAATTTTAGCCTCGGCCTCATCCCAGAGAAAAATGCGATTGCCGCAGCTCTGCTCCACGATTTTATCAACGTGCCAAAAAACTCACCCGATCGTGATCGCGCAAGCTCCCTCTCGGCGGAAGCCGCTGAACCAATTCTCTTACGCGAAAAATTTCAGCGAGAAGATATACGATCCATCCAGCTGGCGATTCGGGATCATAGTTTTAGTCGGGGGGCTAAACCAGAAAACTTTCTTGGGGAATGCTTGCAAGATGCAGATCGATTGGAAGCACTCGGCGCTATCGGCATCATGCGCGTTTTCTCCACCGGCGTGAAACTAGGAGCGGAATACTTTCATAGCGCCGATCCTTGGGCAAAAAATAGAGAGCGCGATGATCTCCACTATTCGGTGGATCATTTTTTTAAAAAACTCTTAACCTTAGAGAGCACCATGAACACTGCTGGTGGACGTCTCGAGGCCAAAAAACGCACTGAAACCTTACGTCAATTTCTCGTCTCCCTTGGAGAAGAAATCGGAGAGCCATGCGTCTTCTGATCGTAGAAGATGAAAAAAAGATGGCGAGCTTTTTGAAAAAAGGCTTGAGCGAGGCCGGTTACTCCGTGGATCACGCTGCGAGTGGTGCCGCCGCTGAAACTTTGGCAAGCGAAAATAGCTATGATCTCGTGGTGCTGGATGTGATGTTGCCAGATCAGAATGGCTTAGATACCGCGGCAAATCTACGCCGTGATGGTCTCAGCTGCCCCATACTACTTTTGAGCGCGCTTTCCAGCACCAAAGATAAAGTGAGAGGCTTGGATGCAGGCGCGGATGACTATCTCACCAAGCCCTTTTCCTTTGATGAGCTGCTGGCCCGTATTCGCGCCCTCATGAGACGCAAAGGCGAGCAGCTTGGCTCCCTGCTACGATTTTCTGATATTGAAATGGATCTCGCCAAACGGCAAGTTCGCCGAGGCGAACAAACCATTTCCCTCACGGCGAAAGAGTTTTCTCTCTTAGAATTTTTCATGCGTCACCCTAATAAGCCCCTCTCTCGCACCTCGATCAGCGAACACGTTTGGGATGTACACTTCGATAGCGATAGCAATGTGATTGATGTGTACGTGAATATGCTGAGAAAGAAATTGAGCGCGGGCCAAGAGCGAAAGCTCATTCACACTATCGTTGGTGTGGGCTATGTGCTGAAGGAGGATTGATGAATGCTAGTATCAGAATTCGTCTCACCACCCTATTCACGGTAGTGCTTGCAGTTACTCTCCTTATTTTTTCGAGCATTCTTTTTCATGTTTTTAATAAGAGCAATAATGCCGAATTTGATATCGCACTCTATAACCATGCCCTTGATGTTTCTGAAACGATCAATATCGATTTTTTCGGCACCCTCATTTTCCACAATGATTCAACCCTCGCCACAGAGAAAATTATTCCCTTCCCTCTGGGGCGCGCTTTCATGCAAGTGGTTTCTCCAAAAGGGGTAATTGCCGCGCGATCCGCCAATCTGGAGCAGCTTCACCTGCCAGTGCTTAGCGAAGATTGGGAGAGCGTATTTCGCAATGGGAGCGCTTTTCGCACCCTGAGTGCGAAGGAAATGGCTGGCCTCCATTCGGCCATCAGTAAATCTAATTATCGAATGATCACTCTGCTCACGAAGCGGAATCAAGAACCAGCTTTTATTTTGCAAATTGCAGTGCCCACCACACTGCTTGATCAGGAGCGAAATGGCCTCATACTGCTTTTTTTGATTGGGATCCCAGTTACCCTTATTTTTGCCTTCGTGGGAGGTCTTTACCTCTCTGGAAAAGCTTTGCAGCCGGTGAGAAATATTATTGCCAAGGCTGAAAAACTGAATCCTTCGAATCTTTCGGAGCGTCTCCCCGTTTCCACTGTGAAAGATGAATTGCAGCAGCTCACGATTACCTTGAATGAAATGCTTGCGCGAATCCAGAGCACCTTTGAGAGCCACGAACATTTTATCGCAGATGCCTCTCACCAGCTGAAAACACCAATTGCGATTCTTCGCGGTGAACTCGATGTGTTTCGTAATAAGCCGCGCACAGCCGATGAGATGAACGCATTCTTGGAAAGCGCATCGCAGGAACTACAATATCTCTCAAGACTCTTAGAAGACTTACTTCTTCTGGCCCAAACAGAAGCCGGCGCAAGTGCCCTGGCCCAAAGAGAGCTGCGCCTTGATGAAGTGCTGCTGGAATCCGTGGCGCGCCTCGAGCTACTCGCGCGAAAGAAAAAAATTAGTATTCGCTTCGACATGAAAGAGGCTGGCGACAGTTCCTACACCACCACTGGAGACGCCGATCTCTTGCAGAGCATGTTTCGCAACTTAGTGGAAAACGCCGTAAAGTACTCCCCAGAGAACAGCAGCGTAGAAGTGACTCTCGCTGAGGAAGCAACAGAATTTGTTTGCTCGATCAAAGATTTTGGGGAACCCATTTCTCCTGAGGTGGAAAAAAGAATTTTTGATCGCCACTATCGCGGCAATACAGTGAAAGATCACACCACGGGTAGCGGACTCGGCCTCACCATCGCTCGCCGAATCGCAGAGATGCACGGCGGCAATATTGCGCTTTCCCAAGGAAATTCCATGGGAAAGAGTTTTGTTGTGCGGATTAAAAAAATTTAATCTCGTTTTCATTTGGTTTTAACCCCCGGCCGCTACTCTTGCTTCATGGGTCGTTATCTAATCATTGCAGGCAAGAGAGCACGGGGGGAAATCTACTTAGGATTTTTACTACTCGTACTCGCCTTCCTGCTCTTTAGTCAGCAACTCCAAAACGCCGCCGCCGCAAAAAAGCAGCTGCAATCCATTGATGTGTATAAGGAGCTTAAGAATGAGCAGTCTCGACATTCAATTTCATGAATTGCCCCACTCGAAGCCGATCCGACAATTTATCAAGAAAAGCCTCTCGAAGCTTTTTCAGGAGCCCTCTACTTCCGTGCGCATCGAATTCTTCCGAGCTCAGGTAGAGCCTATGGTGGAATGCCAGGTGGAAGTGAAGCGTGGCGGACAATCTTGGCGCTACAGTGAATTCGGGAAAGGAATTCACCAAACTTTTTTAAAATGCCTCAAACACGTAATGGCAAAAACAGTTAGCTAAACAATTTACCGGGGCTTGGGCATTCATACACTCCCTCCACACTCCCCATGCTCAGGCTCCGGTTTCAACTTACTGGGCGAACTTCGCCATCGCCCGAATTCGCTGCACCACGGGCGGATGAGAATATTCCAAAAAAACTTTTAGAGGATGTGGATTTAGATTCGATAAATTTTCTAGGCTCAGCTTCTTGAGAGCACTTATCAAGGCCTTCGCATCCCGATTGGAAACAACAGCATATTGATCCGCCTCAAATTCAAATCGACGCGAAATGATATTGGTGAGTAGCGATCGCACAGCGCTTATTGGGCTATACAAAAAAGCCACACAAAATAGGCCCGCGTAGATCGAATAGTGCTCAAAACCAAAAGCGGTGAGCAATAGATCATTTCCTAAAAAAAGCGAAAAAACATAGAACATCACAAAGGAACTTAGGAGGGAAAGAAGGAGAAACTTGGTTGTATGCTTGCGCTTCGAGTGCCCCACCTCATGCGCCAGCACGGCAACGAGCTCTGAAACGCTTTGTTTTTCAATCAGAGTATCAAAAAGCACGATGCGACGAAATTTCCCAAAGCCTGTAAAAAAAGCATTCGCCTTGCTCGAACGCTTTGAGCCATCCATCGTAAAAATTCCACCTAACGAGAAGCCCTGCTCCTCCGCGTATTTGAAGATAGCGCTTCGCAACTCACCCTCTGGCATCGGAGAAAATTTATTGAAGAGCGGCATGATCCAAGTGGGCGCCACTAACATTAGCACAAATTGCACCACCGCTAAAAATCCCCACGCGATGATCCAAGCATGGGATCGAAAGTGCTGAAAAAACCAAAGCACTAGGGAGAGAATCGGCGCGCCTAGCAGAATTCCAAGGAATGCGCCCTTCAGGCGATCCATAATAAATGTTTGTGGAGTGGTTTTATTGAAACCAAACTTAGCTTCGAGCAGAAAGGTTTCAAAAATCGAAAAAGGCAGTTCATAGATTGCGGTAATCAGTAACAGGAGACCAAAGAAAACTAAACCTCTGGTGATATCGCCTCGCCCGAGCTTCACGGCCCAGTTGTCGATAAGTCCATAGCCGCCAAGCAAAAGGAATCCGATACCAATGGGAGAATTAATCAATGCCTTCAGGATCGAGTATTTTGTATTCGCTGCCGTATATTGCTGCGCGCTTTGAAACTTCGCTTCATCGCAAACACCTACAAATTCTGAGGGAATCTCCCCTTTTTGGCAGTGTCGCAGGTTTAACCATTCCACCAGGCAATGCAGATATACGGAGATAATCAAGGTAGCCATGATAAAAACTAAGAATGGATTCATGCTTCGATCCTACTAAGGAGCTTTTCAAAGGACAAGTTGGATTCTTTTCGCTATACTTTTCGAAGCCTATGGATAAATTTATCGTTGCGACAAACAAACCCAGTCATTTTCTGGAACAACTTCAAACTCGCGGTCTCGTGCAGGATCATACGCCCGGGCTTGGTGATTACCTAAAAAACGCCGAAACACTGAATCTCACGCCAAAAGTGTATGCCGGCTTTGATCCGTCTGCGGCCAGCCTCCATGTGGGAAATTTACTACCCGCCCTGATGCTGCGCCGGGCGCAGCTCTGCGGCATTCAGCCCATTGTGCTTCTTGGTGGAGCCACTGGCCTCATTGGCGATCCATCGGGAAAAAAAGAAGAGCGCACCCTCCTCGAAAAAGATCAAGCCGCGGATAATATCGAAAAAATCAAAGCTCAGCTCATGAAGTTTGTGGATTTTTCTCCTGGCAAAACCCAAGGGATCGTGGCCAATAACTTTGATTGGTTTAAGAGCTTTAGCTTTCTCGACTTCCTCCGCGACGTGGGTAAGCATATCACAGTGAATTACATGACTGCGAAAGATAGCGTGAAGATCCGCATGGAAACCGGGATCTCCTACGCAGAGTTTGGCTATATGCTCGTGCAGGGCTACGATTTCTTGCACCTCTTTGAGGCGCAAAATTGCGCCATTCAACTTGGCGGCAGCGATCAATGGGGAAATATGACTACCGGCCTTGAGCTCATTCGTCGCAAGCATGGTAAAGAGGCTCATGCCGTTTCGGCGCCGCTCCTCACGGATAGTGCTGGCAATAAACTCGGGAAGTCGGAGAAAGGCGCTATTTACCTAGATCCTTCGCTCACTTCTCCCTTTCGCTTTTACCAATATTGGCTGGGCATCCACGATACGGATGCTCCAAAAGTTTTACGTTACCTCACTTTTTTTCGCGATGATTATGTTGCGAACTTAGAAGAGAAAATTAAATCGGAACCAGAATCCCGTACAGCCCAGCGAGTGCTCGCCCATGAACTCACCCGCCTCGTGCACGGCGAAGAAGCGGCCCTCGGCGCTGAGAATGCCTCCAAGGTATTATTCTCGAAAGATGCGAGCGTGCTCAAAAATCTCAATGCGAAAGCCCTAGAAGTGTTGGCTACCGAAGTGCCAAGCATTCGCTGGCCGGAGGCGGAGAAATCACTCTCTCTACTCGCCTTGCTCACCCGCTGTGAGCTCGCCACCAGCAATGGTGAAGCAAAGCGACACATCAAATCAGGCGCCGTGAGCTTAAACCGCGAAAAAGTGAGCGATGAAAACCTGCAAGTAAATGCGAGTGATCTCTTTGCAGAGCGCCCTTTCTGCTTAGTTGGTGTAGGTAAAAATAAATTAGTGCTCGTGCTAAAAGCTTAAGAAAAATAGCGCACGGTATACTCTGTTACCACCGCATCTAGTGAGTGATCATGCAGCTCTTTGGGTAGCGGATCTGGAGAGAATTGCCACTCAAAAGCTACTCCAAGCTTCAATCCCGGAAACTGGTCGAGAAAACGATCATAGAAGCCCTTGCCGTTTCCTAAGCGCACGCCGTGATCATCAAATGCCAAGAGCGGAAGAAAGCCAGCACTCATTTCACTCTTTTTCACCACGGGATTTTGCTCCTTAGGCTCCAGAATACCCCAAGTACCAGCCGTAAACTGTTGAGGGTCTTGCGGATTTTTCACCCAACGAAACTCCATTTGGCCATCGAGACTCAAAACGCGAGGAAAACAAAAGCGATAGGATTTGCTAAAGAGGCTCTGTAAATTCGCCTCCCGGGGCCGCGCTTGATATACGGCCACATAGGAGTTTTCCGGAATTTTTGCGAGCGCTGACTCTAATTTTTGCGCTAAGAGGCGATTCCAGGCTTCAAATTGAGCCATAGGAAAAGAAGCCTGCAGGCTGCGATAGTAGTTTCTTCGTTCTTTTTTTGCGGGACGCATCTTAGGAGAGGCTAAATCCCTTTTCGAGTCGGGCTAGTAGAGCGGAAGAACGCTCTCTCATATCCGTTTTAAAGCTCTCATTTTGTGCTTCTTTTTTGAGCACTTCATTGGCGAGGTTCATAGCTACAAGCAGGAGGATTTGATGACTCACAGATTGTCCAAAGGGCAGTGCCTCTTCGAGCTTCTGATTCACCAAGGCTGCGGCCCGGATCACCTCTTCCGGATTGCTATCGGTGCGAATGCTAAGTTTTTGCTGGGCTATCACCACTTCCACGGTCTTTTTTTGCTGCGTCATAGGAAAACGATAAAATTCTTAACCATTCGTGTCAAGGGCTCTTTCCCAGTTTACAAATGAAATCAGCTACATTAAGATCAAAAACGTTGTTCAGGTGTAGCTCAGTCGGTAGAGCAAGTGACTGTTAATCACTGGGTCCGCGGTTCGAATCCGTGCACCTGAGCCATTACTCAAACCCATTCAGATCCCAAAAGGTTCTAAATGGGTTTTGTTTTATGTGCTCCCCTGAACTCCCACCAAGTAATTGAAATCTAAATACAAAAATAATCGGGCCTTCGATAAATCTATTTGTTCGTCTCGCTCAAACAATAACCAAATGTAACCCCAAAGAACTTTCTGGCTAACTAAAAAGCTATTCGTGTTTTGCATTTTTTAGGGCAAATACATACAAAGCTGCCGAGGAAACCATAGATTTATCGCTAAACTTGCAAAACGAATTTTCTTCCCTGCGCTCATTTTTCCCTCTCACAATAGAGCCCTGCAAATTTTTACAGATCAACGCTCCGGGATTTGCTCCCCCCGCAGGCCAGCTTTTCATTACCTTTGCTTTTGTGAGTGCGCTGTAGGATAGGCAGTTAAACTCGGCGTCAGCTTTTTTGCAACCAGCAGAAATTAGCAAGTCAGGTCGCTCAAAAGAAATAAACTCCTGCCAATGCTTTCCTATTTTGTACCTATATGTCGAACCGGTGTCCGCAAAGCTTACGCCCAAAAATAAACAGAGGAAGAGAATGATTTTTTCGAAATAAATCATTTGCTACCCGAATATTGACCAATGCTGCCAGTATTATTTAACAAAGTATCAGCGTCGACCCACATGTCTCCATGATCGCAATTACTGGGATCTCCTGCGCCGCCACAATCGAGCCCCCAAGAATTTCGAATTAGAAACTTGCACGAGTTTCCCACTCTCTTTTGCCCAATCAGCAAGACGGCGTGGTAACCACAGTTTTTATCCATTGAACTCTGAGAGATCCATATATTATTTGGCGGAATAGGTTCGTTTTTTTGCCTGTGTTCTTCTTCCGTAGAAAGTATGGCTGAACAAAAGTTAATTTGTAGAGGCTGATTTTCTTTTACGCGCAAGTATTTTTCCAATTTTTCCTTGAAGGCAATTTTATTTTTAGGAGTTACATATCGTTCCTTACACTCCGGTGGGCTCGAACTCTCTAGGGGTCCGCCAAATTTTTCCACTGATTTACAAGGTCCTTCATCTAATTTTTGCTTAAACTCGCCCAAGCCTAAGCTTAAATCCGTCTTGTCGAAGACATTTACAAAATCTAGCATCAGGGATTTTGAATTAATTATGTTTCCCGATTTCGCGCAATGCTCTTCCTGATCACCGACTTGTTCATTATTCATATTGCATAATTGAACTCTCAAGTTCCATGTTGGCGGACGAGGAAAAACAGAGCTTAACTTTTGCCGTCTGGACGAATCGCTCAAGAAATCAGACTCACCAATAGATTCGAAGATCGCATCAGGATATAATTGCCTCTGAATCGCGTCGTCTACAAAGGCTTCAACAGATTCTGCCGAGCAGGAGCCTGAGGCTTTTATGTTTTCGAGGGTCTCGCAGACTAAACCCCCTTCGAAGGGAAGGGAATCTCTCGTCGATGAGTTTTCGCACTCACGAAAATTTTGGTTTGCGGCATATCCCACCCCGGCGCGAAGAGCGGATGTATGCCTACTCAGGTATTCCTGTTTTCGCTTTGGATCAGCCGCAATATTCTTTGGGATATGTGTAAATCGCCAGGCATCCATCATTTGAGCTGCAGCGTAGGCATAACAGAGCCCAACGTCCCCTTGGTCTAGCACGGGCACCTCGGCCATAGAGCCACCAGGATCATCCATTCGACCGTAAGTGCAATTATCCAAGGAACTAGACGCTAAGGCCTCAGAATGGTGTAAGCCACTAGCGCAAATCGCCATCAGTAAAAACACTCTTATTCTCATGGTCACTTTTCGTCCATTACTCTATCTTTCTTAAATTTTGGATTCCTCTCGTTTATGCCGGGGGCTATCCAATTAACGGCAACCAAAAAATCACGCCTCCCGGTAAAAGTTCTCGAATCCGCTCCTTTATAAGCACACTAAATTGGCCGATATACTAAAGATGAAAGGCTTTTTCCTTCTTCTCTGCATATTCGGTAGTCAGCTGGTGAACGCTAGCGATTCCACCTCATTCCGACTCGATGAGGGTAACGGCTCTATGGCCAAGGTGCGCGCTCGAGACCAGGGTCACTACAATGATTGCTACGCCAATACCGCAGCAGAGATGATCGATGCCTGGAGATTTAGTCACGGCGATCGGCGCATTGATCTTTCCACCTCCGCTATAAAGCTAGCCATTGATGCTGCAAATGCTACGGGCAAAGCAGAGATCGGCAAATCGAGCCCCTGCCTTACCGTAAATATAATTAAGCAAAGAGGCGCGCGGCTCTGCAATGATCGAAGTCTACAAGGCAGAACAGGTGAACACGTGGAAATCTACGCCGATCGCTATTTGCAAGTGCAGCGGCAGATTGCCTCTGCCTATCAATTCCGAGACCAACTCGCCGATCTAGTGAATCGATTCCGTGCTGCTGAGGGTATGGGCATGTCTAGCAACAGTTCTCCGCTTGTGATGGAGGATGCGTGCCATGTGATTGCTCTCGAAGAAAGCACCCCAAGATCTCTCGCAAAAGTGAATCAATCCATCATAGCCATGCTGAAACTCGCCGACGATATTCACGGATCTAGCCTTGCCTTCGGCCGAAGCACGCTTCCTCTCCAACTGGCACGAAGCGCTGATGCTAATGAGAAAGACTACTCGAACAGAAAAAAAACTCAAGAAAACGAGGCAAAGCAGTTCGCGCAAGATGTTCTTAACGACATGCGCCGCAACGGCTTTAATACCTCAAAATTACCTACTCTGGAAAATCTTATTACGGCGCTAAAAAACTCCAACGATGTGAAATTTCTAAATTCCTTCATTTCCACAGAATGCACGAAGGAAAATACTTTTGCCCTACCTAAAGATTTACCCGCTTGCCAAGTCGAAGTGCTAGTGCCCCCCGCAACTGGAACTATTCCGCCGAACGCGAAGGAGCTAGATCATCGCTACGCGGAGCGAGTGAGGATCGAGATTGATAAGCGACTCAGTTCCGCTCAATCTCAGCCACTCGCAATCGGGATCTGTGATGAACTTTTTTCTGGGGGAGCGTCTTACTCTAGCCACATTTCCACTATGCGATTTAAGAGCTGCTCCCAGCACATTGCCTTACTAATTGGTAAAAGAATCAATCCCTCTACTCATCGCACGGAATACTTACTGAGAAATTCCTTCGGAAAAGATTGCAAGGGCATCTCCAGAGATTTTGAATGTGTTCCTGGCCAAAGTAATTTCTGGATGGATGCAGAGGCCGTTGGCAGGAATGTATTTTCCCTGCAATGGTTTTGAAGCGCGCCTACATTAGCGAACTAAATATCCCAAGGCCTGGAGTTTTAAGGTATCGAAAGAATCAGCACTAAGCGTGATCCGCTTATGTACGGCACCCTTCGCTTGCGTGAATGCCTCTTCCACGAGCAGCACCGCCTCCACCTGATTCTCTAACAAATAACTCAGTTGCTCCTCTCGGTAGCTACCATTGGGAAAAGCATATATCGCTAATTTTTGCTGTAGCGTATCGCGGAAAAACTGCTGGCACCGTGCAAAATCCTTTTGAAAAAAATCAGTGGACTCAAAAGCCATCGATTCGTGGGTATAAGAATGCGCCCCAATCTCATGATCATTCTGGATGCGCCTTACTTCCTCTAGATTCATAAACAATCGAGGCCTCTCTTTTGTAGCCTTCCAATCTTGAATCAACTTTGCGATCGGGCCCCAAAGCTTAATCCGCTCTGAGCGTGGCCGATTTTTTAAAAAACGCGAAATTTTTTCCCCATACTGAGCCTTTTGCGTTCGTGAACTTCGATTGAGCTTCATCGAAAATGAATCCAAAGAAATTTTTTCCACATATTTATCGGGAGCAAACTGAAGAAAATCAAAAAGCTCAGCGTGCCAAGGAATCGATTCGCCCAGCACAACGCTCGGAATAATATTGATATTCGCTGGCAACCCGTATTTTTTTAAAATTGGCACAGCAATTTCATAAAAATCTAAACAGCCATCATCAAAGGATAAAATAGCTTTAGGTAGCTTGGTCTGCTTTTGTAATTCCGAAAATCTCACGAGCTCGAAATTTTTTGTTAAATAGCCTAGGAGCTGATCGAATAGTTGCGGCTTAAGCGGCGACCAGAAATTATTTTCGATATCTGTGACACGATGAAGACTAAGAATGGGCACCAAGTTCTTTTGCTTGAGGAGGGCGAGCTGTCTCTTATCGGCGCCCGTGGCAATGAGCGCAGAAAAATAGTGCTTTTTTAGGAGAGCTCTGCCAGGAATCCAACTATTCAAGCTTTGGCTCCAACAGCGACTAAAATTACACCGGCCAGAATCACCAGAATCCCCGCGAGCTGCAGCATAGTCCAAGATTCTTTATTCACAAAGATCGCCAAGAGAAATGCCCACACGAAGGTAGTGGCATACACTGGGTACGTTACAGAAAGCTTTCCGCCGGCCTTAAATGCCAGCACGAATAAAAACATCACTCCACAAAAGAGAATCATGCCGAGAAAGAGTGGCCAATTTTTCCAAAGGGGCACAAGGGAAAGGCGCGTTCCGCCCAACTTATAGAAATACTGACCAAGCGCTCCGATCAAAGCCGCCGCCAAGTTAAGGAGAATGGGAACGAGTTGAGAAGATTCCTGCATAATACTTGCTCCTAAATTCTTACTTTTCTTCGCAGCCACCGAAGGGGAAATAAAAAAACCTGAAAAATCGTGGAAGGACAAGCCCATACCGCCCGTACAAAGTAGTGAATGGCTTGCGAAAAATTTCCACCATGAAAGAAGCCACCACTCAGGGCGAGAAAATGCACGCCGTAGGCTTGCCTACGAAGGGGCCACACGGCACGAGAGAGTGGATCGCAAAAAAAATTAGCTAATTTTTTTTCTGTATCTTTTGCGTAGAGGTCCATGCGTCTGGAAGCATTGTTCCCATGCCTTCGATAAAGAGCAATGGTCTTCGGCACAAAATCAAATCGACAAACGGAGGCGATTTTGCGGTACATATCCCAGCCCGCGCTGATGGAAAGCTCTAAATCGAAGAGACCAGTTTGGGAGAAAACAGAGCGCCGAATCACACAAGTGCTCTCGCCACCTCTCACCACAGCCTCGCTCGAGAGCGCAAAAATTTCCAAAACATCTCCGCGCCGAGTCGGCGCCATATATTCTACGGGAAGCACGGTGTTTAGATCAGCGTCTACCACCGTCATCCCACCGTAGACGAGCCCCACCCCCGGATCAGCAAAGAGCTTCATTTGCTTTTCTAATTTTTCGGGAAGCCAAACGTCATCCGCATCCAAAAAGGCGATGAACTCTCCCCTCGCCTCTTGCAAGCCACGATTTCGTGCTCCACCCTGACCGCGATTTTCCTGAGAAACTAAACGAATGGTATCGCCAAAGGCACGCAGCACTTCGAGCGAATTATCCGTGGAACCATTATCGATCACGATAATTTCGAATGCGGGGAGCGTCTGCGCCTGAACGCTGCGGATCGCTGCCCCAACATATTTTGCATAGTTATAATTTGGAATGAGAACAGATACGCCGCTATTTTTCATCTTGTTCCGGCCGTTCTACCAGCAATCGCACATCGCTCTACTCAGTTTTCGCAAGCACAGTAGGATGGAAATAACTGACAAGATCCATGCATTCCGTACGGGCCAGGAATATCAAAGGCAGAGGCTGGCTGGCAGCTCGCCGTTTGGTGAGCATCGCAAGTAACTGTGCAACCAGCATCGAATACTTCACCGTCAGGGCCGCAGTATTGCCAATTGGCTTCGATCGAGCAGCTTTCACCAGCATGGGCGGTAGTTGCACCAAGCAAAAATGGGATGGAACACAACAGACTTAAAAATACAATTTTCATGAATACCTCCGCTCGTAGTCTGAAACATTGCGAAAGCTGAGTCAAGCCTTGGAGATTACAACTAGACGCTCTGCGCCAGTAAATGACAGCTTTTATCCGATTCAATAGCTTGCAAAGACCGGAAGCGTGAGAAATACTCATTCAAACTTAATAGGAGACTTGTTACCCATGAAGCTAGCCAAGATTTTTTTCTTTTTGACCCTACTCACCGCTACCACTAGCGCTCAAGCAGCCAGTCCATGGAGCGTAGGAGCTCTCGCTGGATTGGATATCGCTAGCACCAAAATCACCTGGCGCAATCAAGACCTCGCCGCTGTGAATGGCTTCACTGGTGGAGCAAGCGCGATTTACAAATACTCCGATTCTGTTTCTGCTCAATTGGAAGCCTTGTATGTACAAAAAGGCTACCTAGATAGAGCTGCAAGCACCACCTACAGCTATAACTACCTCGCACTTCCTATGCTCACTCACCTTGCAGTGCCTGCAGTTCACCACGCATACCTTCTGGTGGGCCCAGAGGTAGACATTCGTCTTTCCAGCAGCTCCCAATCTGGCGCAGCATCGACTGATGTTGTGGGCATTCCAAGCTTGGATGCCTCCCTTGATTTCGGTGTTGGCGTGGAAGGCATGATCGCCCAACAATATAGCGCTTTCGCAGAGATCCGCACTTCCTTCGGTCTCACGAACTTGCAGCCAACACTTACAGCTTCGCAGAAGAACCGCACTTGGTACTTCCTCGTGGGCTCGCGCTTTAGCCTCTAAGTGAGATGAAGCGATTTCTCTCCTTTTTGCTTTTTGGCGGACTCTTGGGGGCAGTGCTAATCACTTGGTTTGCCCCCAGTGTTCTTTCTTGGTATTTCACTCCTCCTGCAGAGGTGGCCATCAGCTGCAAGCAAGCGGTGGACTGGAGCCTCAAAACCTATCGTGAATGTATGCTTGGTGGAGCCATCATGGGAGCCATCGTTGGGTCCATCCTCTTCTTTGCATGGCAGAGCAGAAAAAAGAATCCTGCCCCGATCGAAACGCCTGCACGCTAGTGATTCAAATCTAGAATTGTCTTTAGGTCTTCCGTATTTTTTTCCTCAAAAAGTTTTTTTAGGGCGCGCCGTCCGGCACTCATTTTGTCTTCGCTCGTGCTTAACACTTTACTAGCCGGCCAATCTGCATGTTCTGCGCGCAGCTTTACCGCCCAATCCGATTGAAAATTACCAAGCGCACTCTCCACCCAAATTTTTTGTTCCCCTGCCATCTTCGCGATTCCCAAATCGGGTTCAAAAGAATCATACTCAAAATAAAGGGTATCGCCCTCTTTCGTGGCCAATAGAAAGATCACGCCATCAAATTGATTTACGCTATTGCTCTTCTTCAAAGTGTAGCGGTAGAGCACTTTTCCTTGGCTGCGATCAATATGGTAGCTAAGCTCCGTTTGATCATTGGGCACAAAAGGAAAATCCACTTGCGTCTCTGTAAACACAGAATACTCGTTGATGCTTTTATACTCTGTGAACTCGGCTTTCTTCACGCCGCTAAAAATTCCGGTATACTCTTTCACGGTATCGAGCACCAAAGCCACACGCTCTGGTTTCGCGTGCACTAGAAAAACTTGCCGCATGCCGATCAGCCAACTGCGATTCGGCGTGCTAAAAAAACGAAAACTAGGCTCTTCTGGAATGCTAGCCTTTGCGAAACCATCCACAACGAGTCTCTTACCTAAATCCTCCATCATCGCGCCAAGGCAGGGCGAGTTCGAGGCAAGCATTAGGGCACATACAGAGAGAAAAATATTTTTCATAGAAGAAGCTCCAGCTCCACTTTAAGGCAGTCAATCTTTTTTCTCGCCTAGTTTTTTTCTACACGAAGCAAGGGAAAAAAAAGCGTCATAGTTTTTTTTCGCCGATTCACCTGGCAATGGGTAGAACTTGGGGACAAATTGTGAAAAAACTTCCGTGAAAAAAAGAATAACGCGTGAGCGCAATCAGATTTTTTTTCGTCGTGCTTGACGGCGACCACCACTATAGATAGCGTTAAATTATAGACACTACCACTAGCTGTAGGTTTGCACTAAAGAGGGGAATCTTTAAGCAGGCTAATAAGAGAGAAGTCGTGAGCATTACCGGAAGTAAATAAATAAAATTATTTTACTTCAAGCAATCACACGATGAAGGGTAAGTCTGTCTCTAAAAGACAGACGGAAACGTGTAGATTTATTTAGGTGGAAACTAAGGGAACGCAAACCCGGTACGCAAACCAGGGAACGCAACAAGGGGAAACACAACCATGATGGAAGTCATAAAAAGAGACGGATCTAGAGAAACAGTGCGCATGGAGAAAATCTTGGACGCGGTTAACCGCGCTTGCCGAGGTCTTCCGAATGTGGAACCAATCGAAATCGCCAAGCGAACGATCGCCGGCCTTCATAATAACAGCAGCACCGAAGAACTAGATCAGCTCTCCATTTCGAATGCAGTAATGCTCATGGCAGACGAGCCGAACTACTCCAAAGTAGCCGCGCGCATGCTAAGCGAAAGCATTAAAAAAGAAGTGGGCCGCGATGCCGTATTCTCGGATTACGCAAAAGTAGCCTTCGAGCAAGGCCTGCTGAGCTCCCAAGTATATGAACTCGCCGTGAGCGATCCTCAAGCGATTGATTTTGCGATCCGCCACGAGCGCGATGATCTTTTTGAATACTTCGGCCTAAAAACCGTAGCGGATCGTTATTTGCTTCGTCACCCCACTGAACGAAAAGTGATTGAGCGCCCACAATGGCTCTTCATGCGCGTGGCACTTGGTCTTTCTCAGTCGGTAAAAGAAGCCACCGAATTCTACGATATCATTAGCCAGTTCTATTATATGCCTTCTACGCCTACCCTCTTCAACTCGGGCACGCGTCACCCACAGATGAGCTCCTGCTACTTGCTCACCGTAGAGCAAGATAGTCTCGATGGTATTTACAAAGCCATCACGGATTGCGCTCGCCTCTCGAAGTTCTCCGGCGGCATCGGCATCGACTGGACTCCTGTTCGCAGTTCCGGTGCTCTCATTCGTGGCACCAATGGTCTCTCCAACGGAATCATTCCTTTCTTGAAGGTATTTGATTCTTCCGTGCACGCGGTAAACCAAGGGGGTAAGCGCAAAGGCGCCGCCGCGGTTTACTTGGAGCCATGGCACTCCGATATCGAGCCCTTCCTAGAGCTACGTAATAATACCGGCGCCGAAGAACGTCGCGCTCACAATCTCAATCTCGCTCTCTGGATCCCAGATCTATTCATGAAGCGCGTAGAGAAAGACGAAATGTGGTCGCTCTTCTCTCCTTCGGATGTGCCAGAGCTCCTCAAAACATTCGGCGAAGAATTTGAAGCGGCCTACGAGCGCGCAGAAAAAGAAGGCAAAGCGATGAAGCAGATTTCTGCTCGCGGCCTCTATGCCCGCATGACTCAATGTCTCGCAGAAACCGGCAATGGCTGGATGTGCTTTAAAGACAAAGCTAATATGCGCTCGGCACAAACTGGCAAGCCCGGCAATGTGATCCATAGCTCCAACCTCTGCACAGAGATCTTGGAAGTAACGAACGGCGAAGAAACCGCTGTTTGTAACTTGGGCTCACTCAACCTTGCTGCCTTCGTGAAGAATGGGCAATTCGACTACGATCACCTTCGCAAGGTAGTGAATGTGGCCGTGAAATTCTTGGATCGCGTGGTGGATATCAACTTCTACCCCACCAAAGAAGCCAAACACTCCAACAATAAATGGCGCCCAGTGGGCTTAGGCATTATGGGTCTCCAAGATGCGCTCTTTAAGCTCAAGCTCCCCTTCCACACAGAGGCTGCGAAAAAAGTGTCCTCTCGCATTTCTGAAACTGTTTATTACCAAGCGGTAACAAGCAGCATGGAAATGGCGAAAAAAGAAGGAAGCTTTGCTGAGTTCAAAGCCTCTCGCTATGCCCAAGGCCAGCTCCAAGTGCAACTCGCAGACCTTCACCAAGAAGCGATGCCGGAATTGCATTTCGATTGGGATAAGTTAGCGAAAGAAGTGCAACAGCACGGAATTCGTAACTCCCTCCTCATCGCAATCGCCCCAACTGCCACGATCGCTTCGATCGTGGGAAGCTTCGAGAGTATCGAGCCGCAAATCTCCAACTTCTTTAAGCGCGAAACCTTGAGCGGTGAATTCCTCCAAGTGAATCGCTACCTGATCGAAGATTTGAAGGCGCGCAATCTCTGGAATGATCGCATTCGTGCAAAAATCATTTCCGCAGAAGGCTCCATTCAAGCCATCGAAGAAATTCCGCAAGACGTGCGCGACCTCTATCGCACGGTTTGGGAAATCCCACAAAAAGACTTGATTGACATGGCAGCGCTACGATCTGCGTTCGTGTGTCAATCCCAGAGCTTGAACCTATTTTCGGAAAATCCGAATATCGGCAAGCTCTCCTCCATGTATATGTATGCATGGAAACAAGGTATCAAAACCACTTACTATCTGCGTTCTCGCGCAAAAACAGCGATTCAGAAAACCACTCTGAACACTGAAGGCGAAACCGCAGCAGCAACAGAGGCCGTTACCTGTTCGCTCGAAAACCCCGGCTCTTGCGAGTCTTGTCAATAAATTGAATTTATAGGAGCATCATCATGATTCTTAATCCAGAATTAGACTTAACCCTAAGGCCGATGAAATATCCGCAGTTCTTCCAGATGTACAAAGATTCTATCAAGAATATTTGGACAACCGATGAGCTCGATTTTTCCATCGACTTCGAACACCTCCGCGATCGCGTTACTCCACAAGAAGCGCACCTCATTAAGCGTCTTGTGGCCTTCTTCGCCACCGCGGACAATATCGTAGCTCACAATCTCGTGCTCAATTTCTACAAGCACGTGAACTCCCCTGAGTATCGTATGTTCCTCGGCAAGCAACTCTTCGATGAGATGCTGCACGTAGAAACCTATTTGCTCCTCGTGGATAACTATATTCCAGACATGGAAGAGCGTAAGGCTGCCTTCGATGCCTACAAAACCACTCCCTCCGTGAAGTTGAAAGCGGATTTCTGCTTCAAGTATATGGATAGCATCGATAAGCTCGATAAAGTGGATACTGACGAGAAGCGCCGCCAGTTCATTGAGAACTTGGTTTGCTTCGCCGCCTGTGTGGAAGGTCTCTTCTTCTTCGGCTCCTTCGCTTATGTATATTACCTTCGCAATAAAGGATTGCTACCAGGACTCGCCACCGCGACCAACTGGGTATTCCGCGATGAGACCATGCATATCGAAGGCACCATGGCCGTGCTCGCCACCATCCACGAAGAATATCCTCACCTATGGGATGCAGCCCTCGAGAAACGCATTCACCAGATGATTGATGAAGCCCTCGAAGTTGAGATGGCTTTCTGCGCCGATGCTCTCTCCCAAGGCGTGACGGGTCTATCTTCTGCGCTCATGTATGAATACCTTCAATACGTGGCCGATCAACGCCTCGTGCAGCTTGGATTTAAGCGTCGTTATAACGCAAAAAATCCCTTCAGCTTCATGGTGCTCCAAGATGTGCAACCACTCACCAATTTCTTCGAGAAGAAGGTGACAGAGTATCAAAAAGGATTTGAAGCGAAGTCGAGTTCGATCGTATTCGACGCTAGCTTCTAGAGCGGAGTTTAAAAATCTCCAATCTCTGCGTTGCCTTGCAGGTCCCCCGTTCCGCCGCACAGGAGTGCGGCTCACGGCTGGCCCCACTTCGGCGCCTTGATCTTGGACGATTTTTAAAATCCTTGGCAGCCTATATTATAGAGCCTACTTCCGGCGCCGGAAGTGGGCTTTTTTATTGCCATGGCTAGCTGATGTTTGGGATTATTTAAACATCAGCTCCGCGTTTCGTGGTTTACCTGCGAATGGACGAAGAAAAACATGACGGGTTACGCCGAATGCGTCACCGGACAGCACAAAAACACCCAATTATATTAAATAGTTAGATAAAACACAAAATATTAGACCAAAACAATCAACTATTGACGAGGCCGTTCGCTTCCTGTATTATCTTTGCTACTTAGAAAGGCTCCCGATCGCAGTTTTGAGAGAAATCTCTCTCACGATGGGAGATCATTATCCATGTTGAAGCTATTGTTGTTATCTGCTGTTGTTGCCTGTTCATCCATTTCTGTTTGCCACGCCATGAGCTACGACGATTGTACAAAGAGTTACTCCTTAGAAACTTGTGATTCTGCCGATCGAGTTTGCGACGGATTTACAAGAGATCGCTGCAATACTGGCATTTACGACCAATGCCTTGGTTTAGTGGCTTCTGGCCAAGGCACTTCTTCTCTAGATCAAACGAGCTATTGCCGACAGTAACTCTTCAAAATCCCCAAACCAATCGGGATGGCATCATAGAAACGAATCTCAGGTCATTGGCCCTTTCTCTCGCTGAGGGCAAAGGGCTCAATCCAAAGAATGATTTTTCCGAAGCCTGGAATAAGGTAAAATTCTATGCAAAAGAAAAATAATTCAGGCTTTTCTATTTCTACTGATCCATCCAAATTCGACATTGATTCCATTCATGCCTTTCTATCTACGCAGGCGTATTGGTGCCTCGGAATTCCAAAAGAAAAAGTGCGAGCAGCGATCGAAAACTCCCTTTGTTTTGGCCTCTTCACTAACGAAAAGCAACTGATTGGATTTGCTCGTGTGGTCACGGATAAAAGCACCTTCGCCTGGGTCTGCGATGTCTACGTGGAAGAAAAGTACCGCGGCCAGGGTTTGGCGGAGTGGCTCATGAAAAGTGTGATGGAGCATTCGTCGCTGCAAAACCTGCGAAGAATTTGTCTCGCCACAAAAGATGCTCACGCACTCTATGAAAAATTAGGCTTCATGGTCACAGAAAGCCCTGGCAATTGGATGGAAATAAAAGATAACGATATTTATCGCAAGTCCACGGCAGGTAACAAATAGGAGTAGCAAATATCTATTTCGTTACCGGTAGTTATTCACGAATGAGGAATCGTCTTAAGTTTGTCATCCAATACAGATAAACCATAGAGCACTTTTATTTCTTCCAAGGAGCTTCGCATTCGCATACGCGCACTCAGCTCTTCCTGTGTATACGAAGAATCTGACACTGCTCTCTCCCAAACTTCTTTCGTTGGCCATTGGGCATAGGCAATATAGACCGATGAATCTTCCGTGTTATGCAGGCGAGAACCTAAACTTCCACAGACCCGATAGATCGCTTCGGTGAATTCACCCCAACATTGCTCAAACTCCAGATTCATTCCTGGCTTAACTTTGAATTGGTATAATACGCAGTACACGAAGCTCCCAAAAAATACACGCCAACAGCATTACCTGAAAACCGCAGGCGATCCCCCAAATAAAAATAATCTCTTCTGCCGCGACTCCAGTATAATCTAAACGTGCTTATTCTAGCATCTGCATTTTCGGGAGAAAAAAATGGTATCGAAACAAATGAAAACGCTTCCTATAGCCCTCTGCATATTGAGCCTCCTCAGCGCATCAACGATAAAAGCTCACGCAGCCGATACCCCCATCCTGCTCGGACAATCCGCAGCCTTCTCTGGAGGAGCTTCCCATTTTGGCCAGCAAACTTGGCTTGGGGCCGAAACCTATTTTGAAGAGCTAAACAGAAACGGTGGAATCAATGGGCGTCCGATCCAGGTTATAGTGAAAGATGATGCCTATAATCCTGATCTCACGGAAAAGAATACAAAAGATTTTATTGCTCAATCTGACCTCTTTGCACTCTTCAGCTATGTGGGCACACCAACTGTAGTGAAAGCCCTACCCTTGATTGCAAAGTCTCGCGAAGAAAAATCTGGCCTTTTTCTTTTCGCCAATCGCACCGGCGCGAAACAGCAACGCACGCCGCCCTATGATGAAATGGTCTTTAATATTAGAGCGCCCTACTCCGACGAAGGTGAAGCCATTGTGAAGAGTCTCGCCGCAAGGAAGAAAAGCAGAGTTGGTATTTTCATTCAAGACGATGCTTATGGTCAATCTGGTAAAGCCGCCCTGCAAGCTGCTCTCGACAAACGTGGCCTTTCTATTCTTGGCGAAGAAAAATACCAGCGTGGCGCGAAGTTTTCTGAAAGCATGCAAGCCCAGGCGAAAAAGCTCCAGGAACTTAAGGTGGACGCTATCGTTTCTATCGCCTCCTATGCTCCTGCCGCTGCCTTTATTCGTGACGCAAGAGACGCAGGCTTCAAAGGCCCCATCGTTAATATTTCCTTTGTGGGTGCGCAAGATATGCTCAATCTTTTAATCGAGGCTGGCAAACAGGCAAAAAGAGACTATACCAAGGAAATTCTCGTGAGCCAGATTCTACCGCCGCTAAGCCAAAAAACAATTTCGGTGGTGAAAGAATATCTGGACCTGACCGAAAAGCATCTCCCGAAAATCCCTGATGCGATCTCTCACGGCGAAGAAGTTAAACACACATCCATCGGCGGTTTAGAGGGATTTGTTAATGCAAAAGTATTTGCCGCCATCGCCAAGAAAGCAAAACAACCGCTCACAAGAGAATCGTTCCTCGCTGCCGCCAATGATAATTTCTCGCTCGATCTTGGCTTAAGCGAGCCAGTGCGCTTCTCAGCCAAAGATCATCAAGGTCTGCATTTGGTATGGATGACGGAAGTGAAAAAAGGCCAATTCGTGCTGGAGAATTAGAATCTGTTTGTCTGATCTGATTCGGATCTCTGATTCTTACTCAGAATACAGAGATCTGTCTCAGAACTGTTATCTGATCCCGCAAAATTGACCGAGATCAACGGGTAAATTCTGAGACAACGCGGAGATTAGACATTTTCAAGCGTCGCCAGAAATAAAAAGGGCGCACATCCTGCACGCCTTACAATTAGGATAGGGACACTCCTCCCATCACGCAAGCTTTTTTCTACGCATTGCATTTCACCTCGCACTTGCCTTATATCTCTCCTATGGAAACACAAAAATACGAACGTGCCATGCGCATGGCGATCAACGCTGCCGAACAATTTGTCGGAGCCACCTCCCCCAATCCACCCGTTGGCGCTGTCGCCCTCGATGCCAAAGGTAAAATACTACTCGGGGCCGGTCATGCTCGCGCGGGAGAAGCGCACGCAGAGGCCAAACTCCTGCAACTCGCAGAACAAATGGGCAAGATAAAAGAAATTGAAACTATCGTAGTTACACTTGAGCCCTGCAACCACCAGGGCAAAACAGGCCCTTGCACCGCCGCGATTCTGAAACACAAAAATATTCGTCGCGTAGTCTATGGCGCTCTCGATCCGAATCCATCTGTTGCTGGTGGTGGCGCGGAGTTTTTGAAAAAAGCGGGGCTCGAAGTGATCGGTCCTTGTCTCGAAGAGGAGTGCCAATTTCTCATCCGCGGTTTCGCGAAGAATGTCCTGGTGGGACTGCCTTGGGTCACCATGAAGGCTGTCTTCGATGAAAAGAACTCCATGATCCCACCCACGGGCGCTAAAACCTTCAGTTCCCCATCAGCCCTCACTTTTGCCCATGAACTGCGTAAACGCGCCGATGCGATCTGGACAGGCTCCGGAACCATTCTCGCCGACAACCCTGAGTTCACGGTGCGTCATATTCCGGACCACCCCAAGCGCAAACCCCGCTATCTCGTGATCTCCGATCGCCGCGCACGGGTGCCCGACAACTATAAAAAAGCGGCAGAACAGCGTGGTTTTGAGCTACTATTTCCCGCAAGCCTCGAGGAAGGCCTCGAAATTCTCGGCAAAAAGGGAGTTTTAGAAGTGCTCGTAGAGGGCGGCCCCATGCTGCGCCAGGCCTTTTTGGAGAGCGGCCTTTGGGACGAAGATGTGGTAATAAAGAAGCATTCGACAGAGGAAGAGATCGAAGTTCGCTTCCGAGAGGAGACAGATGTTCACGGGACTCATTGAAAAAATCGGCAAAGTACAAAGCGTAGAAGATCGTCGCGGACAGCGCAAAGCCGTGATCCAAACTGGCTTCACCGACCTGCAAAATGGCGAAAGCATCTCGATCAATGGAATCTGTCTCACCGTTACGGAAAGCAACCCAAAGGGTGACGCTCACTTTTTCATCAGCGAAGAAACCCTCGCCTGCTCTAACCTAAAAGACCTTCAAGAAGGTCAAAAAGTAAATCTGGAGCGCGCTGTAAAAGCCTCTGATCGCATGGGCGGCCACTTCGTGCAAGGTCACGTGGATACCACTGGCCTTCTACTCAACTCTTCCCCCGGCCACGATCACCACAAACTTTCCATCGCTCTTGATCCTAAATATGGTCGCTACTGTGTAGAAAAAGGTTCGATCGCTGTGAACGGCGTCAGTCTCACAATCAATCATTTGCAACAAACCAAACAAAACGAATTTATCGTTTCCCTACTCATCATTCCTCATACCTGGAAACACACGAACCTCTCTGAAATTCAACCCGGCGGCACCGTGAATATCGAAGTAGATGTGCTCGCTAAATATATCGAGAAACTATGCCCAAACTTCATTCAGCCCTTGAGCAACTAAAAAACGGTAAGATGATCATCCTCATCGATGATGAGGATCGAGAAAACGAAGGCGATCTCGTATTCGCGGCCGAACACGTTACACCTGATCTCATCAATTTCCTCGCTAGCCATGCTCGTGGTCTTATCTGCCTCGCCTTAGACGGCAAGCGCGTGGATGAGCTGCAATTACCCATGATGGCGCAAGACAATCGCTCGCCCAAGAAAACCGCCTTCACTGTTTCCATTGAATCGAAAGAAGGCGTCACCACAGGCATCTCCGCCGCCGATCGCGCCCAAACGGTGCGCGTTGCTGCCGATCCTACAAAAGGTGCCAAAGATATCATCTCCCCCGGACATATTTTCCCCCTCCGCGCTCAAGAAGGCGGTGTGCTTGTTCGCGCAGGTCATACGGAAGGCTCGATTGATCTTTGCCGTATGGCGGGCCTTCGCTCTGCCGCCGTGATCTGCGAGATCATGAACGAAGATGGCACCATGGCTCGCCTGCCTGATTTAAAAGTTTTTGCCGAAAAACATAAACTCCCAATCGTCACCATTCAGCAAATCATCGAAGAACGCACCAGCAAAGAATCCCTCATCGAAGAAATCGCTGTAACTCGCTTTCCCTCCGAATTTGCCGGTCCTGGTGAAGAATTCCGCATGCATGCTTTTCGTTCGCTCGTGGACGGCACCGAGCATCTCGCGCTCGTTCGCTCCACTGATGGCAAACTAAAAGATCCAGCTCTCGTGCGCGTGCACTCCGAATGCCTAACAGGAGATGCTCTCGGCTCCATGCGCTGTGATTGTGGTCAGCAGCTCCAATCCTCGCTCCAACAAATCGGCGCGAGTGGTAATGGTGTTCTTATTTATATGCGTCGCCATGAGGGTCGCGGCATCGGTCTCGGTAATAAAATCAAAGCCTATGCTCTGCAAGACCAAGGCCTCGATACGGTAGAGGCCAATCGCCACCTTGGCTTCCAGGCAGACCTTCGCCACTATGGTATGGGCGCACAGATTCTTCGCCATCTCGGTGTTACGCAGATGCGTCTCCTCACGAATAATCCCAAGAAAATTGTGAGCCTCGGCGGATTCGGCCTCGAGATCGTGGAGCAGGTGCCCATCGAGATGAAGCCGAATGCCAATAACCTTGCCTACCTGATGACGAAAAAAGAAAAGATGGGGCATCTCCTGAAAGTGGGAGAGAAGGATCAGCTATGAAGTTTGCGATTGTAGTGAGTAAGTTTAATGAAGAAGTAACTCTCGGACTCCTCGATGGAGCGAAACAATTCTTATTGTCCAAAAAAATAAAAGTGGAAGAAAAAGATATCTACTTTGCTCCCGGCGCTTTCGAAATTCCCTTGCTCGCCAAAACTCTCGCCAAAAAGAAAAAATATGCCGGCGTGATCGCCTTGGGCTGCGTGATCAAAGGTGATACCGCGCACTTTGAATTCATCTCTCTTGGCACCGCCATCGGACTGCAACAAGCTAGCCTAGAAACCAATAAACCCATCGCCTTCGGTATTCTCACCACCTATACGGATGAGCAAGCAGAAGCTCGCAGCGGAAAAGATGGCCACAATAAAGGCATTGAAGCCGCCAGCGCCTGCTGGGAAAGCGCTCAGCTTTTAGCGCGCCTATAAATAAAAAAGGCCAGAGATTTCTCCCTGGCCTTCTGTTGGTAAACAATTTCTTTTTAGATGCGGCCGGGTGTTAATGCCGGAGCTGTTAGCACGCTAGGAGAAGAGTTATAGTACGGAGAACCGTAGTATCCACCACCGCCATAGTAGCCACCGCCATTATATCCGTAGCCGCCACCAACATAACCAGCACCGCCGTAGCCGATGCTACCACCGTTGTAGTAACTGCCGCTTACCTGAGAGCCAATCCAACTTGCTCTAGCAGAAGCTTCTTGGGAAGCAGCTGCCGCTGCAGCTCCATCTTGTTGCAATGTCGCTTGCTCCGCAGCGCTTCTTTGCATAGCAGCTGCTTGAGAAGAGGCATTCGAGTAGAAGGAGCCGAGTCCGCTGTTATTCACCTGGCCATTCGTGTAACCGAAGCTCGGGTTATAACTGCACATACCACCGTAGCAACTTGGGCTCGCGCTATAGTAAGGATTGTTATAGCTGTTCACCCCAGGGAAACCCACTGGCGTTCCCGAGTTATAGTATGGTGACCCGCCGCCTGGGTAAGCCACGCCGGGATAGGCACCTGGATACCCAGGGTAGCCTTGATTAGAGCCTGGGTAATAACCAGGACTAATTCCCGGAGTATAGTTCGGTGCCGAGAAAGCAGAACCTGCGGCAAATCCCACGCCATTGCCTATCGCAAAGCCACCGCCTTGGGAGTATGGAGCATACGGAGCGTAGCCACCACCCTGCGCATAGGGAGCGTAACCACCGCCTTGTGCATAAGGTGCATAACCATAGCCTCCGCCTTGAGCGAACGGCGCAAAGCCACCACCTGCAGCAAAACCAATTCCGCCACCTGCAGCGAACGGAGCATAGCCGCCGCCTTGGGCGTAAGGTGCATATCCGTAACCGCCGCCCTGAGCATACGGAGCGTAGCCACCGCCTTGAGCAAACGGCGCAAATCCGCCACCAGCGGCAAAACCAATTCCGCCACCTGCAGCGAACGGAGCAAAACCACCGCCTTGTCCGTAAGGTGCATATCCGTAGCCGCCGCCTTGGGCGAAAGGAGCGAAGCCGCCGCCGCCGGGCATGAATCCACCACCACCGTAGCCACCACCGTAGCCACCACCATAAGGAGCAAAGCCACCACCGTAGCCACCGCCGCCGAAAACAGATCCAACAGCGAAACCACCGCCAGGCATGAATCCACCGCCACCATAATAGCCGCCAGGATATCCACCACCACCGTAGCCACCGCCGTAATAGCCGCCGCCGTAACCGCCAGCACCATAGAGAGTGCCGCTCATTGCTGCCATACCAAACATGGCAGGGCCAAGAGCCGCGCCAATCACGCCGCCGTAGCCGTTAGGTGCTGCGGAAGGTAGACCAAGTGCTGTATTGCTCTGGTTATAAAGTTTATAAGAACTGCTTTGCGCATTCACGCCAGCGATCACACCGAGACCACCGAGAAGCAGAGGTGTAGACGCACCCACGATTCTTGCGATGCCAGTTAAAGTATCAGGTTTTTGGTTGGGAGCGCCGTTATTGCCACCGTGGCAGCTACCATCCGGACAATCATCAGGAGCCTTCGTGGTGCTTCCCACTTTTTCGATGGCATCGATTTTTTTGTTCAGCTTGTCTTCATCTTTTTGATCTGCAGCGATGGCACTTTGATCCGCGTTTACGGCATCGTTCGCACTGTCATAATTTTGCTGAGCTGTATCTTGTGCCTTTTGAGCGGCGGCCAATTTCGCAGCTTCATCTGCTGACATCAAACTCGGATCACGCACTTTATCACTACCAAGGTCGCGCTGCATTTGCTGCATATTTCGCTTTGCAGATGCTAAAGCGGCAGCTGCGGCTTTTTTCTTCGCTTGATCTGTTTTCAGAAATCCATTTTGAGTGGCGATGTCAGCTTCGTCTTGCTGAATTTTATCATTGAGCGGCTGCTCTTTGCGCTCTCTAGCATCGTCATCGTCTGCTCGAGCAATGCTCGAAAGTACTGGCGAAAAAGCCAACGATGCAATCATAAGATATGGGATAAAATTCTTCATTCTCGTACGCCTCCGTGTTTCCGCGCACCTCGCGCGAAAATGCTTCCGTAAGTCTAGTCGGCGCTCAAAAGAAAGAAGTTTAGAAATATTCTGAATTTCAGCCTCTTCCCTGAGACCATCCAATATATAGTCTAGGTTTGAAAGGAGAAGCCTACAAGCGATTCACCGCAATAAATGAAATTTTCACGAAAAAAAAGACCGCCACACGCATAAGTGTAACGATCTTTTGTTTAGCTCAAGAAAGGAGCGAAATAGTTCGCTCCGCTACTTAGTGCAGTTTAGCGCGGCGGAAGCTACCGATGGTAGCCACAATGGTACGCTCTAGAATCAAGTCTTCAGAGAAAACTTCATCCACGAAATCGCACTTCATTAAAAAAGAAATGATTCGTCCAGCGGTATAACGAATTGGCTCCTGGAAGTACAAGCCATCTACTTCGTTCTCACCGTACTTCGAAAGCCAGGATTGGCGAAGAGTTCTATAGGCCTCACCGCCGCTTAAGCGAAGATCATCGAGCTCTTCGTTCTTCTCGCCAATCGATTCCATCACGTTCTTCTCGAGATCTTCCTGAGTAAGCACGTAAGGGGCGATACTCTTTGCAAGATCATCAGCCAACTCCGCACGCTTCTCGCGGTGAATGGCAATCATGCGCTGTGACTCCAAGCGCTTCGTTACGCTTTGGGCAAGCAATTTGATTGTCTCGTAATTCGTTCCACGGCTAGGTGTTTTCATGAGCGTTCCCTGCGATTGCTTCATCGTTTCCATTTTTACTCTTCTATCAGCGAAAGTCTTGCAGCCCCGTGCGAAAGCACCGCTCTCCCAGGGCCACAGTAAAAAGAGCAGTTAAAACAGAAATCTAGCTGCTTAAAAGCCTAGCCGTCAAGGAATTTGGCGGAAACTAGTCAGGAAAGCAAAATACTTCGATCTCACCCCCTGCGGCCACCTCACAGGCAAAAATAAGAGCCAAAAAACCCTTTAATTTCAAGCCCCTATATACGGGCTTGACACGGTACACGCCTCCAGCTAACATT